>WQSY01000040.1 GCA_009787585.1 Candidatus Bathycorpusculum sp. | reverse complement strand
TATCGGCGTAGTTGTATGATTTTTGTGTTTTTATACGTCTGATTTGATGATTTAGTAGCGCACATGTTCAGTTTAAGAATGCAAAAATAATAAGAACTAAAATCTATTAAAAATACCAGTACACCTTGTTAGGGAGCGTGTAAACAACTCTAAAATCGTGGTCTATCTAACTTTATTTTTCAACCGAGGATACGCAGGGTTTAACAGGTATAAAAGGTAAAGTGTACAAAAAGTTGTTAGTAACATGCTGAAGAAAGAAGCAACACTATGTTATGCGTAAAGAGCAATGTGAATTGTACATAAACCTTATAATTGCTAATGGTTATGCAGAATTTAACAATCGGAGGCTGAGAGATGCATTTACTTAACTTTAAAGAGTTGCCTAATCAAGAACTCATACAATTAGTTGATACAGCAATAGCGATAAAAAACTATCCTCAAAAATATGTCAACTCTCTAGATGGAAAAACGTCAGCGTTAATTTTTCAAAAAACGTCTACTAGAACAAGAGTTTCATTTGAGGTAGCTATGACGCAGCTTGGCGGTCATGGTCTTTTTTTGGATTGGAGAACCACAAATTTTGCAATGGCCGATCTATCGGATGAGATAGGTTATCTATCGCGCAATGTTGACTGCATCATGGCAAGGCTACTCTACAATGCAGATTTAGATAAAATATCTAAAAATAGTCATGTTCCAGTAATCAATGGCTGTGATGAAAAATATCATCCCAGCCAAGCCATAGCGGATTTAATCACTATAAAAGAGAAAAAAGGCACGTTGTCAGGAGCAAAATTGGTTTACGTTGGCGTACATAATAATGTTACCAATTCGCTAATTGAAGCGTGCACTAAGACGGGGGTAAAGATTACAACAGTATGCCCAATTTTTAATGAGGCCTCAAGAGATAATGAACTTTTAAATACTGCTGAAAAAACGGGTTTTTGGGAGTCCACATTGGATCTGAAAAGTGCAGTTTCAAATGCAGATTTTGTATACACTGACACATGGGTAGATATGGAGTTTTTTACAGATCTAAAATATGCTAAAGAAAAAGAGAATCGTATAAAATTAATGATGCCCTATCAAATTAACACTGAATTGCTCAGAAATTCTAGTGCCTATATAATGCATGACATGCCCATTCACCGGGGCTATGAAATTACAACAGAGATCATTGAAAACCCAAAAAGTGTCATTTATGAACAAGCAGAAAACAGACTATATTCAGCTAAAGCAATTTTACTAAAATTAATCTAGTTTAAACACGTTTAAAGACAAAAAATAGTAATAAGCAAGTCCAAGTAAATGCTTAAACACTTTTTATTTACAATTTGGGAAACTTGAACCAATATGGTCATTATTTTTGGGCGTTGTACTTATAGGGCATCTAACAATATAGATTAGGCAAAAAAGAATGGACTATGCAATTATTGCTGATGCTTACGGAAAAATTGAGGCGACCACTAAACGTCTTGAAATGACAGACATATTAGTAGATTTGTTGAAAAATACGTCTAAAGATGTTGTAGCTAAAATTATCTATCTTACGCAGGGTAAATTGTACCCGGATTTTATGGGTATTGAAATAGGTATAGCAGAGAAATTAGCTATAAAAGCGCTTATTCGTGCCTCAGGGAGAAAAGAAAGTGAAATATTAGCTGATCTTCAAAAAACAGGCGATCTTGGTCTAGCAACAGAGATACAGCTCGCCAAAAAGAAACAATCAACGTTTTTCTCCAAAGTGCTCACTGTTGAACACGTTTATGAATCGCTTGATAAAATGGCGAAAACAACGGGTTCAGGTGCAGTAGACACAAAAACGGCAGTTTTAGCGGGTTTACTCTCAGATGCCTCGCCTAAAGAAGCTAAATATCTAATACGAACAGTTACAGGTAACCTGCGTTTAGGTATTGCTGACATGACAGCATTAGAAGCGTTAGCAATTGCATACGGAGGCAATAAAGACGCGCGTGGATCAATTGAACGTGCTTACAATATTTGCTCAGATCTAGGCAGAGTAGCAGATATTCTTGTACGAGAGGGCTTAGAGTTAGTAAAAAATATGCACATAATGGTTTTTGAGCCTATACGTCCAATGTTAGCAGAAAGGTTGCCTTCACCCGAGGAAATTTTAGAAAAGTTTAACGGGAAATGTTTAGCTGAATACAAATATGACGGCGAACGCATACAAGTGCATAAGCAAGCCAATATCGTTAATCTTTACTCCAGACGTCTAGAGAACATTTCCAGTCAATATCCTGACGTTATAGAGTTGATTAAAAAACAAGTAAATGCGCGAGAAGCAATTTTTGAAGCTGAATGCGTTGCAGTGGATATAGAAACAGGTGATATGAGACCTTTTCAAGAGCTTATGCATAGACGACGTAAATATGGCATAGAGAACGCAATTGAAAAGTATCCAATTTCGTTATTTGCCTTTGATTTATTATTTGTTAACGGCAAAGACTTGACACGTGAACCTCTAACAAATAGACGTGCTGCCTTAGAAGAAACGTTAAACAAAAATGTACAGTTGCAGATAGCTACACAAAAGACAGTTAACACCGTCAAAGAGTTGGAGGATTTTTTTGAACAGGCCATAGGAGAAGGCTGTGAGGGTTTAATGTGTAAATCCATTACTAAAGATTCCGTTTATCAAGCAGGAAATCGCGGTTGGCTATGGATAAAATACAAGAGAGATTACAAAAGTGAGATGACAGACACATGTGACTTAGTTGTAGTAGGCGCGTTTCATGGCAGGGGCAAACGGGCAGGAGCATATGGTGCATTACTTTTGGCGTCGTATAATCCAGAGAAGGACATGTTTGAAACTACAACAAAATGTGGTACAGGTTTTACTGAAAAAGACATAGCTGATTTACATAAAATGTTACAGAGTTATGTTATTGTTCGTAGACATACACGGGTTTTGTCAATGATGGAAGCTGACGTTTGGTTTGAACCAGTTGTTGTTCTTGAAGTTTTAGGTGCAGAAGTTACGTTAAGTCCAATTCACACGTGTTCTATGGATGCTATACGTAAAAGTAGCGGGTTTGCTATTCGTTTTCCAAGATTTACAGGTAAATATCGTACAGACAAGAGTCCACAAGATGCTACTAATTCAAAAGAAATAGTAGCGATGTACCAAAGTCAACTTAAACAAATTACAGTTAAATAAGTTAGAGTAAAAAGCTAAAAACTGATAAGCTTCAAACAAAGATATTGTAATGAGGGAAATTTGTGACGTTAGATCCGGAGAGAATGAAGGCTCTTATTGCGTTTAAAAAACGTTTAGAAAACCAACTTGAAGCATTAAATAGTGAAATCAAAGAGACACAGGTAGCATTAGATATAGTTAACTCTATGCTTCTTGAAAAAGGGTTTAAGCGTGGAGATCTAAAAGAGATTCCGCCACCAAATTTGCCAAAAGAGGTAGCATTACCAAAACAAGAATATACAAATCAAGCTTTAATGGATACCCGCTCACAAATAACACCTCGAACAACAGTAGGGATACATCATGATATAGAAAATGTGTTTCCATTAAAAAACGTGAATGATGAAACATTAGCGTTGATCTGTTTTGATAAGGACGTTATACGTGTATTGCCTGATGAGAGTAAAAAGTTTAACGCTAAAACGCCGCCGTTTCAAAACTTTTTGTTAGAAAAAGTTCTTACTAAAATGAAAGAAAAAGATGAAGAGTTGGTGCGCAACAACCAATTAGAAGTAAACAAAGCATTTGCTTATAACGTTATAACTGAAGAGGACTCAATTCAAGAAATAGTGATACACAATGTTGACGACGAACGTTTAAAAGAATTGAAATCAAGCATTCGTTGGACCCTAGAAAAAATGTATGAAAAAATGAAAAGCTAAAAAGAAACAGTTTACGATCTATGCTTATCAATGAAAGCAGTTATGTTCTTTTTAACACATAGCCCAACAAGTCGTTCAACTTCTTGCCCATTTTTGAAGAGCACCATCGTTGGGATACTGAGAACTTGAAGTTTTTCAGCGGTAGAGGGATTTTTATCGACATCGAGTTTACCAATTAAAACTTTTCCAGAATACTCCTGAGCTATTTCATCTATGGTCGGCGCTAATGCTCGACATGGACCACACCAAGTTGCCCAGAAATCAACAAAAACAATTGGGTTATTTTTTATAGTTTCTTCAAAATTGTCATCTGTAATATGGAAAGGGGAACTCAATTTATAACACTCCAAGATTTAATTAAAGAACTTTTTATGTAATATAAGTGTTAGCACAATCATTAATGATAAGCATCAAAAAAGTTAAGAACCCAATCTGCTGGCAATATTTTATTGTTCATCATGAGTTGTACTGCAAACATGTTTGATAGGTCATAAAAAAAGAGAAAGAAGTTTGTGATTAGAATTCTATACTTCCGCGTTGTAATTGTGCATCTACGACTTGTCCTGTATCAGCATAGATGCCAACAGCAACAATGTTTATTCCGCCAGCATAAATCATATCAAGACGGAGCTCTACATACCAGTAAGGATACAGGTTTACAGAGTTATCTCGTGCATGAGGTACCATTTGAACGGATACAGGTGGTCGTTGTGTTTTAAATCCTGAAACTTGTTTTCCTTCAATATTCTGAGTTAAAGTTTTTACATAGTTTTCTGCGATTGTAACTGCTTTTTCTTGTGATACAGAAATATTGCTACCGCCTTTTTGAAATAGGAAATATCCATCAGTCATAGTAATTAAAACGTTGTTTTGGAAAGTCATTTGTAAACCTTTAGTTTGGTAATCTATATCGCTTTCAGTGTACATCCAAAGCAACTCTGCAGTTGCGCCAGAAATGGTGACACAAAGTTTCATATTGTCATCAATTACGGTTATACTTTTAGTTGATTCAACTTTACCTAAAAGGTTTAGCATGTCTGTTAGGTAAGCATCACCGGAGTACGTTTTATAATTTGACAGAATTGAATGAGCATTTATAAGAAAATTGTTAGGTTCATTAATTGTAGATATTGGATAGCTTTCAATCATAACAAGTTCATATCTGGAAAAGTGACCATTTCTAAAACGTAGTAACGTGTTCAAATTGCTTGTTTTGCTTGTAAGAGAAAACGTTGCCTCTTCTTCAGATACTCCTCCAAAGTCCGTTCGCCACTGTAAAGTGTTACTTAGCATGGTAACAGTATAACATTTGGTATCAATGTGTGTTACGTTATGTAAAAAATTGGCAGCTTTATTTGTTCCCATACCCCAAGACATCAATTGTTGGTTTTCTGCATAAAGAATTTTCTGTGATTCTGACAACTGACTGTTTTGATAGTATTGTATACCAGAAAAACTTGCCAGAACGATAATTGTAATTAACATTACACTAAAAATGGAACGTCTTTTTAAGAAAAACCAACCATGTTTAGGTTCAACATTAGGTACACCTTCTACACTTTTAAGGGTGTTAACGCTAGCTTTACCAAAGGCAGATAATTTATACTGGCCGTTATCCAGTTTAGCGAGAAGATCACCGAGGCTTTCAAGGTGATAGGTCAAATTTGGTGTTGAAATTCCAAGTGCTTCTACGAGCTCCATAAAAGACATGGGTTTAGAGTCAAGCATACGAAGAATTTTGCGTCGTATAGGATGCTTAAAGGAGCTAAACATTATGGAATATATTTCATCCTCAGGACTGCTTGTCATCCCTTGTTACCACTTATTAAAGTGCACATGTAAGTTATAAAATTTTCAATTTCAGAGATAAAAATTATCTATTCAAAAGCATAGTAATCTATGATTAATGACCGAATAAATGGTTTATAGTTGTAGCTTGAAAAATTATGTTACAAGCAGTATGTTAGCATCTAGTCAGCCGTATTCGCTGGCTGAACTAGGTTATGCTAACGTTTTGTATGTCAAAGTACCGTTTTGCTAAAAAGCGTAAACGTTCAGCGTTCTTGCCATTTTTGCCTATAGCAACGCCCTTGTCTTTTGGGTTTACGGTGATGACTGCCATTTTTTTTCCGTCTGTGCGTTCGGTGACGCGAATTTCGCGTACTACTGCTGGTTTAAGGGTGTTTTTTATGAATTGTACGGGGTCTTCGCTGTATTCAATGATTTCATGTGTTTTGCCAGTCATTCGTTCAAGTGTGTGAATATTTCTTCCACCTTTACCGATGGCTACACCTACTTGGCCCTGATTTACGATAAAAATTACTCGTCCTTGCTCTTCGTCAATTATGCAGTCTTTCACGCTTGCGCCGCTTATACTTTCAAACAGTGCGATATAACGCATTTCGTCGCATGTGATTTTTATGCCGGTTGTCATTGCTCTCCTCCAATTGCTTCTTGAATTTCAGATGTTTCTATTAGTTTAAGAATATCTGAATCTCCTGATTCCCTGATGCTTAAGGCAGATATTATGAACAGTTTACCTGAAACTTCAGCTAAATCCATTGAAGTGCCTTTATAGGTTACCACAGGAATTTTTGAGATTTTACCATAGTATTCTACATCGTCTTTTATGTCTTTTGGACAGTTAGAGGCTAAAACAATCATTTTAGCCTTACCAGTTTTAGCGTTTTGCAATGCCGAATGGGCTCCAAAAGAAACTTTTCCAGTTTTGACGGCTAATGCAATTGCTTTATCTATATTTATCATGCTTCAGTTTTTCCTCCATCTTTTTCTTGACTTTCAAATGTGGACATGTACAATTCAACTAGACCTGTGCCGATTGGTATTGACTGCCCAACTATAACGTTTTCTGTTACGCCAGCTAAAGGATCACTTTCACCTCTAACTGCTGCTTCTACTATATTTGGAATGGTGATTTCGAATGCGGCGCGAGCTAAGACGCTTGCTTTCTTACCGCTGATACCATGTCTACCTATTTGTTGTACTTCGCCTGTTGTGGTCATCATGTCTGCGACTAGCATGACGTGTCTTACGTCAACATCTAAACCTTGGTCTTCCAGTACGCCCTTTGCTTCGTTAACTAGTGCCTTTCTTGCTGCTTCAACGCCTAAAGTTTTTGCGATTTCATGAATGTTATTTGTTGTTGTTCTTGAGGTGTCAACGCCAGTAACTTCTAAGACTTTTGCAAGGTTTGAGCCATCTGTGCGAATTACCCATTCGCCACTTTCTTCTGTGACTAATACTCGTTTAATATCAGGGACACCTTTTATGTGTGCTGCAGGTAATTTGGTTAACATACGTTTTAGTGCTTCGGTTTTCTTTGGTTTGATTTCAAGTGAATCATCGGTTATTAATACTGTTGCGTTTAATGTTTCAAGACGTGTTTTAGCTTCATCTATTGTTATACTGCGATCAGTCATCATTGCACGGTTAAGTTCGACGATTATGACTTCTTTAACGGGATCTTCATAGATTGCTGATGCTATGTTTTCAAGTGAAGTGTATATGATATCTCGTGCTACTGCAACGGCTCCTTCTTTGCTTTTTGCGTTTTCGTTTGTTAAGTATATGGTCATGATAGGTGTTGAGGGAATTTTGCGTGCGTCTACGATTTCGATGAGTCTTGGTAAGCCTAAAGTGACGTTTTGTTCTTTGACACCTGCATAGTGGAATGTTCTAAGGGTCATCTGTGTACCAGGTTCACCTATTGACTGTGCTGCAACAATACCAACTGCTTCGCCGGGTTCCATGAGAGCGCGTTTATATTGTTCAGCGGTTAATGTTGTAGCTTTTTCTACGTCTTTTTTGGTTAATTTGGTCTTTGAAAGAGAGGTTTTTAGTTGATCAAGTAAAATAGGGGTAAGTTGGTCTTCAACGGTTTTAAGTTGTTTTTTGATAAAGTCTGCTGGTGCGGGTTCTCCTTTTTCTTCTCCGATTTTAATTTGTTCAATGAGTCGGCTAACGTTAACTGCTTTACCGTGGTCACTTTTTGCTGGGTCAACTCCATCTTCGCCATAGCAGAACTGGATAATGTCGCCAGCTGAATCGCGGACAGTGCTATCGTATTCTAGTCTTATGTGTTCAAGCGCGTTAATGAGCCTACGCTGCATGTAACCACTTTGTTGAGTACGTACAGCAGTGTCTACTAGACCTTCTCGGCCGCCCATAGCGTGGAAAAAGAATTCAATTGCGTCAAGACCTGCTTGATAAGAGTTATACACAAACCCTCTTGCTTTTGGTCGTGGATCATTTTCTTCAAAATGTGGTAATGCACGTCCAGCATATCCTCTTAGGATACGTTTACCTCTGACTGATTGTTGACCAACACATGCAACCATTTGGCCGATGTTAAGACTGGAACCTCTTGCACCTGTTCGAGTCATAACAATACCTGCATTTTCCAGTGTAAAGTCTTCGTCGGCAATTTTGCCTGATTCGTCTCGGGCTGTTGAGAGTTCGTGCATAACATAAATTTCAAATGATTCTTCCAAAGTTTGGCCAGGTAAACGTGCGAGTGTACCGTTTTGGAAGTTGGCAATGTGTTCATCGATTTTTTTCTGTGTACGTTCCATCGTTTTTGCCATACGGCTACGTGCTTTGGGTGAAAGTACTAGTTGTTCATAAGTGTAACTAAATCCTCTCATTGAAATGAAAAGTTTCAGTAAATGTGTAATATTGTTGAGGAATGCTCTTCCTGCTTGTGTTCCGTAGTCTTTAATGATTCTGTGAAGTAAGCTTTCTGATTGTTCAGAGCCTATGCTTCGTCGATCAATAACACCGGAAATCAGTTGACCATTATGCACTACAACGTAAGCATCATGTTTGCAGTTTTCTTCTTCACATTTGTTACATCCTTGGCAAATGTTTGCTTTCAATGCATAGTTTAGAGTTTTTGGTAAAAAGAGGCTAAATATTTGTTTACCTGACCACATTGGTTGTGGTTCTGTTATTTCAGGTTCAGGTAAGTCGCCTGTGTAACCAGTAGTGGTTAACAAACGGTCTACTTGTTCGCGGTTAACATAATTGCCTTTTCTAGTAAAGTAGTAAGCGCCTGTAACAAAGTCTCTGATTGCACCAATGATTGGACCTCCGAATCTTGGGGAGAGAATTTGGTCTTGTACTTGCATAAGTAGTAATGATTCAGTTCGAGCTTCTTCGCTTTGTGGAACGTGTAAGTTCATTTCGTCGCCGTCAAAGTCTGCATTGTATGGTGGACATACACAAAGGTGCATACGGAAAGTTTTGTATGGTAACACTCTAACGTAGTGTGCCATAATAGACATGCGGTGAAGGGAGGGTTGTCGGTTAAAAATTGCAATATCGCCATTTTTTAGGTGTCGTTCAATTATAAAGCCAGTTTCAACGGCTTCGGCAATTTTTGAGCGTTCAACAACGAATTCAAGACGGATACGTTTACCATCTGGTCGGATAATGTATAGTGCGCCTGGATAGTTTTCTGGTCCGTTAATTACATACTTTTTCATTTCTTCAATGTTCCAAGCGGTAACTTTTTCTGGAACAGATAAGCGCATAGCTACATCTTGTGGTACACCAACCTCGTTTATGTCTAGGTTAGGGTCAGGTGAGATAACGGTGCGTGCAGAAAAGTCAACACGTTTGCCAGAGAGGTTGCTTCTAAATCTGCCTTCTTTACCTTTTAGACGTTGGCTAAGGGTTTTTAATGCTCTGCCACTTCGGTGTCTTGCAGGTGGAATACCTGATGCTTCATTGTTGAAGTATGTTGTAACGTGATATTGTAACAATTCACTAAGGTCTTGAATAATAAGAGTAGGTGCACCTGCTTCCATGTTTTCTTTTAGTCGTTGATTAATTCGGATAATGTCTACAAGTTTGTGGGTTAAATCGTCTTCAGAGCGGATGCCTGACTCTAAAGTAATAGAGGGACGAACGTAAACGGGGGGAACTGGTAGAACTTGTAGAACCATCCATTCGGGGCGGGCAACATTTGGGTTAAAGCCTAAAATTTCAAGGTCTTCATCGCTTATACGTTCGAGGCGTTCGCGGATCATGCTGGGTGTAAGGGGTTCAGAGCCTAATTCTGTTGCTTCGACGTATTTTGTTGGTTTTTCAAAGGTGATTTTGTATTGAGCAGAGGCGCAATAGGGGCATTGTTTTGCTTTAATGTCAGTCATGATTTCTTTGTAAACGTCATCAGGAATTGTGCCAAGTAGTGTAGTATATCTTTCGATTTTTTGGCGTGCCTTTTTGGATGCGTCCTCAGAGAGTAATATGCGTCCGCAGCTACGGCATGTTGATTTTATCAGATCAGAGATGATTTTAGTAAATTCTATATGGACTATTGGTACGGCGAGTTCGATGTGGCCGAAGTGTCCGGGGCATCGGACTGCGGTGTTTCCGCATGTTTTGCAGCGTTGTCGGGGTTCAAGTGTTCCTAATCGTCCATCCATTAAACCTGCGGTGATTGGTGCGCCGTCTTCATCGTAGGTGTCGGGTGTTTGGATTTCAACAACGGATTGTTTTCGGAGATCTTTGGGTGAGATTAAGCCAAATGAAATTGCGTCAACTACTTTATGGATTAATTCTTCCGATGCCATGTTTATGCTTTCTCCTTAAGTTTTAATTTTGGTGTAATGCAGAGGCTCTGCAATTCCTGTAGTAACAGTTTAAAGGCATAAGATACTGTAACAGGTGTAATTTTTACTTTTTCGTCGCAAATTTTGCAGACATATCGTCTTTGTTTCATGTCAAAGTAAGCTATTTGTCCGCATGTTTCACAGATAAATAAGGTGTACTTGTCAGATTCTTCGAGTAATCTGTCTCTTAGGAGCATAGCTGCGCCATGGCCAATAAGGCAGTCTCGTTCCATTTCGCCGAATCTAAGGCCACCGCCTCTAGCTCTGCCTTCAGTTGGTTGTCGAGTGAGCATTTGAACTTGTCCTCTAGCTCTGGCGTGAATTTTGTCTGCGACCATGTGGTGAAGTTTTTGGTAATAGACAACGCCAACAAAGATGTCTGCGACAAATTTTTCGCCTGTGGTGCCGTTGTAGAAGACTTCGCCGCCTGTGTGGCTAAAGCCTAATTTTACTAGGTTATTTCGAACTTCAGTTGGAGATTCATTTGAGAATGGTGTGCCATCGCCTGGTTTTCCGCGTGCTGCTGCGGCTTTTCCTGATAGAGATTCGATAAATTGGCCAATGGTCATTCTTGAGGGTATAGCGTGGGGATTAATTATTAGATCAGGTGTTATGCCTTCGTCAGTGAAGGGCATGTTTTCAGGGGGGACTATTAGGCCAATTACTCCTTTCTGTCCGTGTCGGCTTGCAAATTTGTCGCCTAGTTCAGGAATTCTTTGGTCGCGTACACGAACTTTGACGAGTTGGCTTCCCTCACCAGATTCTGTTACAAATATGCCATCGACAATGCCTGTTTCGCTTGGGCGCATATCTATGCTAGTGTCGCGCATTGAGGGGCCTTTTACTTCGAATTCTTTGTATTCTTCAAGGAATCTTGGTGGGCTGATTCTGCCAATTAGAACGTCTCCGCCGACTACTTGTGATTCTAGGCTTATAATGCCATCTGGTTCAAGTAGGCGGTAATATTGTTCACCTCGAAAACCGCGTGTGCCGGCTTCGGGGACTGTGAATTTGTCTTTTAATCCGCCAAGGTATTGACGGCATTCTGCTTCGTATATACGATAGAAAGTGGATCTAAATAGGCCTCGTTGAATTGCTGCTTGGTTAAATATAATAGCGTCTTCCATGTTGTATCCTTCAAAGCTAAGAACTGCAACAATACAGTTTTGGCCTGTTGGGCGTTGTTTGTAACCCATGACATCCATGTTTTCTGTTTGTACTAGGGGGACTTGTGGGTAATGCAGAATGTGACTGCGTGTGTCTGTTCTGTTGTGGAAGTTTGTTCCGTAAACGCCTAGGGCTTGTTTTGCCATTGCCGCTTGGTAAGAGTTACGTGGTGACTGGTTATGTTCGGGATAGGGAATTGTTGATGCACAAATACCAAGTACAGTATATGTTGCTATTTCAAGGTGTGTTGTTTCGGGTTTGATGTCATCATATGATATAGCTATGAAGGCGTTTTCTTCTTCTTCAGCATCAAGGTATTCGATGTAGCCTGCTTTGACAATGTCTTCCCATACCCATTCGCCAAGTCCAATTTTTTCGATGTGTTTTGGTTGAAGTTTGGGTGTGCCGTTTTCGACGATAATTAGAGGGCGTCTTACGCGTCCTTCGTCAGAGTTTGTATGTACTTCTTCTGTGGAAGTTTGTGATTTGTTAAAGTATGTAATGTTTACTTCTGTTGAAATTGCGCCTGAGCGGCGTTTTGCTCGGAAGCTTTTTACCATTTCTTGTGATGTGCTATGATAGCCGATAATGTTTCCGTCAACGAAAACTTTGGCTCCTGAAATGCGTTGGTCAAATGTTGCTTCTGCTGCGGGGACTGTGCCCATTTCGAAGAGGATTTGTTTTATTCTATCAGGATTTACGCCGACAGCTATTGTGGCAGATAAGGCCAAGTTTTTGACTAGGCCACAGTTTGAGCCTTCAGGGGTTTCGTTTGGGCAAAGTCTGCCCCAATGGGTTGGGTGTAAGTCTCGGGCTTCAAAGTTTGGTTGGCTTCGGCTTAGAGGTGATTGAAGGCGTCTTAGATGGCTAAGGGTTGAGATGTAATTTGTTCTGTCAAGTAATTGTGTAACGCCGACTCTTCCTCTGCCCCAGTTGCCTGTTGCTAGGGCGTGTTGGAATCTTTCGGTGATTATGCCGGGTCTTACTGCGGCAGATACTGTGATTATGGATCCTTTAACGCCAATGCGTTCAAGTTGGTATTTGATGTCTCGTGTCAAGTTACGGAAGGAGACACGGAAAAGGTCAGCAAGTAATGGGCCGCCGAGGCGTAGTCGTTTGTTTTTGAAGTGGTCTTTGTCGTCTTGTTGGCGTATGCCCATTTTTAGTTGTATTACTCTGTAGGCCATTTCACCTAGGAATATGGCTTTTTCTTTTCGATTTGTGTCGTTTCTGCCTATGTGTGGTAAAAAGTTTTTGTCGATAGCTGTTTCAGCTTTTTGAATTCTGTATTCTTCAACTTGGCCGTGGGCGACACGATTGCCGATGAAGAGAACAGCATCAGAGGATGCATCGACGCCGACTGCTTTTTCGAAAGAAGCGGCTAGTTGTGCTTGAATATCTTTGTCTAGGCTTACGGCTTCTGCTATGTCTTTGTCTTTTTCCATGCTTAACGCACGCATGATAACAACAAATGGGATTTCTGTTGGTACGCCAGGCATTGTTACGTATATGGCGTCGTCGGATTTTAGTTTTAATTCTATTCTTGCGCGGAATCCAACTGTTGTTGAAAAGATTTTTGCTTGGTAAATTGGGCTAGTTCCTTTATCGTCTATGTCGACAATTACACGGTTTGGTGCTAGGTCTTCCATAGCTACGATTACACGTTCAGAGCCGTTTACGACAAAGTATCCGCCAGAATCATCTGGGTCTTCACCTGCGGCTACTAGTTCTTCACGTGAGAGTTGGCTAAGCAGGCAAAGTTTGCTTTTCAGCATAACTGGAATGTTTCCAATATAGACAAGTTCAGTGTCTTGTTCGCGGCCGTCTATAACGGGGGTCATTTCAAGTGCTATAGGTGCGCTATAAGCGAGATTTCTTAGACGGGCTTCCATTGGATGTATTTCGTGTTTTGTTCCATCTACCTCAGTTACGTATGGACCTGTTATTCTACTTTGAGGATCAATTACCCATATTTGGCCTAGTTTTACTTTATAGGGGTTATCAGGAACTTCAATTGGGATTTCAGCTATTTCTCCTACGACTTCTTGTAAGCCGTGATCGATAAATTCGTTATAGCTGTCAAGGTGCTGTCTTACTAGGCCTTTGTCGTTGAAAAAGGCCTTCAATAATAAGTGGGTATCTTCTTTCTGTATTTCGGTCATACTAAAACATCTCCAATCAAGTTAAACTGGCAAATGCGAATTCTTGTTAAGCAGGTCCTTCTCACGTGAAAAAATTTCTCCTATGATTGCTGAGAGCACAAACAAGTCTCCAAAGCATACTTATAAACTTTGTTATAACAGTTTTGTTTAAACAGTGTGTTTAACCAAACTTTCATAAAACCACAAACAAAACAACGCCCATTAAACACATAAAACATTTAAAACAATAACACAAAAAACATAACGACCATTTTTCTATTTCCTTTGATTACCTCACACAACTAATTTTAGATCATAACAACGCGTAAAAAAAAGTTTCCCCACAACCATCAGACCATGATAACTTTTTAACACCTTAAACAGGCAACTAGACAAAGAAAATTAGCATAAAATTACAGGTTACCGATAAATCAAAAATGCAAAACAGTACGGAAAAGATACCCCATCCAGAAAAACAAAACAAGCCCAAAACAAGCCTCAAATGACAAAATAACGGGGCAAACCACCCCAAAATAGACCTACCCCCCCTAAAAAACGTAGCCTCACTAACTTTTCAACAACCAACAAACACACACAACACCAAAACACAAACAAACCCAAACTTTTTACACACCAAATAACACTAAACAAAACACCCCCTAAAAAAAGTTATCACCACCACCCCCTCCCACAATTAAAACCACCAACAACAACTACCCCACACACACATAACTCACTAACACTATATACTAATCAACCATCTTTTAGTATCTTACGAGTGAAATTTTGTGCTTGTGTACCGTAATCGACTAGCAATTTTTTGTTTATATACACTTTATAAAGGATATATAAGCAAAACACAAAATGCACTAATCGTTTTACCCACAAATGAGAATTTCTGTTTAAAAAGAGGGTCTATCAAATGTTGAAGGACATTTTTGGCTGATGATTATTGTTGCAATCCTTAAAACAGAAATGTGAAAGCAAAAATAAAAACGGGGTTGATTGTTGTGGGTTATTTAGGGTTAATATGTGATAGCTCCATCAACATATAGGGCACCTGGATTGCTATTTGCCACAACTGTTATGTACTCAAAGTTTGGTACGTTGGTGTATGTGAAATCTGTGAGAGATTGTGAATTAACTGTCTTGCTCGCTAATTCAGTCCAGTTGCTGTTGTCTGTGCTGACGTAGACTCTCATTGTACATGAAGATACAGCATTTGTTTCTATTGCAGCTCTCACGACTAACACTGACCCCGAAGATACCTTTGCATTCATTTGACCAACAATCTTACCATAACTGCTTGAGCCATAATAAAGAAACACACTGAATTTATCGAAAGAGTATAAGAAGTTGTTTGGCAAGTCAACAAATCCTGCATACGCAACCACCTTTGATACGTAGGCCATAGTTCCTCGTGTTACTGTTGGCTGGTTTGTGTCTGCTAGTTCGTTTGTACCTGTTGATTGTGCAATGACCTGAGGTGCAAGGCTTGCAAGCATAGTAACACATAACAAAATCGACAAGGGAATAACCACTAATTTTTTATCCATAAAATCACCTCCACTCCAAACCACAATAATGTAAACATGATGTCGATACAGAAATACCAAAGTATATAAAAATTTACATTAATCTTACTAATACACATACAAGAATTGAGAGTCTTCACCGATAGATAGATAAACGGTGTTTACACGTCAAACGCATGAATGCTTTTTTTCCATGTGACTTCAAGAAATAACTTGACGTTACAAGAAGAGTTTATAGCGTTAAGAGCTGTTGCAAGTATTTTACAGGGTTACAGCCAGTTATGAAGCGCCTTGTTTTTAGGTCATGTATCAAAATAGTTTGCACCCAAATTCTAACACGTTCATGAGCAAACCAAAAACAATCTTATGCATATCCAACGATTTAGAATAACAAATCGTCCTACTACAGCACTAACACTAAAGCACTTGAATTTAAATATCTGATGCGACATAATAACATCAGAGAGTTTGCATAATGAAGAAACAAAAATATTCTGTAAA
>WQSY01000039.1 GCA_009787585.1 Candidatus Bathycorpusculum sp. | reverse complement strand
GTTGTCATTTGAACCCACAGATTCAAATGCTATAGTGAATGTTTTATGTTTTTCTAATTTCAAAAAACTAGTTTTGGTTCCGGTTCAGCCGGGTTAGGTTTTTACAGTTGTACAATGCATGTAATTATAAAATTTTTAGGTACCGTTTGATATAGAAACTAAAAGTTAGGTCTGTATTTCCTCTTGTATGCAGTGGTTAATGGTTTTCTGATAAAGAAAGCGTTGAAGAAGAGGAAAGTTGGGAGTTGGTGTTTAGTAATAGTTGTCTTTTTTCCCTGTTATGTGTGCCCATATTACTATTAGTAGTACTGTTAGGGCTGCGCCTACGATGCCTGCTAGTATGTATTGTGTGAGGCCGTTTAGGGATGCTAAGGCGGTGCTTAGTTTTGGCACGATATAAACTACTGTGAGTTGGGCAATTACACCTATGATGAAGCCTAGTATGGCTATTATTGCAAAAGTTTTTGATCTGCTTATAGTTTGTTCACCTTTTTGTTGTAAATGTGGTTTGTAGCTTTTTAATGTAGCTTACACTTTTTTGTATAAATAACTTGCATGTATTGAGTTATTTTTAAATGATTTAGTTAATGTTCATGGAACTTTTGACAACTTGTATATACCCACGTATATACGTGCATATTATAATGCTTTTTTACCTTTGTCCTGTTAGGTGTGTTACAATTTACTTTAGGAGGAAAAATTAATTGTCCGAAAGATTTGCTAAAAAATGGGATAGTAAGCGTGACGAGTCTCCATTTACAGACCGAATAAAAGACGCGGTAAAACCGCCAGTACCACTAAAACCACGATTGGACTCTGCAGCCCGTCGTATTGATCTTCAAGTTCAGAAGTTAGATCAAGCCAATGAGCGATTTACACAAAAAGATCGTGCTATATTTGCAAAAATTGTTGATGCGTACACTAAACATGACAGTGCACGCGCAAATGTTTACGCAAATGAGCTCGCTGAAGTTCGTAAAATGTCTAAATTGATTATGAATGCCAAGCTTGCTCTTGAACAAATTACTTTACGGTTACGTACAGTATCTGACTTGGGTGATGTAGTGTCTACATTAGGTCCAGCAGTTGGTGTACTACGTAATGTAAGAAGTGGTTTAAATAGTGTAATGCCTGAGGCTGAAAATGAATTAGGTGCTGTTGGTGACTTACTAAGTGGAATTATGCTCGAAGCTGGTCAAGGCAGTGGTATGACTTTGAACTTTGATGCCGTCTCTGAAGATGCTGCAAAGATTCTAACAGAAGCCGCTACTGTTGCAGAGCAGAAAGTCAAAGACAAATTCCCCGATCTGCCACCTGGAATGCCGTCAACTACTACGCCTGCTAGAGCAGAAAGAACAACTGAAGGATATTGAGAAGGTAGGAGTTAAATAATAAAATGTCCACCTCCAATCTTTTTCTTTCTTTAGGTAAACCCATTAAAAATGAATATGGCAAAGTAATCGGTAAAGTTGCCTCCTTTGCATTGGATCCAAACGGTAAATTCGATGCTGTATTTGTAGAGTTTTCTGGCGGTCAATTTTCCAAGCAATCTATGGAAAACTTTAGATTTAATGATGGATCTGATATTTTATTTGTTTCTAAAATTAAATCTCAGGCTAACATGTTATGTGATCAAATTCCTTTACTTTGGAGAAAAGATCAAGCCGTAAAAGATTTACATGATAAACAGAAAATTGCTCCTGACCTATTTCAGGAATTACATAATAGCTTTGAAGGTGTTTTAAACCAGCTAAAGAAGGACGGTCAAGTTATAATTGACGAAGCCTCCGTAGAAATTGCTCGCTGTGAGGAAGAAATAAAATCTCTAAGTTACGCCATAGCTAATCTTGAGCTTGAGCATGAAATTGGTCAAGTAGGTGAAGAGACCTATCAGACAGCTTTTAATTTGCTACAAGACAGCCTAAGACGTGCAACTACTGAGAAAACTGATTATGATCTTATAAAGAGCAAAGTTTCCAGTATACTAATTGGTGACCCATCAACTTTGCCTAAAGCAAACAAAGTCTACGCTGAAACTGTAACAACTCAACAAAAACCTGTCTCTACATCAGGGTCTTTGACTTCCACTTCTAATAACAATAATACTGCTCCCTCTGCTGACCTACCCGAGCCACCTGTTGTTGTCTACGTAAAAGAAATCGGTAAAGCTGGCCTTTAATAGTGTGTTAACATTACGAGGAGGAGACAGAGAAATATGGACTTTGGAACAAAAAAATCATCTCCTTCTATCCGTGATGTTGCCACTACAACTATTAATACTCTTCAAATTCAGAAAAACAAGTTAGAACAGACTAACTTTCGTTTGAAACAGCGCGATCGCAGTCTTTTTTCAATCTGTGTTGATGCATCAAAAGCAAATAATCGTGAAAAAGCTTCCATTTATGCTGCAGAACTAGCTGAGGTTCGTCGTGTTGGACAGCTTATCTATGGTATGCAGTTAAATATTGAAGGCGTTATTCTTCGCATTGAAACTCTTCGCGAGTTAAATGATGCCATGTTTGATATGGGGCCAACTTTAAAGTTGCTCCGAGATGCATCATCAGGTCTGTTTCAAATTTTACCTGATGTTAGTGCTGAATTGAATAATGTTACTAATACTATCCAAGAGACACTTCATGTTACAAAATTAAATACCGATGGGTCTGTTATTCCTGTTGGACAAAAAACTGAGGGCGGTGCAGAAATTCTCAAAGAAGTGTCTGCTTTTATGGCGCAAAAGCTTGCTCAAGATTTACCTGAGCCCCCTGTTTCTGTCCCTACGTCTTCTGTTAAAACTCCAGTGGCACCTGCTAGAGAGCGTGTTGCATTGGCAGCATCTTCTTCTGAGATGTTTAGTGCCAAAGAGGTTAAAGAGTCCGGGTTTGACGTTTCAAAAACTCTAATCTCATATAAATCTGAGGTAAAAGAGATTACCATGGAAGTTAAGCAGCCTGCTTCTAAACAGCGAACTCTTGAAGAGGCGCTTCTTGAATATGTGCGCAGTTGCGATGGTGAACTTGATTTTTCGCGGTGTTCAAGTGAACTTAAGACAACTGATAAAGAAATTGAGCGCGCCCTTGAGAATCTTGGAACTCAGGGTAAAATAAAATTAGAATTAAAACCACCCGAATAAGATGATACAATAATAACTGTGGGGGAGAAATAAGAATGAGTGCTTCTCATGAATTGGAAAAGGCTGCAACAGCCTATGCGTTAGATGCTGTTAGAATGGATAAGCAAGGTCAAAAGGGTAGAGCTATTACTCTTTATCAGAGGGCAATAGAGAGTCTTCTACAGCTTGTTCAATTATATCCAGAATATGGTTTAAACAAAGTGTATGTTCAGCGTGCAATTGCGTATCAGGAGCGGATAAAGGCGTTACAGGGTGTTGTGTCTTCCTCTGAGATGCGCGCTGAGGCCGATTCTGATGCTGCAGGTGGAGGTGCGGCGACTTTAGAGAATGACGGTTCTGCTAAACCTAATAATGACGAAATTATAGTAACTGAACGTCCTATGGTTAACTGGGAACAGGTAGTTGGTTTAGATGTTGCTAAAAAAGCTGTTAAGGAAGCTATTGTTTACCCCGTACAACGTCCTGACCTGTTTCCTCTAGGTTGGCCTAGAGGCATTTTGCTTTATGGACCTCCCGGATGTGGTAAAACTCTTCTTGCGGCAGCGGTAGCCACAGAAATTGATGCAAACTTTTACAGTATTGACGCTGCCTCCATTATGTCTAAATGGTTAGGTGAGGCTGAACAAAATGTTGCCAAATTGTTTGCTGCTACACGCAAATGCGCTAACGAGGGCAGGGCTGCTATTGTGTTTGTTGACGAGTTAGACTCTCTTATGGGCACTCACTCAAATGAGGTCGGTGGAGAAATTCGCGTAAAGAATCAATTCTTAAAAGAAATGGACGGCATCACTGATAAAGGTAAAAATCTCCATATCTATATAATTGGTGCAACTAACAAGCCATGGGATCTTGACTGGGCCTTTATTCGACGGTTCCAAAAACGTATTTTGGTTCCTCTGCCTGACAGTTCCACAAGGTGTAACATGTTACAACATTACTCTAGCAATCTAGCTATTGAAGCCGGCGTAGACTTACCTGAGCTGGCACGGTTAACTGAGGGTTTCTCCGGTAGTGATATTCGCGATGTTTGCCAGTCTGCACAGCTTAGTTTAATTGGTGAATTCTTTGAGTCTGGTAAAGCACATGATAAAACTGCAAAACCTAGACCTCTAACTATGGCTGATTTCCGCCAAATCCTCGAAGATCGCAAACCAAGTGTTAGCTTTAGTATGCTAACAAAATATACCGAATGGTCTGAGGCTTTCAAAGCCCTCTAACCTTGAGGAAAAAGAAAAAAGACAGTTACAGACAATCTCGGTTGGTGGAAAGGCTTGGAGAGCAATTAATTTTTGCACGCTCTCCCTTACCCCTCAAACTATCTCCAAACCCCACAAACATGTAATCCGAGACTGTACTGATCTTTACTCTTTTTATTGTTTACTGTCAGTCACCTTGTGGATAAACACGTATCAAGCGGTGATTATCATGATGATTTTTATGGTTGTTATTGGTAGGATAATTAGAATTAGTCCAAATAGTATGGCTGTTATGGTCATTATTTGTAGGGCTTTAAATATGTCGTCTGGGCTTATGGGTCCTTTGTCGCCAAGAGCGTAATGTTCAGGTTTTGCAAGCTGTGTTTCTAATGCGCCGGCCATAGCACCCATGGTGTAGCCTGCATTAGGTGATGCCGTTTTGTTTTTGTCACGTTTTAAAATGCGCCAGGCTTCTTTAGCGTTTTCACCTGCTAAACCTGCGGCTATGACCATTAATAGAGCTGTTAAACGTGCGGGTATATAGTTAACGGCGGTGTCCATTTTTGCACTAAACCAGCCTATATTACGTAATTCAGGTGTCTTGTAGGCTACCATGGAGTCCAAAGTATTAATTACTCTGTAAATAAATGCTCCTGGGACTCCTAAAAACATAAAAAAGAAAAACGGACCCGTTATACCGTCTGTTGTGCTCTCTGCTATGGACTCAACGGTTGCAGAGGTAATTTGTTCTGCAGTAAGACTGTTGGGATCTCTACGAACAATATAGGGTAGATATTTGCGTGCGGTTTCTAAATCGTTAGCTTTAAGGGCTTTGGCAATTGGCACTGTGTAGTGGCGCATGCATTTAATTGCAAAAGTGGACTTAAACAGTATGGCTCCTACAATAATGTAGAGTATTGAATTGACGTGTGGTATTGAGCCAATGTATGGTATTAAATTGGTATAGGTTCTAATAGCAAAAAGACCTAAAAACACTGGTGCTGAGGCAAGAAACGCTACTCCGACAAGTAGGAGTATTCCGTTGATTTTTTCTATTTTCGCATTTTTATTTTTCAATCTAGGCCTTAAATAACCTATAACTTTACCTATACCAATAGTTGGATGTATTCTATCGGGAATTTCCCCTAAGACAATGTCTAAAAGAAACGCTAAAATAAATATGAACACCGCGTCGGTAAATAGGGTATAGTCTAAGGGAAACATTTACTGCTACATTGACTTATTATCTTATAATACTTTACCTAGCTCCTGTAGTAACCGCACATTTTCTTGATGTAACCTAACAGCTATGCGAATATAATAGGCATCTAACCCTTTAAAACTGCTACAATCCCTTATCATAATGCCCTGCTGTAATAGTTTTTGCGTTAACTCTGCTGCGGTGTAACCCGTTTTACGAATGTCTATAAAGAAAAAGTTTGCGTCAGGTGCAAAAACCCTAAACCCTTCAATGTTGCTTAACCCTTTTTGCAGATATGCTTTCTCTTCACAAATTAACTGGCGTGTCCTCTGTAAATGTTCCTCATCTTTTAAGGCAATCACTGCGGCGGCCTGTGCTAAACAGTTAACATTCCATGGAATCTTTGTACACATAAGCACGTCAATAATTTCTTGGCATGCAATACCGTATCCTACACGCAGACCTGTTAAACCAAACAGTTTAGTAAAACTGCGTAAAATAAACAAGTTAGGATACTTTTCTATATGGCTAATCATGGAAAATGACTGCTCATTTTCTACGAACTCTAAAAAATCCTCATCCAAAAAAACTAGAACACTATGCTCTAAGGCAGTATCTAAAATACGTGTCAAATCCTCTATGGGCGTTAATAGACTAGTGGGATTATTTGGGTTACAAATAAAAACCATTTTTGCGTCTTTCATGGCTTCAATAAAGGTGTTAACATCTAATTTTTGGTCCTCTCCTGATTTAATAAAGCAAATGTTAGCGCCTGTTTTTCGTACTGCGCCCTCATATTCACCAAATGTAGGTGCCGCCATAACAACTTTGTCTTCTTTTGAGAGAAAAATCTCTGTAAAAAGATATATAAGCTCTGTAGAACCATTGCCAACAACAATATTCTCTTTTCTAACACTGTAATGCTTTGCTATGACCTCTCGTAGCTCTGATGAAGTAGAATCCGGATAAGCTGCAACTTGATTAAATGCTGCCTCCGCTGCAGCTAACGCCTTTACAGAAGTACCTAAAGGGTTAACACTGGAGCTAAAATCTAAAAGGTTTTCACGTCTAACTCCACTTTTGTATGCAGCATCTAAAACCTCTCCTCCGTGAACACACGGTTTAAGGTTTCTAATATGATCTTTCACTAAGCTTGAGATGGGCCTCATATCGTTACCAGCCAAGTTTTTCAGGTTTACCCATGTAATTTAACACCATGGGCATTATGTCTTTACCCCTAATACGCCCCAATCCCCCTTTATAGGCTAAACGCTCACTAAACCCTTTTACTCCATCGGAAACAACACTGCCTCCTGCAAAACACACAGGTACAGCATCTCCTGTATGTGCCTTAAACCTGCAGGATGAAACATGATCTGACACCAAAACCACTACAGTATTTGATAGATCCACTCCTGCAAGAACTCTGCCTATTAGGGCATCAATTTTTTTAATAATAGCAATTTTACCCTTAACATCCCCATCATGACTAGCCTCATCAGCTGCTTCTACATGAATGTACACAAAATCATTACCCCTCTTTAACGCAGAGAGCGCCGCATCTGCCTTAGCTAATGTGTCTGTATCAAGGTCTCCTGTTGCACCTATAACATCTATAACATCCATACCGCTAAACCTGCCTATACCTTTAATTAAACTAGCGGCGGCAACACAGGACGCTTTTAAACCATACTTTTCTCCAAAAGACGCCATATCTGGTCGCCCACACCCACTCCACGGCAAAACAGCATTTGCAGACATTTTACCTGCCAACTGTCTCTCTACATTAACCTGATGATCCCTCAATGTTTGATTAGTTAAATGTATAAATTCATTTAACACATCCGCTGTGTGTTTTGCCTCAAAAGAACCATCCAAAGGTGCAACTGCTCCAACGGTTCCTCCCATATTAGGTAAAACTGCAGAAACATTACAAGAAAGCCGTTCCCCTCGTAAAACTAGTGCGCCCTTAAAACCCAATGCCTGTTTAAAAAACACCTCTACATCTGAGTGCATCTTGAGCCGAATTTGTTCTACAGCATTACCTAAAACCTTCGCTTCAGCATCATTTATTCTTCCTGCTCTCTCATCAATTAAACATAAATTCTTATCAACAGTAACAAAATTACACCTAAACGCTAAATCCTCTGCGCCAACATGCAAACCTGCTCCAGCAGCCTCAAACGATCCTCGACCCTTGCATACAAGCTCAGAGTCATAACCCAAAAAAGCCAAATTCGCCGCGTCACTCCCCGGTGCTATGCCTGGTGCTATAGGATCAAGCAAACCTAAAACACCACGACAGGCTAGCTCATCCATAAACTTTGCGTTTGCCACCTCTATTGGCGTTCTAAAGCCCAGTTCCTGTAATGGCAAATCAGCTATGCCATCACCTACAATTAAAACACAACGTATACACTCTCCTCGCAAGTGGCGCTCCCCAGTCCCTGTCAAATCCCAGATAGACGATATAAAGTTTTAGTGCAAACCCCGCTCTCCTTTTACAGTTAAAATCATAAAAACGCAAATGTTTTAATTTTTTAAACCAAACATACCTATGTGTAACATGATGAAGGAACTTGTCTTTGTAGGCTTAGGCTTAAATGATGAATACGGCATTACTTTAAAGGGTTTAGAAGAACTTAAAACAGCTGACACCATATTTATGGAAACATATACCAGCCGTATGCCCGATTTTAACCTGCAGCATTTAGAAGAGCTCTGTAACAAAAAAATACAGTTTATCACACGTCAAACCCTTGAAGAAGAAAACGGTAAACAAATTCTCCAAGCATCTCGTATAGGAAAAACCGTCTTTTTAGTCCCCGGCGACCCCTTTATTGCAACAACCCATGTAACATTGCGAATAGATGCCCAAAAAAATGGTGTGCCCACACGTATTGTGCATGGCATATCTATAATGTCTGCCATAGTTAGCCTCTCAGGTCTTCACAATTACAAATTTGGCAAAACTGTAACCGTTCCCTTCCCTGAAACTCTTGCTCAAACACCCTATAATGTTATAGCGCAAAACAAAAAATTAGGTCTACACACACTGTGTCTTCTTGATTTAAGAGAACCTGAGAACCGTTACTTAACTATTAATCAGGCAATAAAAACCTTGCAAAATGTTGAGCAGCAAAAACAGCAAAACATTGTTACCCAAGACACCATAGCTCTAGGCGTTGCTAGGGCAGGTAATAGTCAACCAATTTTAAAAGCAGACTTTGTTAAAAATTTAGTTGACTTCGACTTTGGTATGCCCCCTTATAGTTTAATTTTTCCAGGTGATTTGCATTTTATGGAAGTTGAAGCCTTAATTGCCTTTGCCAGTGCCCCTGTTGAATTTAAGAGGTTATTTAAATGAGTCTTGAAACTTTAACTAGTAAATATATTGCCTCAGCAGAATTTGTGTTAGAAACTATGCAGCAAAACACTGCTCCTATAAACATAAATAGTGAGGATATTGAAAATTTAGTGTCTTATGTTCGTGATTATTTGGCTGATGCAAAATATTATAAGTCAAGCAGTAAGCTTGAAACAAGTCTAACCTCTATAGCTTATTGTGAGGGATTACTTGACGCTTTAAGACTCCTTGGAGCAGTGAAATTTGAGTGGCCCACCAGAAAAACGGAAACCGAAAAATAGTTCTCGCTAGTGGCGTATTTGACCTGCTACATTTAGGACACGTAAAGTTCTTAGAGGAAGCCAAACGTGCTGGTGGAGAAAATGCTAAACTTGTTGTTATCATAGCTCGAGATAACACTGTTGAGCAAATTAAGGGACAAAAACCTATAATGCCTGAAAGACAAAGAAGAGTCTTGGTGGAATCTCTAAAAGTTGTAGACCTCGCCGTTTTAGGTTTTGAAAACATGGCTATAAATGAGGTGGTGACAAAAATCCAACCCGATATCATTGCCTTAGGTCATGATCAAGATAAAATGGCTCAAGAGGTAGACATTTATCTTAAAACTCACAATTCAATTGTGCAGATTGTTAGAATTGGCAAATTTGAAGCAGATGCTTTAGATAGCTCCTCAAAGATTAAACAAAAAATAGTTGAGAAATTCCCAAATGTTCCTTAAACCTAATATTAAAAGCTCTCAAAGATACAAAATCACATACGTTTTAATAGCCCTAAATATTGTTCTCTATATTTACTGTGCTATTGTCAGCGGGAACGCCTTTGAAATATCTAATTCTGTAGCAGAATCACTGGGTCAAGCAAACGGGCTAATTTTAGACGTTGGTTTTCCTTATTACTATCAACTATTTACAGCTATGTTTATACATGCTGATTTAATGCACATCGCCGGTAACATGATGTTTCTGTTAATCTTTGGGTTAAGAGCGGAAGAAATGTTTTCTCTACCTGAATACTTGGGTATATACATAATAGGTGGTTTAACTGGTAACTTGCTAACTTTAGCCTCTGGACCATTTTACCTCTCTGTGGGGGCTTCAGGGGCAATATTTGCTCTCTTTGGAGCTTGCATACTATATGACAGAAAATTTGCTCGTCAATCCATTTTGGGAGCTTTAATGTTTGCAGGCTTTTTACTACTTATGAACATGGGTGAAAGAGTTAACATTTTATCCCATATAGGCGGTTTAGTCTTTGGTTTAATCGCAGGTTACATTCTAGCCTCAAAACATAGGTCTGCCATAGAAAAACAATATACCGTTAATTACTCTTATCCGTCGTAACAAAAGTAGTAGCATTAGTAGCGTTAGTGGATATAGTGATAGGTGAAGTGTATACTTCTACTTTTACTTTGTAACCATCTTTTAAATTTAATTGTTTACGCAAATACGTTGGTGCTATAACTTCTATAACTGAAACATCATAATGGCTACGTGTGGCAATTACTATAGCTCCTTTTACTTTGTTGTCAATTATTGCCGGATAACATTTTACAAGTCCATAACTTCGGTCAGTGCTTTTAAAACCCTCAACATCAATAGCTGGATATGCCTCTAGTTCTAAACGTGTTTTAACGTCGTAATCACTTGTCAATTTAAGATTCAAAGTGCCCTGAAAAGGTTCAAACCCAAATTTTTCTACAATTTGTTTACGATAATTCTCCTTTGAAACATAATACGCTCCCTCACCTAAACCTGTAAAAACCGTTCCCTCCAAAGTAACAGAGAGTGGATAAGCCGTCTCAATAACTCCCCTAAGATTCGAATATAACTTTAACAATTCACGAACACCAGGTTCGTCAATTTTTACCAAACTGCCCTCAGGTGTAATATCACGTTTAATCCATCCCTTACGCTCTAACTCTATAAGATAACGCGAAGCCGTTTGCTGTGAAATTCCAAGTTTTTCAGCCAAAAAATCCGTAGATACCTTTGTAATCCTACGATACGCACCCATCTCTGAGAGCTTCAAAATCATGTAAACATGCTGCCATTGACGCTTCTCAGCCAATACTCTCACCAGTTTATATTATAATGTTATTATGTTAAAAACATTATTATTAAGCTTCACACAAAATAAACCTAGAGATGAAACAGATACAACCAAACGTTTTTGACGATATGGGCAAATATTGGCAAGAAATCGCTAACAAAGGCCCTACTAAACAACAAGTACAATTTATAAAAAACAATCTCTTCTCTAATGAAAATTGGATCCTAGATTTAGGATGCGGCACAGGACGCCACACCATACCGCTAACAAAAGAAGCCTACAACATTATAGGTATAGACATCTCTACAACTTTACTTAAAATCGCAAAACAACACCACAGTCAATCCCATTTTATACAAGCCGATTTTCAACATTTACCCTTTAAAGAAAAAACTTTTACTACCGCCCTAAGCATAGATAACAGTTTCGCATACCTAAAAAACAAAGAAGCCGACCTAAAAAGCCTAAAAGAACTCCACCTTACCCTGCAAAAAGACGCTATACTTATCTTAGATGTTTTCAACTATGAACAACTCAGACGAAAATACAAAAAACTCTCCATAAAAAACCTTCCATGGCTCCTAATACACACACTAATAAAACACCCCAACTTTATAACTATATATCTTCTTAGCCTCTACAAATGGCGTTCCTACCCAACTTTTCTACTCCTCCAAAAACGCAACATAAACCCAAAAACTAGACAACTCATCGATTTATGGATCATCAAAAACAAAAACAACAAAACCATCCAACAATTCCACCACACAACACACCTCTACACATTAAATCAACTACAAGAAACGCTAACAAAAGCAGGCTTTAACATCAAACAAATCTACGGAGGATACACAAACCAAACCTTTACCACAAAATCAAACCGACTACTCATAACAGCAAAACCAGTTGATAACAACAAACCAACCTGAAAACACTGATAAATATAAAAAATAAGGTTCTATAAAGCACTGATTATTTATTCTTTACACGTTTAGGGTTTAGCTTACGATGCAACTTTACTCCTTCCATGACAAACAGCAACATTGAAACAAGTGTTATTACAGTTGCAAATAAAAAACCCGCTTCAACTACTAAACTCTCAATAACAAAACTAAGCAGTATTATACTTACTTCCGCGGCAAACGCGCCTATAAAAAAGAGAGAATAAAACATCAACCTAGGCACAAGGTTCTTGCCAATCCACACATGCCCATCAATTGATGACTTCTCTTTTAGGATATAATTGCCGTAGTTGTCTCTCTCTATCAAGCCCATGTTTTCAAGTTTTTGTAAGTGTCTATGTGCCACACTTGTACTGCTAAGCTCTGCACCACGAGTAACCTCTCTTGTTCCCACAGGCTTATCTGTACGAACAATAAACGCATATACATTCAAAGTGTTGCCCTCCAAGTTGTTGTTAGCCATTTTTTGCATCACCATCGTACGAAACCGTTATGCAGCTATACAGAATTGGGTACCAGATGTTACTTCCCAAAACGGTCAGGCCAAACTGTAGACCATAATTCTTCGGGAACATCCGTGCCGCTATACGGAATATTGGGTAGTCCAAAGTAATATTCTCTTTGTCGTCCAGAGTAAATCTCTACTCTTATATCTGCTGGAGTGCCAAACATGTAGCCATTGTCGTTCTTTGTTAATTCTAAATGGTGCAAAAGCTTGTTATCTTCTACTATTATCACTGTACCATCGGCACTGAGTGAGATGTATGCGACTCTTCTAATATCAAGGTAGATTGTTTGTGTGTCCTTTATGGTCTCTAAAATCTTGTCACCTTTTTTGTAGCTATTGTCACTTTGGTTATATCCATGGTTTTCGTTTTCACCAGCTATCCATACAGGTATTTGTTCTCCAGGGTCACTTACAGACAGTCCGCCAAAAGAATAACCAGTTCTGCCATCAGACTTATCTAATAGGGTTTCTTGCCAGTATTCAGTGGTAAGGCTGTCTTTGTCATTGTAGTGCTCAAACGCTTCTTCATTAAATGAAAGGTAAGAGTGAGTTTTCTGGATTTGTAATTTATCAGTGTATAATGTGTATTCAAACAATTCGATTCGAGACACTGTATTTTTGTCTAAGACAGTATAGTTGATTGAGGGTTGAACGGCAATTACTGCGTTATCACGGAACCAAGTATCGTATACTCTATCACTACCGCCGTGTATGATGTCATGAATTACTACGTTATAAGTTGCATTGGCATTATAGTATGCACAGGGGATATCTATGTTAAACAGTGAGTCAGCAATATTTGTTTGGGCTTTTGCGTTCAGAAAGTATGTCATGGGTATTACTGTTGCTATTCCGATTGTTACGGCCAATATACTTAGTGCAATTAGTTTTTTTTCTATTTTCATTTGATTTTTCACAGCTTACAATTCTCAGAACGATATATAATTCTCTCCGAAGAACAAATTTGATCTTAGGGTGTTCTCTTTAAGAACAGCAAACTTTTCTTTCAAGTGTTATGTTTGCTTTTAGTTTGGTTTGATAAAAAATGTGTTGTTGGTTTTTAATTGCTTGGGTCTGTTGTTGGGGTAGTGGTTGTTATTGGTTGGCGTGTGATTAGTTTGTTTATGGTGTTGTTTAGGTTGGTACAGATTTTTTTTCGTGTTTCTGTGGAGGTGTCTGTTTCTGTTTGTGTTAATGTTTTTTGTAGGGTTTCAGTTTTTGTTGTTAGTTCCTGTTTTTTTGCTGTATAGCTTTCGTATAGTTGGTTGTGTTGGGTTGTAAAGTTTTGTTTTATTGTTTCTAACTGTTTTTTTGTTGTTGTTAGGGTTTGTTGTGTTTGTTCGAGTTTTTGGGCTGCGACTTTTTTTGCTCCAAACTGGAAGACGCCAAACTTTAAATTTTCTTGATTGGCTATGTCTTCTTCTAGGGTTTTTATTTGTTTTGTTATTTGTTGTGCGTCTGTGTTGTGTTTGTTGTTTAAAGTGCGGCTGTTCTCTGTGTATGTTGCTTCTAGCACTCGTAGTTCTTGGTTTATGGTGTATATAGTTTTTTCAGCTTCAGCTATATTGTCTTCTTGGGTTTTGTATTCTGTTAGCGCTAATTCAATATCTAAAAATGCTTGTTCGCGTTCTTTAACAAATGTTTCATCAATTGTTACCTCTGGAAAAGCTTCAAATTCTGATACTACTTGTCGTAGGTTAATTAGCCAGTCGTCATAGTATTGGCTGAAAGGTGAGAGAGCGAAAACTTGATTGCCTAAACGTTCAATGCTTGCAAGAGTTTTTCCTACGTTATCTTGTAATGTCTGCTCAACAGATTCTGTGTTTAAGTATTTAGCGTTTGCTTTATTCTTTTTTAAGGCCGCTTTTTTCTGATTGACGCTTTTTTGAACTTTAGAACCTGCGTTACGTCTAGAACCGGATCTTAAACTATAGCTCATAATACACCTAAAACAACAGAAGTATTTAAACAGTAATAATTGCAATTTTTATAAAAAACTATGATAATGCTTTGAGCTCCAGTAAAATTTGCGGGCTGTTTCTATTTGCTGTTTTAGACGAACGTTTCTAACAAAATGTGTCCTAACATCTATATCTTACTTTTACTTAATTGTTAAACGTGTGTGCATCTGTGGAGAAAGTATCACTTGGAAAAAATGGTATGATGTTTCCAATGTCTTTGGGTATTATTGGAGTAAATGTAACTCATAACCAGCCAAACTTTACAACGGTTAGTTCCATAGCGACCGCAAGTTTAGATCCGCCCTTGGTCTCCTTTAGCTTAAACAAGGTGCGTTTTTCAAATAAATTTATTATAGAAAAGAAAACTTTTAGTGTAAACTTTCCCTCAGCAAGTATTATTGATAAAGTTGATTACTGTGGGTTAGTTTCAGGTGAAAACATTGATAAATCCCAGATTTTTCAAACATTCTATGGCACATTATCTGATACTCCTATGATAAAAGAGTGTCCCCTCTGTTTAGAATGCAAACTTGTCGCTGTTATAGATCTGCCTAAAAATGAGCTTTTTATAGGACAAATAGTTAACGCGTATAGCGAACAGAAATATTTAACAAATGGCAAGCTTGATACTACAAAACTGGGTCTTTGTACTTTAAATTTTGCTGACTCAAGCTATCGTGTACCGGGTGCAATAGCTGGCAAAGCATTTTGTGACGGAGCCAAACTCGCGCCCCTCTCATAAAATAGCAGTTGTTTTTTCTTGTCCAGTTTTTCTTCAAATGGATATAACGTAGCAATTTAACAAAACATGGTCATCTTTTTAGTTATCATGTATTCCAAAACACCTGTTATTTTAATAATGCAGATTTTATGTTTCAACTATAGCATATTGTGATGGTATGCAAAACCCAAAAACAAATCATAGAAACCGAAAGTTACGGTTTAAGTGTTCTGCTTGCTCGTTTCCTGTAATGGTCAATGTGAAGAATTCTAACTTTACAGGTAACCTTTTTGAAACACTCTTCATAAAAAAGAAGTTAAAATAAATGTGGTGAATTAGGCAAAATTATAATCTTTTTCATGTTTTTGTTTAAACTTTTCAAAAACCTTTTTACCCTCGTTATCATCTTCAACCATTTCTAGTACGTCTTCACCATCATCAGAAGTTGCGTGACGCATAATGTGAATTTCACACTCATTTTCGTCATTATCATCAACGTCATCTTTCAAGTCTTCAATAAACGGAGTAATTATAACATATTTTGCGCCATCAAGTTCAATAGTGTCAAGATGCTCAAACTTTTCACTACCGCCCTCTTCATCATAAAGCTCTATTATCTCAACTTTTTCTTCTTCGCCCATTAATTTCCCTCTATCGATAAAATAAAGGACACAGCATAAATATTTATTGGCCCTCCCCAACCTTTTGAGAGCTCTTGCAATGCTGCATAAAAAACATGACTTATGTCTAAAAGCCACAAAACACCATGTGGAAATAGCTTGAAATCTGCATTTTTCAATCAGAAATTCTCAAATGTGGGTATACTTTATGCTGTGAAAACCGTAATACAAAAAGCTTTACACAATTCAACGTATTTTTGAACCGTAACTCCGCAGAGTTGTCCCATAGATATTTGTCGAAAAATACTTAAAACTGGTAAAATGTTGAATTGCAGTTGATTTAAGGATTTATGACTGTTTT
>WQSY01000038.1 GCA_009787585.1 Candidatus Bathycorpusculum sp. | reverse complement strand
TCTCGGCGAAGAGTTGTTAAGTGGCAGTTTACTGCGGATGATGCGAGAATCAAACTACACAAACTATATCCAGTGTTTTAGACGTAGTAGTGTACTACAACAGGATGAAATACTACTGTAAATGTTGCGCTTATAAAAAAGAAAAGCACTAATAAGGAAACAAACTTTTTCATATATAACACAATACATACATCGAGTTTTTTCAATAAAAAGTTTTTGCTGATAAAAACCACCCTTTTATGAAGCCATACGAATTGGCATTTGCAACATATTAACTGGGTGACATATGTTACTTATGTATTATTAATGAGTAAATAATGTTTTAACAACATACAACACTATAAACTCACAAGGTTTTAAACGCAGTTCACTTATTCAGTCGTATGAAAAAATTTGAAATGGTATAAAATATTTCATACCAACTGTTTGCGAAATTTCAAACTAACGTTTTAACATTTGTTTTCGGCAAATAGACATGCCCTATTATCCATGGATGACACATTACGTCGTCGCACAGAACCTGATTTTCTGTGTGCTCGTTAAGGCCACTTGCTCGCCTTTACTACATGTATTAATTTTACATATTTTTTGTTTCCCAATCTTTTTTAAGTGGACTTACTCGCCACTTGACATGACAATTGATTAATTTACAAGTTAACTGTTTTTAGCGACCTAGTTAATAATTTGTTATACCTTTGGCAACTAGTTTATTTTTTGTTTCACCATCTTTTCTTTATACTCCTCACCCCAACGCCACATAGCATCATGAACCAACTTCAAACTTTCCTCCACAACAGTTAACGAATACTCAACCCTAGGCGAAACTTCAGCGTAAACCCTACACAATTAACAAGCCCATTTGCCTCCATAACATGAAAATGCTGAGTTAACACCTTTAGTGAAATATCCACCAAAAATTTTTTCAATTCACCAAAACGCTAGTTCCTGTAAGCAAATCTAGAACAATCAAAACTTTCCACCTATCACCACACAACAACAAAGCAGTTTCAACAGGACAAACAGGCAACTCACATCTCTTTAACACGCTATTCTCCTTGAAATCGCCATAGTTACTCAAAGGACACTATAATACTTTTAAACCCTGCTTTAATATTTATCTTTATAACAAATAGTATAGCATTGAAGACGCTAAAAGGTAGTCTTTGAATAAAATGTTGGATGTAATAAACATGATTGATTATGTATCAATTCTAAAACAAAACCCTAACGGGGTTCTTGCCACACAAGACAAAGAGAGGATAAAGACAAGAGTGTTTCAGTACTTGTTTGCAGACGGCAACAAAGTATATTTCTGCACCAGTAGCGAAAAACTAGTGTATGCCCAACTGCAAAAAAACCCTGCTGTATCCTTTTGTGTCTATCCACAAAATTTCAATCCTGTTCTATCAATAAATGGGAACGCTGTATTTGTAGAGGACCTTGCGTTGAAAGCACGTGTGTTGGATGAAAATCCTTTGATTAAAGGAATATACAATACACCTAACAATTCGATTTTCAAAATCTTTTACATTGATGTTGTAGAAGTAGAAACGTTTAGCTTTACAGACGGCCCAAAAAGTTACAAATTATAAATTGTAAAGGTCAAGTCAAAGCTACGATATTGCTGAAAGGAAACAGACGTAAACTATTGCGTCTCACTTTCAGAACCTTTTGGAGCTACGGTTAATATTTGATAGAACATTCTTGGCGTATGGAAAAGAAAAGAAGGGGATTATCACCGTCGGCCGCCCATATTGCCAAAACCGCCTTGTCCGCCTCCGCCTGTACCCGCAGTAACAGAGGAAGATACACCGTTTACAGACACTGTGTAGCTCTGACCGTTTGTTATTCCAGGCGCAAATATAACAAGTCTAGAAAGTTCTCTGTTTGAGGTATATTCTGCTAATCTGTTTGTGCCAGACTGTACAACAATTTGAGCGCCCGATGAAATGTTTGACAGATAAACATAGCTCTGTGTAGAACTACTTGTAAGACTTTCAAAAGTTCCCGTACCACCTGCAATTACAGTGCCACCAGTGATAGTAAGACCGCCATCGCAATCCAACGCACTGTTGTCTAATGAGGAATTAATTATCGCTGTTATCTTTCCACCGATGATACTTATAACCCCGTTAGAATCCAAACCATCGCCGCCTGCATAAAGAACTATTGTCCCCCCGCTAACATTGATAGCATAGTCGCCACTGCCTGTAAATCTGTCAGCACCGAATCGTCCAGGGCCGCCACCTGCGCCTCGGCTACTTCCTCCCGCCGCGTTTATCCCATCGTCAGACGCAACAATATTGATCGTGCCACCAGATATATTAACCGTGGAACCTTCTAGGCCCTCATACGATTTTGCGATATTGATAGTTCCGCCTGTTACATTCAAGTTTTTATCGGCGTGTGCACCATCGTCACCTGTGGATATTGTAAAAACGCCGTCAAAAATGGTAATGTCCCCATTTGAGTGTATACCATCGTCTGCACTATCTATTATAAACGTCCCCCCGTTTATGACAATATCTGCACTGGCCTTCAAGCCTTTCGCGCTTATCGTGCTCGAAATTCTCGCAGAACTGCCACCGCCAGTTTTTATATTAAACGTACCACTTTTTATAGTCAAACTAGTTTCTGCTTGAATGCCATCTTCTCCAGCAGTGAGATACATCTTGGAATTACTAATTACAATATATCCAAGAGATGAGTCAACATCATGGGTTGAGCGTATGGCATCGCCGCCACAGTTCACGGTGATATCGGCGTTTGTGATTACGTTGCTATTCCTGCCGTTGACGCCGTTGTTTTTTGCTGTGACAATTATTGTCGCACTGGATATTTCCAGCGTATCTTTACTGGTAATTCCGTTTTTGTAATTGGCGTTGACCACAAGTTTCCCGTTTCCAGAGATAACAAGATCAGACCCGCTGTAAAGACAAGCGTTAGGTTCATCATCAATGGCAGATGAAAGGTTATCTGCGAAAGTATAAGTTGTCCCGTCTGTTAAGGTGTTGACAGTTCCTGAAGGCAGATAAATTGTAGTGAGACTAGATTTGTAGACATATATAGGTGAACTATAGGAACAAGTTATATCTGCCCCGTTTAGCGTTATAACTACATTATCTTTTGGCGCGTTAACTATTATTTGTCCATTAGATATCGAACCGCTGACAACATATGTTCCTCCTTCAGTAATCAGCAGCGTCGTCGTGTTAGTCGTCACGTCATTTGTTATAGAAACACCAGAACCATTGACTTTTGTGCTATCGCCGTTTAGGGCTATAACTGTATCATCATTAGATATAGTATCAGTTGTGGTTGGCATTGTATTATCATCAACAACGGGTTTTCCTCCGTTGTCTAAACTGTCTTCAATATAGTCCCAGTTTGAATAGGTAACCAACAACAGAGCCGTTACCGCTATTATCAATAAAGTTACAATCACAACATATCCTTTTTTCATAATATCAACTCCAAATATTTCACAGTACATATCACGCATAGTATTCTCCATTATAGGAAACTAGGGTCGCATTGGAAACGCCATCAACACTTAATAGTGCATTAACAAATTGAGATGACGACTCTTTTAGCCGCACCTCAACAGTCAATTCCACACCATTCTTAGAAACACTCTTAGCCTTAACTACATGCTTTTTAGTATGCTCATTTAGTAAACGGAGCGACAAAGCTTCTGACTTATCCCCCGTACAACTAATAACAACAACATAGGGCGTATCATTTGTTTTACGGTTAACAAATATAAACAAAATAATCCCAATCATCACAGAACCAATAATTGCCAGAGGAAAAACACCAGCACCTACAACTATACCGACTGTAATAGCCCAGAACAAATATACAAGGTCAAGAGGCTCTTTAATGACAGTTCTGAAACGGACAATTGACAGGGCACCTAGCATTCCAAGCGAAAGAATCAGATTTGAAGATACAGTCAAAATAACAAGAGAGGTAATCATACTCATCGCGATTAACGAGATACCGAATGTTGATGAATACATTACACCCTTGAATGTCTTTGTATACACCCCAAAGATAAACAAGCCAAGAGCAAATGTTACCAATAGAGTGACTATCATATCAGGTATAGAAATTGATGCTGAATTATTCAGAAAATTGAAGCTAAATATTTGTGCTAACTGCTCTGACATAGACGATTTCTCCAGTATTTTTATACATGCCTTGCAATAACATATTTAGAAAACTCTGTTTGACTACGCCAACCGATTTGAAGAACATCTTGAATGATACCTGGGAGAAAGCCATCATATTTTATTTCCAGAATTAACTGATTTGTTACTGGAATAGTAGTTAATTGGGGATCTAGAAAACCGGCCACACAGTTTGATGTTCGAATATTGCTGTCAAGCGTAATTCGCACATTCCCTGCAGGATATGTGTATGCTTCTCTGTGGTAGTCAACAATGTTTTTTGGCCGCAGATTTTGGCAACGTATTTTTATGTAAAACTCTAAGGCTAAGGACGTTTTTATCGTTTTTAAGCAATCGTAGTCTTTTGTCAGCAGAGCTGCACAATGTTCTGCGGTGAGTTTTGTGTTCTCTTTGTAACATAAGCTGTTGATTTTGCTCTTTTTTTCAAGCCGGATATAGGATGTGTCTTTGTTGTAGTAACGTAGCCTAAATTTTTCCCGTCTGCTTAAGCCAGCTAGTTTTTCAATCACAATTTTGTCAGCGTAATTGTCAAAATAGAGGCTTCGAACAGTATAACAGCCAGTCTCACCGGTATTTTTGTCTAGTTTTGCCACGGCGCGTAGTCTTGTTCGTAGTTGCGCGTATTCTGTGTTGTTGATGTAATATTTTAATTCATGCCGGCCATTCATGTTTTTACACCTAACTATTTACCAAAATAATTCGTGCAATATTTAGGCTATATATATTCTCCCAAATTCGACCATAATTTTACACCATTTTTTGCTAACCTAAATAAGTAAATTTATTGTATATAATACAGTTAATAATTTATTTTAACTGTCAACATTAATGTTTTACAAAAAAATTAAATGATAATACTAGCGCATAAGAAAAAATAATGCAGGATTAAAAAAAGGAGCTAATTAACAATAATGCTCAAAATTGAACTAAAATAGTTGAAAAAAAGCCAAATAACAATATTCAACCTTAACACAAATCCACCAATCAATGATCCATCGTTTGATATACAAGTATTATAGCACATTTTCTATTAAGAGCAAAACTATTTGAGATTACAAAAAGGCACAACTTATTAGAAATAAATAACGCCTATTTTAGCGTTTAAATATGAAGTCTCAAAATCTATACACGATTTTGAATAGAGTCGCGTACTCAAACAGAATATCCCAGCGACAGTACTTATTTACCTCTATAAGTAAATTGGATATAGGTAAAGTAATTAGAAGTTAGATACTTGTATGGGCATTGTTTAAGAAGCAGAATTATAAGTAACCTTAATACATTGTTTTGTGTATTAAAATCAGAAAAGGCGAAAGTTATGGAAAGATATGGATTTCAGTCACAGTTTCCATCTTTACGAGAAATTCCACAGATGCATGTAATGCCACAAGAAAGTCAAAGTCAGCAGCCTCAGGGTAATCAAGCTCCTCAGGGTATGTCATGGATGCCTGGTGCAACAACTGTTGGTGTTGTTTGTGCTGACGGAGTAGTTTTAGCCTCAGAGAAACGTGTTACGTATGGCGGGTTTATCATGAGTAAAGGGGGCAAGAAGGTTTTCAAGGTAACAGACCAGATAGGTGTTGCATGTGCGGGGCTTGTTGGGGATATGCAAGTTTTATCCAGAGAGATGGAAGCTCAGGCTAAACTTTTTAGCATGGATGTTGGTAGAAAAATTAGTGTAAGAGCAGCTTCTAAGCTTATGGCAAATATTCTTTTTAACCGCAGATATGCACCATTGTTTACGCAGACCATTATTGGAGGCCTAGATGATGAGGGCGCGACATTGTTTGTTTTGGATGTTTTAGGTTCACTTATTCCAGACAAGTATGCAGCGGTTGGGTCAGGAACAGAAACTGCGATAAGCGTTATAGAAGAGGCGTATAAAGAGTCAATAACTATTGCTGAGGCTAAAGAGCTTATAAGAAGAGCAATTAAAGCGTCAATAAACAGAGATGCAATGAGCGGCGATGGTATAGACTTTTTTATTATAACTAAAGAAGGCGTAACAGAAGAAACCGTTAAATTTTAAGCAGTTTACCCTTTAACTTTTTATTTTTGTTAATATTTACCGGTCACTTTTTTGAGGGTGTTTTGTTGTTTGATTTAGCTTTAGAAGAAGGCGAATTTTTAATTAGCCTTGCAAAAAATGCTGTTAAAACTTTTCTATACAGCAGGCAAACGGTGGAACCCCCCAAAGATACCATACCGAAGTTTTATGAAAAATGTGGTGTTTTTGTAACTATAAACAGTTTCAACGGAAGCGAGAAAGCATTGCGCGGTTGTATAGGTTATCCCTATGGGACAAGTTCACTTGTAGATGCAGTGATAAATTCAGCTATAAATGCTGCAACTAGCGACCCACGTTTTCCATCTATGACCGTGGATGAGTTAGATAAATGTGCATTTGAGATTAGTGTCTTAACGCCGCCAGAGCTAATACAAGCAGATAACCCAAAAAAGTATGTGCATCAGATTAGAGTTGGGCATGACGGTTTAATTGTAGAAAAAGGTTACAATATAGGATTACTTTTACCTCAGGTGCCTGTTGAGTGGAAATGGTGTGAAGAAGAATTTCTTTGTCAATGCTGTATGAAAGCAGGCTTATCGCCTGACAGTTGGTTAACAAAAGGTGTTAAAATCTACCGGTTTGCAGCTATAATTTTTGAGGAGCAAACACCAAACGGTAAAGTTAAACGTTTAAACCTAAACCAGCAAAATTAAACGGTTAAACAGTTTTTATGATTTCAACTGTTCGATCTAACCCGTTGAATTTGCTAGAGACATTGTTAAGGTTTAACATGTTCTTCTTGTAGACAGGTAGGTTTTGCTCCATTTTTTGTATAGCTTTAGCTAGCTCTTTTTGATTTTTGACCTTAATGGAGCAGCCTAAATCTTGCATTTTTGCAGCATTACCGTCTTGTTCGGGCTGCGTTGGGATACATATGCTGGGTTTAGCATATTTTATTGTTTCAAAACAGGTTATGTGCCCACCACTAAAAATGACATATCGAGCGTTTTTCATAGCTTCTTGGCGTTCATCTGTAGAGAGCCAACTGTGAATCTCACAGTTACCAACTTTTACGGATGTTTTCTTACCAAAAATGCCGAGACTAATTATTGCTTTGCATCTAGTTTTCGTAAGAACAGGGAATATTGTTTGTAGTATTTTTGAGCGTGTGCCTATGGGTCCGCTTATAGGTGCAAAAACGTGTTCGTCAGAACCCGGTACATGTGTTGTGTCCATGAAGGCTCCAACGTATTCTATTTTGTCTTTAAATGCTAACGCCTGTATGTTTCCAATGTTGTAATCTGAAATGGTATAAGGGGGAGGATTGTCGGGGACAACAATTTTTGTTGTTTTTTCAACGTATCGGTCTGCTATGGCTTTACCAAAGTCAAGAAAATGCATAAATCCATAATTGGGGCGCAGTAGATTTGTTATGTAAAGAGAGGGAATTTTGTGGTTAGTTGCAATTCTTAAAGCAGCTATATCGCCATCAGCGATTACCATGTCGGGCGCAGTCGTGCATAGTTTTTCTCTTAAATCATAAGATCGTAAGACAACTTCCATAATAACAGAGCGTTTTATTTCAAAGTGATGTTTTTCGGTGTTAAATACAGATAAGGGAAATATAATGTTTAACATGGAGGCAGGCACAACAATACCTGAGGCGTTCTCGTACCATGCGATGGGCGTGCATTTGTATGAGTGTTGAAACTCTTTTTTGAGCAGTTCATAGGCTTTGCCACCTGAGAGAAAAAATGTTTCACACCCATCCTGTTCTAATTGTTTACCTAAGGGAATAATTCGTGAAACATGACCTAACCCTAGTTCTGAGCAGGTAAACAGTAGCCGCATATAATCACTTAGAAATATGTTAATTTTTAATTAAGGGAACAATGGAAGCATTTAAACCTTTGATAGAGAAAGGTACAATCATGTTCATGCCTAGAAAACTTGTGGAAGACCAACTCTTAGAATTTTTAAAAGATGACGTGGGGCAAGGCGACATAACCGTTGCAACAATTGTTCCATCAGATTTAATTGTAACTGCTAACGTAATTGCTAAAGAAAAGGGAATAGCGGCAGGTGTTAGAGAGGCAACTATTTTTGCTCAAGCTTTGGATTTAAAAATTAAAACTCTCATCAATGATGGGAGTCAAATAAAAGAGCAACAAATTTTAATGCAAATAACAGGAGATGCTCAAACAATTTTAACTGTTGAAAGAACACTGCTTAACTTGTTGTCACGTATGTGTGGTATAGCAACAGTTACACGAGAATTAACTGAAAAATTAAAAGCGATAAAGTCTTCTGCTAAAATTGCTGCAACACGAAAAACTGCACCGGGTCTACTATATTTTGATAAAAGAGCTGTCGCCATTGGCGGTGGTGATCCACATAGACTGCATTTAGATGATATGATTTTAATCAAAGATAACCACATTGCAGTAATTGGTAATCCAGCTAAAGCAGTAAAGTTAGCAAAAGAAAACGCTTCATTTAGTAAGAAAATTGAGGTGGAAATAACAGAACTAACAGATATTCTTAAAGTGGCAAAAGCTGGCGCAGACATAATTATGCTAGACAACTTTACACCTGACGCTGTAAATAGAGCAGCACAAATACTAAAAGAGGCAACATTACCCCATAAAGTTTTGTTAGAAGTAAGTGGAGGAATTAATAGTGAAACTCTGTTAGATTATGCTCAGGCTAAAGTGGACATTATCAGCATAGGTGCATTAACACATAGTGTAAAAGCCTTAGACCTCAGCTTAGAGATAACAAGTAAATAAAAAGATAAGAGGTTTATGCACCTACAGATAATATAAGCCATGCCTCAACTATAGCACCTACGGCAAGTAACAGGGCAGTTATACCAATAAATAGAGCGGTCCATGCTATGTACGCCCAGCGTCTCTGAGTAAAACGCCTAAAAGACCAAATGCTCTCAGACATACCTAAAGAGTACGAAACAAACTCTATCCAAAAAATAGGCGTAATCATCAAAGATAATAAAGCAACACTTACAGGCAACCCTTGCACTATCGAAAGTGCATGTATACCAACACCTGTTGAAAACAGTACAAACACTCCAAACATAGCACCGAATACAGGAATGAACATAAGTAAACAGAGTACAAAGTTGTTAACAAAAATTGCAGACGTCAAAGAGGCAAAAGTATCATTTTCACTCAATATAGTATTTACATTATCAGAGAGCAAAGCGGCATCTTCTTCGCTTAAAGGCATCAAAGTTCCAGCAACCGTTACCAACACAGATAAAAGTAAAATAAATACGAAAGAGTATGCTCTTTTTCGCTTAATCGATACAGTCTTCCAAAACGTCAAAAAATTTTTCAATACAACCCATCCGTTTTTTCAATTTACGTTTAAAAGAGAAACACAGAAATTAAACGTTTCTACAGACTAACAATATCTTGATTGGACTATCAATAAATATTGCAGGGAGGAAAAAACGTATTATTCCTCAGGTTGGGTCTTTAAACCTATAGCTAGGAGATACATTTCTGAGCTTTTTGCTCTGCTGGCCTCTGGCTTTACGTATTTGATTTCTGTAAAGTGGTCTTTGACCAGTTGGACAAAGTCTTCCATTAGATCGCCTTGGAAGAGTTTTACAAAAAAGTTACCGTTAGGGCGTAAAATTTGCAGTGCAATGTCAAATGCCTTGGTTGCTAAATCGATTTGTCTGGCGTGGTCAACTTCCCAAATGCCTGTAACGTTTGGTGCGGCGTCAGAGAGTATTGTGTCAGGTTTACGGGGTAAGAAGGTCATAATTTGTTCTGCAATATTTGGGTCAGTTAGGTCGCCTATTATTGTTCGGATGTAATCTTGCGGGAAGGGCTCTATTGGTTTTAAGTCTACGCCTAAGACGAAGCCGTGTTTGCCAGTCATTTTTCTAGCGGCTTGTATCCATCCTCCGGGTGCAGCGCCTAGGTCTACAACGATATTTCGTAGTTGTATAAAACCGTATTTTTCGTTTGCTTGAATTAGTTTGTATATAGAGCGGCTACGATAGTTTGCGGCTTTAGCTTTTTTGTAGTAGCATTCGTTTTTTCTTTCACGTATCCAAGCTTTCGGCAAGGGGGTCATCCTCTAAATTGTTTGGTTCGCTTGGATCTGTAGTATGTGCGATTGATGCTTGTTTTTTGTTGCCTAAACCTAAAATCCAGTCTGTTAATTTTTGGCAGGTTTTAGGAGAAATTGCAGTAGTTGGGTCACATCGTGCATTGTCAGGGCAGAGTAGGCAGGGGCAGTCAACAATGGTTTCAATAGAGGCAGGGAGTCTTTTTGGGTATAGACGGTATGTCCATCGGCCGTCTTGTAATTCTTTTTCTCTGCGTATAAGTCCTTTTTCTTCTAATTTAATTGAGACACGTGAACCTTCACGGCTGCTTGCACCTAGCTCGCGCCATAAGTCGGATTGAAGTACACCTTGATAACCTGTGTTTACCACATAATGGAGAGCTTTTTGTTCAAGGTCATTGCGTTTAGGCATGCTAAGATCAGTTCCAGATAATGTAATAAGTTGTTTGTTTCAGATAAAAATATGTATCCCTCTTAGAGTCTTTATTTATATGGGTAACGCGCAGAAAACATTGCCAATAGCGGATAAGGGGTATTGTTTAGGTGTAGAGTCTACAGCTGACGATTTCGGTGTAGGTATAGTCAAATTTGACGGAGAAATTTTAACAAACAGTGTAGATAGTTACATACCTGTTGAGGGAGGAATTCATCCAAGAGAGGCTGCACGTCATCATGCAGAAGTTGCAGATAGTGTTCTCTGTGAGGCGTTAACAGAGGCGAAATTAAAACCTAAAGATATTACATGTATTGCTTTTTCTATGGGGCCAGGGTTAGGGCCTTGTCTTCGCACGGGAGCAACAGTGGCACGTGCCTTAGCGACATATTTGCAGATACCATTAGTTGGGGTGAATCATTCTATTGCTCATATTGAAATTGGAAAACTAAAAACAGGCGCAGTTGATCCCGTTACACTTTATGCTTCAGGAGGAAACACTATGGTTACTGCATTTGAGTCTAAACGGTATAGAGTTTTTGGGGAAACATTAGATATTGCTCTTGGTAATTGTTTAGACGTTTTTGCAAGGCATGCAGGTTTAAAAAACAAGAGAGGTTTACCGCTTGGAGCCGCTGTGGAACAATTGGCTCTTAAAGGTAAAAATTTTATTTCACTGCCATATGTGGTAAAAGGTATGGATTTATCCTTAAGTGGGCTTTTAACAGCAGCAATGGCACAGCTTCAGAAAGGCAGCTATAGTCTTGAAGATGTGTGTTATAGTTTGCAGGAACATGCTTTTTCTATGGTTGCAGAAATTACAGAACGTGCGTTAGCGCATACTGAAAAAAGAGAAATTTTACTAACAGGGGGAGTGGCGGCAAATAAACGCTTACAGAGTATGCTTGAGGCAATAGCACAGGAACATGAGGCAGTGTTTAATGTGGTTCCTCAAAGATTTGCCACAGATAACGGTGCAATGATTGCATGGGCAGGCGCCTTAGCTTACATGCAGGGCATAGTTACACCTGTAGAGGAAAGCTATGTGAAACTACGCTGGCGCGTAGACCGAGTGGATGTACCATGGATGAATTAAAACAGCAGCAACCTATTTTGTTAAAGAAGGGCGCTGAGGCAAGTCTATATGTTTCCAATTGGCATGGGAGAAAGGCTTTAGTTAAAATTCGTATGCCTAAAAAATATCGGCCGGAAAGTCTAGACAAGCAGATTCGTAGTTACCGTACAATACATGAGGGACAGCTATTACATCAAGCCAAAGGGGCGGGCGTTGCGACGCCACTAATTTTTATGATAGACGTACCGGAGGCTACCATTATAATGGAGTATATAGAGGGTGTTCAAGTAAAGCAGCAGTTAAACATGGTTCAAAAAGAAGGTCGTAGAGAAATTTGTTTAAACCTTGGCGGGTTAATTGGTAAACTTCATAAAGAAAATTTAATCCATGGAGATCTTACAACTTCAAATATGATAATAGATAATCAAGGAAAAATTTTTCTGTTAGATTTTGGTTTAGGCGAGAAAAATGTTGCCTTAGAAGCAAAAGGGGTGGATTTGCATTTGTTAAAACGGGCGTTACAAAGTACACATTTTTCGTTTTGGGAAACCTGCTTTAAAGATGTCCTTACAGGTTACCGTTTAGTAGCAGGTGGAGAGTTGACAGAAAAAGTTTATGAAAAAATTAGTGAAATTGAAAAAAGAGGACGATACATTGAAGAACGTAGACAATAACAGGATGAACTCACGAGTTAAAAATAGTCATGTAATATTTGTAACAGGTAACTTTCACAAATTTAACGAAGTGCACAGTGTTCTTAGTTCCATGGGGATAGGCGTTAGTATGTTACGTGTAAAGGGAAAAGAGATTCAAAGTGACAACATTAACGAAATCGCACAAGATAGCGCCATAGACGCATTTAATAAGTGTCATGTACCGTTAATTGTTGAAGATGCAGGATTATTCATTGATGTTCTGGAGGGTTTTCCAGGTCCATACTCAGCATATGTTTACAAGACCATACAAAATAGAGGCGTTCTAAAATTAATGGAAACCATACAACAAAACCGTAAAGCCACTTTTTGTTCAGCTTTAGTATATTACAGTCAAGAAACAGGACTAAAGCTTTTTGAGGGAAAAGTGGAAGGTCAGATAACACTTACAGAACGTGTAGGCAATGGCAATGCAGGCTTTGGTTTTGACCCCATTTTTCAACCACTTTGCGGTGAAAAAACTTTTGCAGAAATGTCTATAGAAGAAAAAAATGGCGTCTCACACCGTGCTATGGCAGTTAACAAATTTGCTGAATGGTACTTTAGTACATTTAAAGTTGATAAATAGAAACAGTTAGGATAAATATAATTATTATCAACCTAACGTTATATTTAGCTATCATACGCGATGGTTTATAATGTCTCAAAAGAATGGAAGTGTCGACATCTTTGGATTATTAACAGAGGACACTAATGTTAATTCTGAGAAAAAAAAGAGACGCGAAGCCCTTTTAGCACCAACAGGCGTAAAAGATGTTTTCCAAGACGGCAAAATTAGCATTAACAGTTACACTTGTCTTGGAGTACAATGTAAAGAATGTATCAAAGTTTGCCCAACAACGGCTCTATATTGGGGAGGAGGCAAAGTTGCAATAATAGAAGACCTGTGCGTATATTGCGGCGCTTGCATTTTAAACTGTCAAGTTGATGACTGTATAAAAATGGAACGCACAAGAAAAGACGGTCGAGTTGAAAAATTTAGCAAATCAAAAGAAATACTACTATTTCAGAAAAAAGCAAACACCAATAAACGCGTTCAACGTGTGCAAAGCGTTATGTTAAAACCACAGGACTACTACACCAAATACCCAAAAACTAGACAAAAATAGAATAACCAACAGTCAAAACTGTTTACGACTATTTTTTATCCAAAAATTTTAGAAGCACAATTGATGACGTCTTACGGGTTTGCGTAAATTAGCGCTAAATTTTATATTTGTCGCATGTTATAAGCATAATATAGTTTAAGGGGATTAGATACATGAAGAGTAAAAAACAAAATCAGAACATGAAGCTTGTAACGGCTCTACTTCCAGAGGCTTACTTGGAAGGCTTAGATGACCTAGTTAGGGCTAACATGTATCCAAACAGAAGTTGCGCCATACGTAACGCTGTACGAGACATGTTAAAACAAGAATTATGGGGAAGTAAAAACAGTGGAAAAACAGGTACAGGCGATTCAAACCGCCTTAAATAATAAGATTATTCGTTGAAAGCCAAAGGTTACGTGTAGCTTCTGCAGGGTTTTCCGCTAAAACAATTTCGCGCCCAACAATTAAATAGCTTGTACCGGCTCTAATTGCTGTCTCTGCACTTCCACCTTGAGCACCAACACCAGGCGAATATATAGGCACATTATCACCTAGTACATTATGGATCGCTTTAATTTTTTCAGGAACCGTAGCTCCAACTACTGCACCATCGGCCTGATAAGCAACACCTTTTTGAGCAAACAACAAGTACTGAGGCAAAGATACACCCGTAACAGGGTCAGTTACTGTTTGACCATAACCTTCAATAGCGCCTTTATGACTCATATAGGTAAGTAAAATTACACCCTTGTTTTGCCTACGAGAAGCCTCAAAGAGTGGTTTTAAACCATCTTCCCAACCTATAAAAGGATTAGCGATAATTGCATCAAACCCTGCCGCGTAATAATAATCAGCTATAACTTGATTAGTATTACCTATATCGTTAACTTTTGCATCCATTATCGCTAAAAGTCCCTTAGCATGAACATCATCCACAAGAGACTTTACCCCATTAAAGAGGCCAAGAGGTAAAACCAGATGATTATTAAATTTAACCGCACAAACATATGGGTAAACCTGCTCTATTACAGCATTGGCTTTGAAAATTAGCTCTTGACTACAGACAGGGGTTTGAAAAGGAAAATCTAGAGCTAAGACTATGCGCGAGTTTTTAGCTTTAGCGATTTCTTGAATTTTAGTTTTGAATTGCAATTAGAGACCTCACTGTTGTTACTATATTAGTGAAATGGATATTTTAACGAACATACTCACGTTTTTATCACCTTTAAGGTAAATAATCTTGTGAATATCCATATGAATTGGCTGATGTTATGCTTTTCCATGTTATCATCGTTCTTTTTAAAGTACTGGACGCATAAATATCAATCGGCTTGTCCTGTTAGACACGTTATCGTCTGCAATCGTAATTGTCTTAGGGATAGTTACAAAATAACTTTTACAGCCGAGAAGCGGTCATTAAAAATAGTTACAAAATAACTAATAAAAACAACCCATAACAACACATACACACAGACTTTCATAACTAATAAACTAAACACCACTCCAAACAATATCCAACTGTAAAAATTATTTAACCACACTCCCTAAGTGGGTGCTTTCTGAGGCTCCTAAGTCGTCTAGGGTGCTTGCTGAAAAGTTAAACGTTAAAATATCGATTACCTAAGACAGTGGGAGTTACGGATTAATAGAAAAATAAAGAAGGCGGCTAGGCACCGCCCTTTAGGGGTTAGGAGAGAAGCCGAAAAAGCTTCTTCCGATCTATTGTTGTCTGAGTCGTCTTATGGTCTTGGTGGAGTATATCTGCCATACAAGATACTTGTAGGATCTTCAGGATCTTCAGAGCCGAGTTTGATTTCTGGAAGAATAACATCAGGCAAATACACAGTATCAACGCTATTATCAGGCAAAATCTCGTCATCAACTCTATTATCAGACAAAATCTCGTCATCAACTCTATTATCAGGCAAAATCTCGTCATCAACTCTATTATCAGACAAATACTTGCTAGTAACACGATTATCAGCTAAATACACAGTATCAACGCGATTATCAGACAAAATCCTATTACCAACCAACTTATCAGCTAAATACACAGTATCAACGCGATTATCAGACAAATACTTACTAGCAACACGATTATCAGACAAAATTACATCACTAACGTGGTTATCAGGCAAATACACAGTATCAACGCGATTATCAAGCAAATATACAGGAGCAATTCGTGTATCAGGCATTTGTATTGGTGGATTAACTATACTTTCTTCATCGCCATTTACAATTATGTCATCGAATACTACAGTTGATTGTGTACCTGCATAAACTGTTACAGTTTTAATTTGATCAGCAAAGTCGGCACTGGAAATAGTACATGTATAGACACCTGGAACCAGATTCAAAATAGGAACTGTATCCTTGTTGTCTATTGGGCCATTGTAAAATATATTGCCTTGTGCATCGCTAACAACCAATGTAAACGTAGCAGTATAATCATCAATAATTGTTTCGCTTGTTGTACGCATCTCAATTGATCTATAGGGGCTTGCCTTGCTTTCAACTAGATAATAATCACTTGCCTTGCTTTCAACTAGATAATAATCACTTGCCTTGCTTTCAACTAGATAATAATCACTTATACCGCTATCAACTATGCGATACTCACCTGTTTCAGTCCGCACCAAGTAATACTCGCCAAACTCTGAACTTACCTTATAATAATCACCAGCATCAGTCCGCACCAAGTAATACTCGCCAAACTCTGAACTTAC
>WQSY01000037.1 GCA_009787585.1 Candidatus Bathycorpusculum sp. | reverse complement strand
TAAGGATTATGAAATCTTGACAACATCAGAAGAAGCTATGATAATGATAGCGCACTCAACAACCCTGCTCAGGAGGCTCTGCTGTTGAATACAGGTTCTGAGAGGGTGGTTTGTGAGTATATTAGTAGTTGGGTGAAAAAGTTTTTGATATGGGGTGGAGAGTTTAGGAATTGTCTTAGACATTATGATGTTATGACAGATGTTGTAGGTGGTATTGTGAATTTTCGAATAACAGGAAGGCTAACAATTTAAAAATCCTATGAAAAGAACAAACACTCAAGTCAAAAATTTAAAAAGAATAACGCCTAAGGTCTTATGAAATAATACCGATATTTTTAAAAGATAAGGACATTATTCTGTTATACAGCGAGTAAGTCCTATTCGAAACAATGATGCCTGCATTAGTGGGTTAGGAGGACTAGAATAGGGGTCGCTTTACTTTTGTCTCCAAAGATAATTAAACGAACCTACTTTATTAGCTATAAGATCCACATAAAAATCATCGTTATGTTCATATTTTTGAAAATAAGCCCCAGCTATTGCATCTGTTGCTTGCAAACAGGGTTCAGACATAGAATTAACATGAGCTAAAAATATGTTATCAGACACCAATTTTGTGCCTTTTCCATTTAACAGAAAACTGGCTTTATCCTTAACATAACTGTTGAATTCATCTATTCTCCATTTTGAAAGACTTTTATCAAAAGTAATATCAACCTTTTTATTATCCACCAGTTGAGGACGTATGGCCAATAGGATATTGTGAACTACAAGATAATTGTAAAGTTTAGGGATATCTGTTTTCAAATTAGAATGAACCTTGGTTTTTTCCACAACCACTGCATTAACACTCAAATCACTCTCGCTAATTTTTTGTAAAACATACTTTCTACAATCTGAGTTCATGCGTGAAAATTTTAGTTCATTATCACTATAAGGATACTTTTTTCTTTGATGTAAAACTTTTAACGCTCGTTTCATTTCGACTTGTAACTTTATTGGCGACTTACATTCAATATAGGCAACTATGAAAAACTTCGTTGAAGTCTCGTTAAACCCTAAATTACCCGACTCATCAACGAATACATACATAGCTAAACACCGTTTAAACGTTCTTTCAGGTACTCTCTCACTTAAATGTACGTTTTGCTCTGAGGAGAAGTTAAAAGAGCTGAAATAGCTCCTTCAAGTTTCTCAAGTCTTGCTTGCAATTCCAAGTTTTGCTCTTCAAGTAGCTTTGTTTTCTGTTTTTCTGTCTCTTCAAATTTTAACGCAGATACTTTATCTATTATTATGCCGCAAGTGGTACACCGTGTGTTGCCCAGAGGGTTTTGGGTTCTGCATCGCGGGCACTCAATTAGTTTTACTAACACAGTATCTTTTGTTGTGGTCTTTAGTCCGTGAAGTTCTAGTATGGCATCTTCTAAATCTCTGGCGGAGAAGTGTACGTAGCGTCTTGTCATTTTGCTTCCGTATGTCCAGCCTGCAAACTGTTCTAAACGTGATTCGGTGAAAACTTTTGCCATAGACGTTAGGGCGCTGTGGCGGTATAGGTATGGCCAAATGTTTTTTGTTATGCCTGCTTTTTTGGCTAAGCGTTTTATTATTTCGCGAAAGTGCTTGTAGCTTAACCGTTTACCTTGATGTTTGTGGTCTAAGGAACACCATAAGGGTGCATCGGGAATGCTTCTGTTTGGATGGTCTTCTAACCAATCTAAGAGCGGTTTGCTTGAGGTAACTAGTGGTATGCGTTTTATGCCTGTTTTGCCGTTTGCGGCGATTAGGCAGTATTCTTCTTTGAAGGTTATGCTGCTGAGTTGCATGGTTAAGAGTTCGCCTGGACGTAGGGCGGCTTCAAAGAGTACGTAGATCATTGCTTTGTCGCGTTTGTTGGTGGTGGCTTTTATGATGTTGGTGAATTCTTCGGGTGTTAGAAGGTTTTCAGGGGTTACACGTGAGTCTTTTTCTTTCACGGTTAAACTTATCCAGCTAACTTCGGGTGGTATTTGGGTGTCTTTGGTGCAGTTACCTTGTTTGGCGTATTGAACCAGTTTGCGTAAGGTTAGTTTTTTGTCGTGTTTTGTCCACTCTTTTTGACGGCTATTATTTAGGGTAGCCACTACGCGTTCGATGTCTTGTTTGGTTATTGTTTTTAGATCAGCGTTTATTATGCGTAAAAGTGGGGGTAGGTGGATGGCGTATTTTGTTACTCGAGCGGTTGAGAGGCCTAGGGCGTTTAGGTGGTTTAGAAATTGTAGAGCGATTTCACCATTTGGGAGTTGTTTTATGTTGCGTTTGTGTCTTGCAAGGTATTGTTCGTAGTTGTGGATGGGTTCATCTGTTACTGTTGGGGTTTTTTTGGGTTTTTGGACGCTTAAAATGGGGAAGGGCTTTACACTCAAAGAGTAGGAGCCTCGAGCGGGCTTTGCTCCCGCGGCCTGCTGCTTACGAGGCAGCCGCTCTGCTGGGCTGAGCTATCGGGGCATCAGTCTACAATAGATAGTGCATTAGGTTTTAAGGTTTTTAAATGTTGGTTTGGGTGTGCTTTAGGTTTAGACATATTTATCTATGTACAGTTCTTTTAGTTGTTAAGGTGTTGTCTTGTGAATAGCTCTGATTGTTTAGGTGAGCGTGAAATTATTAGTTTACTTCATCAACGGTTGTCTTTAATGCCAGATATGCCGGTTCCGTTTGGTGATGATGTTTCTGCAGTGTCAATTGGTGATGGGTACGTGGTTGTTTTGAAAACTGACATGTTGGTGGCTAAAACGGATGTTCCTGTTTCTATGAGTCTTTTTTGTGCTGCACGAAAGGCTATAGTTATGAATGTAAGTGATTTTGCCTCAAAAGGTGTACAACCCATTGCGGCTATGGTGGCGCTTGGTTTGCCTAAAAATTTGGCTACTCAAACGGCTGTTGCTGAAATTGCTGATGGTTTAAATGATGCTGTACGAGAATATGGCGCATATGTTATTGGTGGTGATATAGGTGAAACAGACGATTTGACAATTTCTGTTTCTTTGTATGGTAAAGCTAAACATGACGCTTTGATGTTGCGTAGTGGTGCTATGCCTGGTGATATTTTGGCTGTTACAGGATTGTTTGGAAAATCTGCTGCTGGATTGCAATTGTTGCTTGATAAATCTCTTAGTGTTCCCTCTAAAACCCGTTTAGTGTTAGAGCACGCTGTTTTTGTTCCTTGTGCACGGTTAGTTGAGGGTTTAGCTCTCTCAAAATCCGGCTGTGTTTCTGCTTCTATGGATAGCAGTGATGGGTTAGCGTGGAGTTTGTATGAATTAATGCGTATGAGCGATGTAGGTTTTATTGTTGAAACATTGCCAGTTGCAACGGCGGTGACGGTGTTTGCAGAGCAAAATGGTTTAAACGCAGAACAGTTGGTGTTGTATGGCGGCGAAGAATATGAGCTTGTTTTAACAATTAACCCCAAAAATTGGGAGACCGCAAAGGCTGCGGTTGAAGCTATTGGTGGTAATTTAATTGCTATAGGCCGGGCAACAGTAGAAAAACAATTAATTCTATTAACCGTGGATTGTAAAAAACGGCAAATTGAACCTTGTGGATATGAGCATTTTAAGACTCAAGTCTAGTTTTCTGATCTAAAGTGTAGTTGATCACTGTTATACATGACGTCGCTAAATAGGGTGTTTTTCCCAAGCTAATCTTTTCGCCAAATCTTAATGCAAATGTCTCCGCTTTTTTGGGCATACCCACATGATCCCCTAAAACAAACACGGAATTTTCTCCAAACTCTATGTCTGTCAAATCTTTTCCTCTTTCCTCTAGTACATAAATACCTCTGTTTCCTGTTTCTGCTTTTGATTTTAACAGTGCCTCAAAACTAGTCTTGTCTTTGCTTATTCCGGGATGCTCTTTGCCGGCAAGCGTTTTCTTAATTATGCTTTGCCATGTTTCCATGTCTGTGCGCACATCATAGAGTGTTTGGCCGTCAATTTTGATGTGCACAGGAGGGTTTGGTGGACCATTTAAAACAGCGTGAAAAATAACGTCTCTACGTAAACTATGAGACAAAAAAAGGCTACTTACAATACATTCATGCATGATATCTAGTCTTCCGGCATCATGTAAACTATTAAAATTTGAATCTGTCTGTCCTATGCGTGAGAACAATATAAACTCGCGAACCAATTCTTTCACAAACAATTAATGTTTTTGTCACTTTTAAAATCAATCCTTGCTATTGCCCTTTTAGAAACCTTGTAACCTGAATTCCCGTAGAAATTTTAACCTACATAACACTACAACGAACGCTACGTCAAATTACATCCATTACAGCTTATTTTACCCGTAAAACCGTAGCGTAACCTTGCTTTTCTTAATTAATATCTATCAAAAACATCTTAACCAGCTCACATAATATTGCATTAAGTAACACTGTTCTTTGTAGTGATAACGAAAATCTTAAAAACATTGTCAATTACTAAAACACGGTGTAAATTACGCTTTTACATATTTTTCACAAACCCCTGTAGGTTAAACTTTTTTAACCTACATACAAGCGTCAATAGGCTTTGGGACAATATTATTTGTGTCAGCTAACTTGTACGTGGAGTCATAATTATACTAGAGGTAGATTTAGAAAAAGTTTTGAGTTTTCTAAAGGAATACAATGCTGAAGTCTGCACAAGAGATATCATACTAACGCGTGAAGATGAAAAACCCTAAACAAGAAAACCAATAATTTTGTCCCAAAGCCAGAGTAGTGACAACTTTTTTTAGGAAGCAATCAACTGTTGTTGGAGACTGTACAGACGAGTTGAGTTGTTTGTGTTGTGTTATGTTCTCGTTAGTTGTTGAAAAAACAAGTTGTTAATGTACTTTTTAAAAAATGGGGGGGGGTAGGTTTTCTGAGGTGGTTTGCCCCGTTATTTTGTCATTTAAAGCCAGTTTTGAGCTTATTTCGTTTTTCTATATTGGGGGTTTTTTCCATGCTGTTTTTATTTATAAATGGTTAAATATTGGTTATTTCTTCTTTCGTTCGGGTGCCTTGTGGTGTTAGAAAGTTGTGGCGGTGTTGATGGTGGGTATTAGGTTTGTTTTATGTGTTATATTGCAAAAATTAGTTGCGTGAGTCTTAAAAAATGGAAAAATAGACGTACGTAAAAGTTGATTGTGCCAAGGGTGTTAGGTTGCGTGGAAAAACTCTTATAGTGTTTTTGGCGTGTTTTTGGTGGCAATGTAGTGTTCGTATATTGTTTGCCTTGTTTGGCAAGTTATGTGGACATGCTCTGGTTTGAAAAATTGTACAATAGTTTGTTCAATGGTCGGAGAATATTTATATTAGGCTTCATTGTTTTACTGCAAGGAAAAACTAAAAGGGACAAAAGCATCTTGACAACTCCTCATGACGTACCAGCATCCAAGTTCATCGATCGATTAGCGAAATATCTAAAGGAAAATGTCGATGAAGTTCAACCACTGTCATGGACAGACGTAGCTAAAACAGGCATGCACGTTGAAAAACCGCCACAAAATCCAAATTGGTGGTATGTTCGCAGTGCATCTGTTCTGCGTAAAGTTTACGTTCACGGCCCAATTGGTCTTGAAGATTTAAGAGCTGATTATGGTGGACGAAAAAACCGTGGCAGTAAACCTGACGGTGTTAAAAAAGCAGGCGGAAGCAGCATCCGCAAGGTTTTACAACAGCTTGAGGCAGCCGACTTAATTGTTACCAGTCGCCCAGAGGGAAGAAAAATGTCTCCAAAAGGTCGTAAACTATTACAAGAAATCGCTGGTGACTTGGCAAAAGAAATGATAAAAACTGTCCCGGAGCTTAAGAAATATCAAGGCGACTAGTAAATGTCCGATGATGAGCTTGAGAATATTCGGAAACGAAAACTTTTGTCTATGCAAAATCGTGTGAGCGATGAACAAAGGCAAACTCAGGCTGAAGAAAAAATTGAAGCTCAGAAACAGGCTTTATTAAAACAAATCCTGTCTCCTGAAGCAAGACAACGGCTCAACAACCTGAAAATGGTTCGAGCCGACTTTACCGAACAAATTGAACTGCAGCTGATCCAGATGGCCCAAATGGGCAAACTGCCTATACCGTTATCTGATGTTCAGCTAAAACAAATATTAATGCAGCTTCAATCACGCAAACGAGAAACAAAAATTACAAGGATATGAGAAAATGGCAAGAGTTAAACCACCTGCAAAAAAACGCCGTTTAGCTAAAGCAGCAAAAGAATCTTCGTCTGTTCCAACATGGGTAGTCGCTAGAACTGACGGCAAAGTCCGAATGACCCCTAAAAGTAGACGCAACTGGCGTACCAGTAAAATAAAAGCATAATAGGAGAATAACATCGATGGTTAACGCTCAAGAAGAACAGCAAATAATGCAACAAGAAAACGAAGAGATACTGGAAGCCCCAGAAGAAACTATATCTACACAAAAAGAAATCATGGCAACAGCCGATACTACTATAGAAGAACCCAAAACAGTTGAAAAACAAAAAAAGAAAACAAAAACTGACGATATAGTCACAGAAAGAATATACACAATACCCCTTCAAAAAGCCCTAGTTCGTCCACCAAAAAAACGTGCACCACGCGCAGTACAACTAGTTAAAATCTTTGTAGCAAAACACATGAAAATGGCAACAACAATCGTTGAAGAAGACGATGAACTACCACAATTAATTGTAACTCAAGAAGTTAACGAAAAAATCTGGAACAGAGGCATAGAAAAACCACCACGCAAAATTCGTGTTCGTGTAACCAAGGACAGAGACGACAACGTCACAGTCTACTTGGCAGAAGCCGAATAAGCCTCTTCTTTTTATCAAACCGGCTATCCTCAACTTGGAAAAGCCCAAAACTTTTTTTAACCTGCGAACATTTAAATGTAAGAATTTGAAACTTACAGTTCAAAGTCGAGCGGAAAAATTTGCAAACTATTTCTCAATTAACATTGCGCTATACTTTGCAAGTTCACGCTAAATAGTAAGGTTGAATAGTCTTGACCGTATATTTATCAAGCATAGTTGGAAGCGCCAGCATAGGCGTATACACACTGGCAACAGAAAACGTAGTAATAGTTCCATGCGTAGTGCCTCAAATAAAAGCCCAAGAATATGCCAATTGGCTCAAAGTCAAATTAATATATACTGCCATAAGCGGCTCCACACTGGTCGGCGCACTTGCATCTGCTAACTCTAACGGTATGATACTTCCAAACTCTGTACGAGAGGAAGAATTAACAGAAATCCGTCGCGTTTTTGACGGAACAATAACTATTATGGAAACCAAAAAAACTGCCTATGGCAACTTGATTTTAGCAAATGACAAAGGCGCCGTTGCTGACCCACGTATTAAAGAAGAAGATATTAAAAAAATTGCTGAAACTCTGGGCGTAGAAGTACTGCAAACAGAAATCGCTGGCTTACCCTATATAGGTTCTCTGGCTACTGTTACAAACAAGGGTGTAATTGCTCATCCATTACTAAAAGAGGAAGAACGCAAAATTCTAGAACAAGCCTTCAAAGTACCCGTGGACGTTGGCACCGTTAACTGCGGCATTCCCTATGTTGGCACAGGCCTTATTGCAAATAGTTATCATGCTGTTGCTGGTTCTATGACAACTGGACCCGAGATGTTTATAATTGGGAATGCAATGGATGTTGTGCAGGAAGTAGAATAAATGAAAGTTTTCAGAGTAACCGGTGAAATAAGCAAGCCAAACTTGGCAACAACGTTTGCAAAAGAACTCTTAGCCGAAAAGAGCGAACACGCTATCGAAAAAGTCTACACAGAACTAGGTAGCCGCCATAGAGTAAAAAGATTTCATATAAAAATTGAATCCGCTATAGAAGTTCCAGCAGACGAAATCGAGGATGTAATCCTTAAGAAATACGTTCTTGGGGAGTAACCGTTTTGGCGGCCAATAGCAGTCAAGAAGAACTTAGAAAATTAAGCAATGAGCTACACTATTACGAACAAACAGCTGAGGCACTACAGCAGCGTATAACAATGCTAAACACCGCGTTAGCAGACCTAACATATGCTAACACAACCCTTGAAGGTCTTGAACAAGAAAAAGAAAACGCCGAAATGCTCGTACCCATAGGCGGCAGTTCTTATGTTCAAGTAAAACTTGCTAACCCCGACAAAATAATAGTTAACTTAGGCGCAGGAGTCTCAGTAGAAAAATCCTTAACAGATGCAAAGACAACCATTAAAGAACGTTTAGACGAACTTACAAAAACACTTCAGTCAGCCCAAACACAATTTAACCAAATTATTGAATACATCAACTCTGGCCAAAGAAGAATAGAAAACTTGCTTGCAAACGCCAAACAAAGGAACGCATAAAAACATGTTTGAAAAGCTCAAGTCTGGTTTTAAAAACCTAGTTACAAAGGTAACTACGACTGAGCTTAAAGCAGATAACCTTAATCCTATATTATCCGATTTCAAAATGAACCTAGCTGAAAACGATGTGGCTTTTCCCGTAGCAGACAAAATCTGCGACGAATTAGAAAAAAGACTCACAGGATCCCCCATCAAACGCCTTGACGACCGAAAACAACTTGTAGAAGATAACCTGCGACAAGTACTTCTAGATGTACTAAAAACTGACAAACCTGTTGATTTGTTGACAAAAATTTCTGAAAAACGCAAACAAACAGAACCCTATGTTTTAATGTTTGTCGGAATTAATGGCACAGGAAAAACAACAACCATAGCAAAAGTCGCCCAATTCCTACGTGAAAAAGGGCACTCCGTTGTTCTAGCAGGTGCGGACACTTACAGAGCGGGTTCCATAGAACAACTTGAAGAACACGCTCACCGCTTAGGTGTACGCGTAATCAAACACACCTACGGTGCCGATCCTGCCGCAGTAGCCTTTGATACTATCAACCATGCCCGAGCACACGGCATACACGTTGTCTTAATTGACACAGCTGGTAGAATGCAGACAAACCAAAATCTTATGAATGAACTCGTTAAGGTTAAACGTATTGTAAAACCGGATCTAGTTATCTTTACAGTTGACTCCCTTATTGGAAACGATGCAGTTATGCAAGCAGAGGAATTTAACAGTGCTATAGGTATTGACGCAACTATACTAACTAAAGTTGACGCTGACGTCAAAGGAGGCTCCTCTCTTAGTGTAACATTTGTTACCAAAAAACCAATACTTTTCATAGGTGTAGGTCAAACATATAAAGACTTGGAAACTTTTGATCCTGAAAAATTTGTTAAAATGATACTCCGTTAAACTTCAACACTTTTTAATCTGGTATTTTAACTAACAATTTACAAACCTGAAAACTTTTGTTCTTTACCCGGTATATGCATATAGTTAGTTGTTCTCTTTGGAAATGTGGGGAACTCTTATCTAATAGGATATTACAGAAGTGTAAATAGCTTCATTAACTGAGAGGCGCATGAAGTGGTTAACGGTAAATACTGGAACGAAAAAATTGAAACTTTGCCACGCGAAGAAATAAGAGCATACCAATTGCAAAAACTTAAAGAACAAGTAAAGTATTGTTATGATAACAGCGTTTTTTACCACAAAAAATTTGACAGTGTCGGACTAAAACCTGTTGATATAAAAACGTTTAATGATCTCCAAAAAATCCCCTTTACCGTAAAGGCTGATTTAAAAGAAAATTACCCCTACGGTATGGTAGCTGTCCCCTCTGATGAAATTGTTGAAGTTCACGCCTCCAGTGGAACAACGGGCAACCCTATAGTGGGTGCTTACACTCGAAATGATATAGACATTTGGCAAGAAATCATGGCCCGCTCCCTGTACACTGCGGGTGGACGTCCTCAGGATATTATCCATATTGCCTATGGTTATGGCTTATTTACAGGAGGGTTTGGTTTTCATTACGGTGCCCAAAAACTTGGAACCCGCATAGTTCCCATAGGCGGTGGTATGACGCAACGCCAGATAACTCTTATGAAAGACTTAGGTGTAACTATTCTTGCATGCACACCAAGCTTTGCTGTATATCTCGCCGAAACAATGGCAAAAGAAGGTGTAGACCCTAAAAAAGACCTTATACTTAGTCGAGGCATATTTGGTGCTGAACCGTGGTCTCAACAAATACGACAAAGAATAGAAAAAGAACTTGGAATTGAAGCTTTTGACATCTATGGTTTAACAGAACTCTGCGGACCCGGAGTTTCTGTAGAATGTCCACAACATGAGGGCCTACATGTTTGGGAAGACCAATTTATCGTTGAAACTATAGATCCTGACACTGGAGAAACCTTACCTGATGGCCAAGAGGGCGAATTAGTTTTTACAGCATTAAACAAAACAGGATTACCCATCCTCCGTTACCGCTCACGAGATATATCAAAAATTAACAGTGAAAAATGCGACTGCGGTCGTACACACACTAGAATGTTAAGTGTCACCGGCAGATCTGATGACATGTTAATTGTCCGCGGCGTTAACGTGTTCCCCTCACAGATAGAATTTGCTATACTACAATTTTCTGAACTTGCCCCCTATTACCTAATAATCCTTGATCGTCCCGGCGCACTTGATACCTTTCTTATCAAAGTTGAATTAACCCCGCAATCACAAAAAAACACTCAACTTGACATAAAAAAACTCACATACAACATACAGAAAAGAATACACATAATCACAGGCCTATCAGCTGATATTGAAGTGGTTAAACCAAATGAACTACCTCGAACAGAGGGAAAAGCAAAAAGAGTGCTAGACCTTCGTAAAGGTAAAATGTAAAGGTGCACACATGTCCTCAAAAATTACAGTAAATAACCCTCAAGGCTTCCTCCTACTCAACGGTGATGAGGCAGTCGCTCGAGGAGCTGTTGAAGCTGACATAAAAGTTGCCGCAGCATACCCTGGAACACCCTCTACTGAAATTCTAGAAACCCTCGCCCAAACCGCTAAAACAATGGGGTTCTATGCAGAATGGAGTGTTAACGAAATCGTATCCACTGAAGTCGCCGCAGGCGCCGCTATGACAGGTGCAAGAGCCCTTGTCTCCATGAAACATGTTGGACTAAATGTTGCCTCAGATGCTATTATGACCCTTGCATACACGGGCATCGAAGGCGGTTTAGTAATTGTAGTCTGCGATGACCCCGCCTTACACAGTAGCCAAAACGAGCAAGACACACGCTATTTTGCCGTACACTCAAAACTACCCTTACTAGACGCCGGCAACCCTCAAGAAGCCCTAAACATGACCCGCAAAGCTTTCAATATAAGCGAACAACTCCGTATCCCCGTCATTTTACGTTTAACCACACGAGTAGCCCATGGAAAAGCCAAAGTACAAATCGGCAACTTTCAAAAACTTGACCGCAACATCGCTTTTGACAAAAACGGTTCCCGATGGGTAATGGTACCCGCAAACGCAATGCGCCAACACCGCATCTTAGAAGAACGCCTAACTGTAGCAAAAAAAACTGCCGAAACCTCAGAATTCAATAAAATTGAAGATAACCACTCAGACATTGGCATAATCGGCAGCGGCGTAGGCTACTATTACGCGCGCAGCGTACTTGACACTTCCAAATTCTCTTGGCTAAAACTAGGATTTGTATATCCCTTTCCCTCAGAGCTCGTAAAAGATTTTGCCTCAAAAGTTAAGCAACTAATAGTAATAGAAGAACTTCGCCCCTTTATTGAAGAAAACCTTCAACGCCTAAAACTTGACGTGACAGGAAAAAATAAACTTGAACTTGGCGAAATCGGCGAATACACCCCCGACCGTGTACGTGAGGCCCTATCCAAATTAGGCCTAACAGAAAAAAACCCTAACACAACAACACATACGACTACTGCCACTGTAACTGCGGACATTATAGATTTACCGCCCCGACCTCCAAACATGTGCCCCGGTTGCACGCACCGTGCTTTCTACTATGCACTTAACTCTGTTAACCAACACATAGTCTGCGATAGCACCAAATGTATCGGATGTGGTATATGTGAACAAAAATGCTCCTATGAAAAAGAGAAAGTAATAGACCCCTCTAAGGCAAGAATACATGTTATCAACAAAACAGCCACAACATGTCAGGCATGCATTAACGCCTCCTGTGTCTCCGCCTGTCCTAATGACGCTCTTTCCAAATCTGCCAAGACAGGCCTAATACTTATCAACGAAACCAAATGCAAAGCCTGCTGCTCTTGCATTAAAGCTTGCCAACACAACGCTATAACCTTAGATGGCACTAAACAAAAAGTTCTCATATGCGACACCTGCCAAGGCAACCCTGCATGTGTTAAACACTGCCCTAAACATGCCCTAACTTTAGTGGGCCGTTCAAACGATAAAATCGTTACAGGCGACATAGGCTGCTACTCCCTAGGTGTTTCACCGCCCTTAAACTCTATGCAAACATGTCTCTGCATGGGCGCTGGCATCTCACAAGCAGCAGGAATGATACATGCCGGAGTCAAAGATAAAGTATTTGCAGTGCTTGGAGACTCTACTTTCTTTCATGCAGGCATACCTGGCCTGATAAACATAGCATACAATAAAGCAAATGTATGCGTTATTATATTAGACAATCATATTGTAGCCATGACTGGACACCAACCAACCCCGGCCTCCGGCAGAACCGCCATGGGTGATAAAACTAAAACAGTAAACATTGAAGAAATCACCAAAAGCGTCGGTATAAACAAAATCATAACCGTAGACCCATACAACATTAAAGCCACAACAAACACCCTGCGCGAAACCATGACATACAACGACCCGTGCGTTATAATATCCAAACGCCCCTGCCCTCTCCTTTTAACAGAACACGACAGCCCACGCGAAATCACAAACAAATGCGGCAACTGCGGTCTATGCACCACAAACTTTGGCTGCCCCGCAATCACCCAAACCAACAACAACAACAGCAACAAAACTGAAATCGACCCCGCACTATGCAACGGATGCGGAGTATGCGAAATGATATGTCCACATGAAGCTATACGGAGAAAACCACAGTGAAACTTGACCTAATATTTACAGGCGTTGGCGGCCAGGGTATAGTCGTTCTAAGTGACATATTCTGCCAAGCAGCCATGCTCGACGGCTTTGACGTAACTAAAGCCGAAATCCACGGCATGGCCCAACGCGGCGGATCCATTGTAGCCTACGCCAGAATAAGCAACAAAATCGAAACACCCCTAATTGAAACCGGAAAAGCCGACGCCATAGTAGGCTTTGAAATACTAGAAACCACCCGAACCCTACCTATGCTAAAACCAAACGGCACAGTAATTGTAAACACCAAACACATCCCACCAAACAACTTTTCAAAAAACAACAAACCAAAAACTCCCCAAGAACTCATAAACATAATAAAAACCAAAACCCCCATAGTTCACGAAATAGACGGCACAGAAATCGCAAAACAAGTAGACAACAATAAAGTCGTCAACATAGTCCTACTAGGCGCACTATCAGCATTACCGAACATGCCCATTAAACAAGAATCCTTCAAAAAAGTAATGACAAACAAACTAAAAGAAAAACACCTACAAGCCAACCTCCAAAGCTTCGAACTCGGTAGACAAAGCGTCTTAAAATAGAACAAAAACCTGCCACTGCTAAACTTGATATACATAATTAAAACAAAACAAAAATTATCTATTGACAAAAATCACTGATTGCTTTACCAAAAAAACAATTAACCTACTGCAAATATTTTTATGTAGGCTCAACGATGATAACGGCGCTGGGGTGGCCGAATCGTTTAGGCGGTAGCCTGCAGAGCTGCTCTATATGGGTTCAATTCCCATCCCCAGCTCTTCTCTGTTGCGTGTAATGCGTTTCCTCCTGTTTCGGTTTTAAAAGGTTCCAAAACTATTAACAACATGACAACAACAACCAAAACCAACCCTGTTATCCACGACTACGAGCGAATTCTTGAAAGAAACCGCAAAAACATTAAACCCCTGCGCAACAGTGAGATTGGTCTGCAGTTTTTAGACCACTTAAGTGCACTTGGGTTGTCCGTGGGCAGAGTAGCAAAATACGCCGCCCACCTACCAGTACTACTGCCACTTATCGATGTAGAACTCAAAGCATTAACGAAAACGGATGCTGAACACATAGTAGCCGCCATAAATAGCCGACCAAACAAAGCCTCCACTAAAAGCGACAACAAACTCTTACTACGAAAACTGGTTCAATACGCCAAAGAGGGCAGTTGCGCCAAAGGCACACCCCTGCCACCTGAGGTAAGCTGGATAAGTTTGGCAATAAAAGAAAAAAACCCCCGCGTAACCCCTGAAACCCTTTTGACACCTGAGGATTTTACTGCAATTATCCGAGCCACCCAAAATAAACGTGACAGAGCGATGGTGTATGTTCTTTTTGAAGCGGCTCTGCGACCTGGTGAGCTTTTAACAATGACTGTAGGTAGTGTAGCGTTTAAGGATAATTATTGCCTTATCACTGCAAATGGCAAAACGGGTATTAAGCGGATTCCTTTGGTTGTTGCTTGCAAGCCCTTGCTTGAGTGGCTAGAGGATCATCCGTTTGGTGATGAGCCATCTGCTTCTCTATGGTGTTCACTTGACCATAATTGTGTGGGTAAACAGTTGAGCTACATGCGTTTTCGCGATATAATTCAGCGTTTGGCTAAACGGGCTAGTTTGAAGAGGACCGTTTGGCCATATTTGTACCGTCACAGTTCTTTGACCGCTATGGCCAAAGTATTCACCGAGTGCCGTTTGGAGCAGTTTGCTGGTTGGACGTATGGAAGTAAGATGACTAGGCGGTATGTGCATTTTTCTGCTAGGGATTTGGAGGATGCGGTTTTGGAGTTACATGGTATGAAGACGGCTTCAAAAAATACGGGTTTGATGCAGATCGTTGATTGTCCAAGGTGTAGTAGTAAGAATCCTTTTGGAACTACAAGATGCACCACGTGTGGTATGATATTGGACAAGGAAACAGCGTTAAAGTTTGAGGAGACTCAAAGGCAAAAAGAGGGGGTATTGCAGGAACAAAACACAGAGTTAAGGCAGAGGTTAGAAAAGTTGGAGAGTTTTGTTTCCTCTCTTATTCCTGCTGGTAGGGTTTGATTTGTTTTTCAACAAGTGCCTTTAACTCTCCAATTTCTTCTAATATTTTTTCTAAAACCTGTTTGCTTATGGTTATTTGTTCGCTCATTGGTCATCGTAAATGGTGAAGGCTGAGTTTTTAAAACTGCGACATGGTTTAGGGCAATACGTGCTCCAAATGGGGCACGTTTTAATTAAAACCATGTCGCAAAAAGAAGACTACCCACGTTGTATTAAGGCATCAAGTTAGTTTAGTGTCATGTTTGGTTGAGAGTGTGTTTGTTGTGTCCCTAGTTTGGGGTAAGATGGTTCCTTGTGGGGACTGTCTTGATCAAAACTAGGGCTTTGTCAAATATTGTGGAACACACAACATAGTTGTATTTGAGCCTGTGAGTGCAAACATTTTGGTGTTGTTTTTTGGGAGTGACATAGTTGGGGCAATACGTGCTCCAAGTGGGCACGTTTTGGCCCAAGTATGTCACTAAAAAGGAAGGCTAAAGTTGTGTTAAGAAGGTTAGCTTTAGCAAATGGTGGTTGGAGGTTTGTTTATGTGGATAGCCCTAGTTTGGGGTAAGATGGTTCCTTGGGGATTGTTTTGATCAAACTATGGTTTGTCAAATATTATGGAACACATCATGTGTTTGTGTCTAAGGCTGTAAAAACACAATGCTTTTGCAGTGATGTGGTTTTTGGGGGTTGTGACCTGATTTGGGCAATACGTGTTCTTGTGGTGCACGTATTGAGCAAAACAGGTCGCGCCCTGTACACAGCCTGTAGTTTACCAATAAAACATGAAAACGACCATCCACCACAAACAGTCCGCTGTATTTTTGAATTGGGGGTTATTGTTTTAGGTTAAACGAGGCATCGGGTATTGTTTTGACCAAAACATGGCGCTATTATCTATGCTGTTGTTGTGTGTAGTCTTTACGCAAGGGTGTTTTGTTTAAAGTTAGGTGTTGTTTTGGTGAGGGTTGGTTGTGTGGGGGCGAAAAAGGCGAGTGGGGGCGAGTATGGGTTGGTTGGTTTGGGTGGTGGTTAGCATTTAAATATTTGAAGCGTGTATAACCCCGTGTTCTGTTAAGAACTCTTTGCCTGTTTGGTAGCTTGTCGGCTTTAAGACGTTTCTCCCTAGCGGGAAACCACGGGAAACAACAATTTTACCCTCAGTGTAAACTCTACTTCTCACCAAACCCACTAAAAACCCTAAACGGGAAACACGCAAAAACAACCTATTTTACCAGACAATAGTGGGAAAAACCAACCAAACAACAAACAAACCATCACATACGCCTTATTTAATTAAAACAGCCTAAAACAACCATTAAAAAAACAAGAAAAACAGAGTGAGACGGGAAACAAAAGGGGTAACAGACGGGAAACACGGGAAACAAGCGGAAAACACACAACATAAAACGGGAAACAGAAAAAACAACACGGGAAACAATGAAAACAGCACGGGAAACACAAGACAAAACGGGAAACAATAAAAACACAAAATAACTGGGAAAAATGTTACCAAGTTGAGAGGTAAAAAGGCTGTTGCCTATAGTTTTTTGTTCTCCAGCTTCTTTAGGGTGTCCACACTTTTATTGCGAAGCATAGCTGACAACTGTTCTCGTGCTAAACAATTAAGCTCCTCAACACGCTCCGACTGCGACACACCCTTACTAATGTAGAGAGCATTTACATTTTCAAGATTTGCCAAAACAAGTAACTGCTCAATAGACGCATAATCCCTCATATTCCCAATCTTATCCCTATTTGCCTCTCGCCACTCAGCTGCAGTAACTCCAAACAAAGCCACATTCAAAACATCCGCCTCATCAGCATAAACAAACGCCCTCTGCTTAGACGTAAGCATCTTTGGCACCAAATTATCTTTAATCGCAGCAGTATGCACCCTGTAATTAATCTTTGACAAAATCCGCCCAACATTCCACTCCAAAGAAACCCGACTACTCTCATCAAACTTTAACCGCTGATAATCCTTAACAACATACAACTCAAACTCTGCTGAAATCCATGATGCAAACTTGAACGCAATATCCTTATGCGCAAACACCCCACCCCCAGACTGTCTAAAAACTAGCATAAAAAACCAGTAAAAAACAACACAAAAACCCAATGTCATTAACTTAGTGCGTACGGGGTTTGAGGCGTTTGTTAAGTGGTGTACTTGTATGTGCAAATATTGGGTTATGAACAGTTTTACATGTTAACCA
>WQSY01000036.1 GCA_009787585.1 Candidatus Bathycorpusculum sp. | reverse complement strand
ACATCGACACAGTGATTTACCATTTTTGAGACCTTTTTAATGTTTAACGGGTTTTTCAAGCTTTTTACTTATCGTAGGTATAATTTTTCCGGGATTTTAGGATCAATATTAATCACTAAATATATGTCAAAATTTAGCACTACAACGAACAGTGTTACTTAATGCAATATTATGTGAGCTGGTTAGGTGTTTTTGATAGATATTAATTAAGAAAAGCAAGGTTACACTATGGTTTTACGGGTAAAACAAGTTGTAATGGATGTAATTTGACGTAGCGTTCGTTGTAGTGTTAAAGAGAAATAAAGAAGAGTGGGATTATTTTACTGTGACGGATTTTGCCAAGTTGCGTGGCATATCGGGGTCATAGTTAAACTCTAAGGCCATGTAATAGGCTAAGAGTTGTAGGGGTACGACATAGGGTATGGGGGAGAGCACGCTGGGAATGTTTTTTGGGACCTCGAGATAGTCATCCACTAAGGGTTTGATTTCATTGTCATCTTCTTCAATTATAGCAAGGATCTTTGCTCCTCTAGCTTTCATTTCCATGATGTTACCGATTACAGTTTTATGAGTGTCATCTTTCTGGCATACGAACACTACGGGAGTTCCTTGCTCAATTAAACTAATAGGTCCATGTTTACTCTCGCCGGCTGGAAACGCTACAGATGGGATGTAGGCAATTTCCATAAGTTTTAATCTAGCTTCAAAAGCAGTAGCAGTGCTTATGCCTCTGCCTAGGAAAAATATTACCTTAGAGTTTGCATATTTGTGAACGATTTGTTTAACTTTTTCTTCTTGTGTTTTAACAATTGTGTCTACAAGATCAGGTAGTTTTTCAAGTTGTGCATCGAGTACATCAATTTCTGACTGTGATACTTTGCCTCGTTTTTTAGCTAATCGTAGAGCTAACTGGGCAAGTACGGAGAGTTGGGAGGTAAAAGTTTTAGTGGCAGCAACACCAATTTCTGGACCCGCTTGTGTGCCGATGTAAACGCGAGATATGCGAGTTAAAGTTGAACCGATAGTGTTAGTTAAACTTAGAATGGTTGCAGCGCGTTGTTGTGCAGTTGCTACGGCAGCTATGGTGTCAGCTGTTTCACCGGATTGGCTAACAGCTAGAATTGTGCTGTCAATATTTACAGCTTTGCCATATTGTTCAATGAATTCAGAGGCGTATACGGGATAGGTGGGTAGAAAAGCTAGTTTTGAGAACATGTATGATGCTGCTAAGCAGGCGTGATAGCTTGTTCCACAGGCTACGAGAAATATTTCGGTAGCGCGGTCAAGAAAAGTTGACATTAAATCTAGGTAACGATCTTGAAGTCGCATGGTGTTACGTAAAACTTCAGATTGTTCATGGATTTCTTTTATCATAAAATGAGGATATCCATGTTTGACAGCCATTTCAGCGGACCATTCAACACGTTCAGGGGCACGTTCAAGTGTGCTGCCGTCTTGGAGTTTTTTTATTTGATAGCCATCAGTTGTTAAGATAACGAGTTCTCCATCATTTATCATTACGACTTTATTTGTTAACGGTAGAAATGCAGGGATGTCAGATGCACAATAAATGCCATTGTTGCTGATGCCTAAAACAAGGGGGCTTTCATTTCGTGCGCAAACAATTTTGTCAGGTTCATAAGAGGAGATAACTGCTATGGCGTAGGAGCCCTCAAGGCGTTTTGTTGCTTCTTGGACAGCGTTCGCTAAAGATAGGGCAGGTTTGTTTTTTATAATTTCTTCAATTAGGTGAGGGATTACTTCGGTATCTGTTTTGGAGACAAATGTGTGACCGAGGTTTTGAAGTTCAATTTTTAAGTCGTTAAAATTTTCAATGATTCCGTTGTGTACAACAGTTATTTTGTCAGTGCAGTCAGAGTGCGGGTGAGAGTTTATTTGTAGAGGGGCGCCATGGGTAGCCCAGCGGGTGTGTCCGATGCCAAAATTTCCAGGTAAATCATCCAAGTTGAGGTCTTTGTGAACTATATCGATTTTGCCTTGGCCTTTTTTTATAAAAAGTGTGCCCTCTGAAATAGTGGCAATTCCAACTGAGTCATAGCCGCGGTATTCTAACCGTTTTAATGAGGAATGAATCACTGGAGCAGCGTTTTCGTTTTTTAGAAAGCAACCAAATATTCCACACATTTTTGTTTCCTTCGTTATTTCTGCTTGTTTAGGGTAGATTAGCCTGAGGATTATTTATTAATTTTTAAGGTTAAAATAATAACGTTAAAAAAAATTTTTTAACAGCGCAGAATTTTAACATTCAAAACCGTGAAAAGTGGCAATACAATTACAGAAACCGTAAACAATTTTTTTATAACAGTAATCATGAATTACCACGACACAGCATGGAAAAAAAACGTCTACTCCAAAACAGCAAAAACAAAAACCAAGAAACAAAAGAAATCAACATTCTACAAAAACCCCAAGACCTAAAAGCAATACTAGGCAACCAAAGCTGGAAAATCCTAACAACAATATCAGAAAAAGAAATGTACCCCCTCGAGATCGCCCGACGCTTAAACATACACGAACAAAAAGTTTACTATCACATACGAAAAATGGAAAAAGCAGGCGCAATCACTATACAATACGAAGAAAACAAAAAAGGCGCCACAGCTAAATACTATAAAACCACCGCCACAGCCTTCGGCATAGAATTACCAGTAAACCAACAACAGCAACAACAGGGTAAATCGATACAAAACAATTACTACACTCCAAACATTCCAGAAAAACTACAAAAATTTTTTCAAGAATTTCTAAACAATGAAACTCTAAATGGAAAAATCATAGTTGGCAGTCCACAACCACATGGCCCATTTAAAACAAGCGCCCGAGATGGGCACTATGCAGCACACCTAACTCTCTTCATGGGTCAATTCGCCAAAATACCCAACGACTTCGCTGTAAAACTAGACGTAGACGTAAAAGCTGAAAAAGAAGAAAAAAATAGTTTAATACTAGTAGGCGGACCAGGCACTAATCTATTAACTCAAGAAATAAACAAACATTTACCTATCAAATTCATAATGCACCCCTCAGAACAAGGCTACTTATTTGGCGGTTTAACATCCGAAAAAACCGGAAGAAAATATACCTCAGATAGCGCAGGCATAATAGCTAAAATTACAAACCCTTGGAACAAAGACAAACACATAATTGTCATAGCCGGAAACAAAGCAGTAGGCACTAAAGCCTGCGTATTAGCTTTAACAAACTTTTGGGAAAAAACTCTTCAACCATTTAACGCGGATAAAAACACATTTGCAGTAGTTATTCAAGGCTTTGATTTAGACGGAGATGGAAAAGTAGACGCCATAGAGGTTTACGAGTAATGACAAATCAACAACAGTGCAAATCATGGAGAGAACAAATTTTAGCATACGGGCACGAAAACATTTTAGCCATACATCCAACCACATTAATGTTCACTAAAGATAAAGAGTTAACAAAACAAGGCGACTGTATCATAGCAGTAAGTGCCAACAAGGCAGTTGCAGATTTAAACTCAAAATTTAAACAAAAACTACGAAATTCCAACACTAAAATAAGCATAACAATAGAAATTAACGGTTCAATAGAACAAATCACCGCATACGGCTCAGCTGAACTAGAACTAAACAATAACAAAGATATAGTTATCCGAAAAAGCAATTTTACATCTGACCGCACCTTAGCAATAAAAGCAGATAAGGCAGCAAATGACCTACCACGAGAATTCACTAAAAAACTAGAAAAACCAAATCAACAAATCAAAATAACATTAACGCTAACATAGTGCATTTGTAAAAAACTAGGTCAAAACAAAAATAAAACATGCACCAAAAAAAGTATGTAACGCGTAATTTTTTGTTAAAAATTATAGTCAATAACGTTATTATTTGATTTGAACATCTAACACTACTTGTTGTTCATAAGGTGCAGTTTCTCGTACACATTTAACACATCGAAAAGCGTCTATGTTTCTATTTTGCTGTTCAACTATATGGGTAAAGCGGGTTTTCAAATCCTCTACAGTGTCAGGTTTACGAACAAACCCATAAAAATGTACTAAGCCACCCGTTGGTTTTAAGGTTTGGCAGGCAACGTCAACAAAATCAATAGCGGTTTCAGGTAAATTCATAATTACTCTATCAGCGACTCCTCGTAACTGATTATTAGCTAATTCTCGTGCATCACCTAAAAGGGGAGAAACTTGGTGTGTAACTTTGTTATGGTAAATGTTAATTTTAAGCAGATCAACTGCGTCGGGGTTGATATCTATCGCGTACACTTTTGATTTAGGACACAATTTGCCTATAGGTACAGCAAAAGGGCCAACACCTGCAAAAAGGTCCACAATCGTCTCATTGGCAGTTACAAGTGAGGCTACACGGTGGTGTTCCTGAGATAGTCTTGGAGAAAAATAGGCCTTAGCTAAATCAACATAGTATTGACAACCGTATTCGTTATAAACGGTTCGAGTGCGATTCTCACCTGCAACATAGGATAAATCACGAGTACGGTAAACGCCGCTAATTGCACCAGCTTTTGCATAAACACATTTTATGTTTTTATGCGTTTTCAAAATAGTTTGTCCAATAATCGTCTGATAAGGGTGTAGTATAAAAGAAATTTCTATAATGGCTACATCGCCAATAATATCAAGTGCGTGTGGAATGCTATAGTGTAGATTATTTGGAATTTGACGTTCAAGAGCTTGAGTTAAGGTTTCCTCTACAAGCCGTTTCTTAGAAAAAACTTTATCACTTAACACCAAAGAGGTCGCGAGATTTTTCAGTTGAGATAATTCATTTTCACATAGTTGTCTTACAAGTGGAACCCAAAGATAACCATCAGTGGATCGTTCAATAAGCAGAGTCTTATCTACTATATCGAGTTTATGTGCTAAAGAGATGACTTTTTCACCTAAATCTTTAGGCACTTTAAGGCAAACTGTGTTTATCATAGCAGTCAACTGGTTTTCTCTATTTGATATAACAAGTTATTTATTTTTTCAATATTAAACGTTGAGTTTAGCATAGTCTCCATAAGCCAAATGTTAGCCTCAATATGTTCAGAGAGACATCGTGTATAAAAGACGGAACGGCCCGGAGCTAGAGCAATGTAAGGAATAAGCATGTCAGCTAAAAAGACATCAACAGAGGGCTTAGCGGCTAATTCTAAAATTAGTTTTTCAGCAGCTTTTACACCGACAGATTCACTAGTCTTGCCGATCCCACCAAGAGCATCGGCTCCAACAAGAACGTCTGTATCTGTTTTAGCCCATAACGTAATGGAACTGCCCCTCTGATACGGGTTTGAGTGATCGTTTAAAACTTGAATTTGTGTAGGGTAACTGTTTTTAGCTAAGAAATTCATAGCAGAGTCCGCTTGTCGCTGAGCAACTTGACGTTCAGATAAAAAAGTGCAAACAGAAACACCGCTAACAGATTTAAGGCTGCCAAACCGGTTAAACTGAAACGCCTTAAGCGCCGCAGGTTTCACAGTTAGTGTTGCCTCACCTAAACCCTTAGGGTAGTAACCATATTTTTGCACAGAAATTTCGGCATTAACACCTAGCTTACACAAAACGGGAAGTAATACAAAGCGAAGATAATTAATAGTTGGAGCATGCAGAGTATCTGTTCCACCTTTAGCCACATGTAAAGTTACAGGAGTTTTAGCGTACACACAAAGAGGTAGAGAAGCTAAGAAAAGCATAGGTATACTGCCTGCAGTTTCAATTACAGCCTCAACATTACCGCCTTCAATAGTGTTTGGGGTAAACCAGAGTTCGTCTGAGCCAAGTGTGGCACCTTCAACTGTTGCATTACATAGTTTCGCCGCTGTTAAAACTGATTCAAGATGCTGCCGTTTTAATCCGGGCTGGGGTCGTTTGCTTCTAATATTTTCTATATGTAAAGGCTGCTGCATAATAGCTGAAATCGCCACAGCCAAACGCAATATAGTGCCACTACCACTTTTCTGGCTGCCATCAATTTCAAACATTAATTTAACTTCTCCGTGATTACAAATAATTAAATACGCAAAGTTACTTTTAGAGTTTAAGGAAACATCATGAGCAACGACAAAGAAAAACTTAGCCAACTATCTGCAAGAGTTGATGAACTCTTAGGATCCGTCAACAAAATTGCAGATGAACTACGAGCCATTTCAGCTAACATTAAACTTTTAGCCATATCACAGTCCACAAACACAAACACTACAACTACCGCTACAGTTAAGCATACAACACCAAAAACAGTTCAGACACCAACAACAACAATCATAGATACAACAACCTCTGCAACAGCTGTTACATCGCAAGCAGAAACAAAACTACGCACCCTAAATGATGTCTGCATGTCCTTCCCTGAAGAACTGGAGGCAAAATTAAGTTTTGAAGATAAAGAAGACTATATCACTATTAAACCCAAACAGTTCCTTGGTAGCGACAATTTTGCCAAAATCGCCGCAACATCAAGAGGAATGGGTGGAGAATACATAAGCGCAGGAAAAGACAGCCATTTTCGAATCCCAAAAAAGAAACCCCAAAAATAGACAACAAAAATAAAAAGTTAGACTATACGAAAATCTAAAAAATCGCCGGTATAGTCCTCAAAAGATACTTCAACATGTTCAACCTTAGCAAACGAAGGCCCATGATGACAGAAATCTATAACTTCTTTAACAGACAGGTCTTCACCTTCAAAAACCGCTTCAACCCGGCCATCAGACAGATTACTAACCCAACCACAAACGCCACGACTCTGAGCCTGCCGTTTAGTGTTTTGCCTAAAAAAGACCCCTTGAACTTTACCGGTTACATAGATATGAGCACGTATTTTTGACATAACAATACTCCTTTTTCAAGTTATTTTAAGACATATATTAAAGGCACATGTTTCTCCAACAAAAAAGAAAACAACAAACGGCATTATAAGAAGAAAAACATGACTAAAACAAACCAGCCCCTAATAGATTGTTACACCCACTGGGGATATAACAGGGTAGGAGAGTATTAGACTTTTCTAAAACGGATAGCCTGATTGTCCAACACTACTTCATATACTTGATTTACGTCAAAAACTATGCCTAAACTATCGTATTCTTGCTCGGTTAAAAACAAGATAAGTTTTGGTGTTGACAATTGTTGACGTTGTGGTAAGAAAGGCATTTGCTGCTGCAAAGCCTGCATGATGTCCTGTGCCATTTTTGCTTCATCAGTTTGAGGTCGTAGCACATAGGGATTTAATTCGCGTTCTTCAAGAAGCTCAATTCTTTTCCCCAGATTTCCATCTACATCACGATTTGATTCGATTTTGTTAACTCTTATACGGAACATAATCGTCACTCTAAATAGACAATCTAATATCTGGAATTTAACGCTTCTTACAAAACAGCAACAAAATAACAACCAAATCAGGTTTTACAGGCAGAAAAAACAAACCGTTGAAACATAGAAACCTAAATAAGATATTTCTAAAATATTGAATAACATAGGGATGTTTAAAGGCAGAGTATGTGGATATATGGACCTAAAAGTCAAAATTATTGCAAACAAATGGCGGCTTCTTTTTTTAGGGTTTGTAGTAATGTATGTTCTTATCATTTTGGTCAATCTAACAAAAACACCTATACAATGGGACGAAATTTGCCACCTTAACAGCGGCTCTATGCTCTACATGGGACGGTATAGTGATTTTATAAATAACGCTTTTTATCCACCGTTATTTGATGTTATTACATGGGCCTTCTTTAAAATTTTGGGCATCAGTCTCTTTGTAGCGCGGCTGCCAGCGGTGCTCTTTGCAGCTCTTGCCCTTTGGGCAGTCTTTGAGATAGCCTACTACATGTACAACGGTAAAACCGCTCTGCTTTCAGCAGTTATGCTAGGTATAATGCCAGGATTTTTTTGGCTCTCCACATATGCTATGTTAGAGACCATTTTGATATTTTTTGTCACAATAGCATTACTGTTTTTCTATCGCTGGTTAAACACTCGTCAAGACCGGATGCTATTCTTTAGTAGTTTAGCCCTTGGTTTGGGTTTTTTAGCGAAATATCAAACACCCATTATTGCAGGCTTGATAATAGCATTTAGTATTCTTGTATTTGCACGAAAAACACTGAAAACTCATTTTAAAAAGTTAGTAATAGGCATAACTGCTGCAGTACTGGTTATAGCTCCAGGGGTAATAATTGCTTACAAGGTATTTAAGAGTGAATTTATCAGTCAATGGCTCTATGTTCTGCAAGAGGGTAATCCCGGACGCTCAGTCTACAGCGCTCGTTTTCCGTTACCTGTTTTTTACCTCATAGAAATGGTTTGGCCATACCCTAACGTTCACCTATATCAGTTTTCTGCTACATTTTAGGCCTAGCTGGATTAGCTTACATGATTTATAGACATAGGCAACAAGACAAGTTTATCCTAATCTGGTTTGCAGTTGTTTATGTCTTTTTCACAATTGTATCCAACAAAGATTGGCGCTACGTAACACCATTATTCCCCGCCGTAGCAATAGCTGCAGCCACGCTCATGATATCACTTGGTGAAAAAATACAAAAAGAATGGAAAAAACCAAGAGTAAACATTGTTAAAAAACATTTAGTTAAAGTCACCTCCGCAATATTGATCGCTACAATGGCAGGTGCTATGGTATACAGTGTACATGACACATACAGTTTTACCATAAAATCATACGTAAACACAGGTATCAAAAACTCCACTATTTATGTATGTAACAACATAGAAGAAAATAAATCAATCATGTTGCTATCTCCCTTTAACACTTTTAACAAAGACATGGTACAATTTTTCCTATGGACAGAAAGCGATAGAGATACAAAAATTCTCCAGTACCCAAGTCAAGCTATAGACACCTATGTACCAGACTTTAACTTAGACGAATTTACTCAACAATGTAGACAAAACAATGTACAATACATCATATTTAATGAACATGGTGGAGCCACTAAACCATACTATCCATACGACAATAGCACCCTAAACCTCCGACAAATCTATGAACAACTCCATTCTTCAGAAAACTTTTCAAAAATAAACATAGAACAAACATTTGGTGATGAACCCAATCGAACGTTTATCATAAGCTTCACAGGATAAACCTAAAAATAGATTCAGTTATTGTTAACGGTTAAGAAGGTAAGTGCCACCATAAAATGAGAATTTGTAGGCCCATGTCAAAAGCGTCATGGAAGAGTTTAACTTTAGTTTCTCGTGTGCTTTTCCATTCAACTGGAAATTCTTTAATTTTGTAGCCTTTTCGTTGAGCACGAACAAGAACCTCAGTGTCCCAAAACCAATGAAGCGCAGTAACGTCTTCAAGTAAAGAGAGGAGTATGTCACGTTGAAACGCTTTAAAACCACATTGGTGATCTTTAATTTTAGATTGGAGAAATAAGCGTACCATAAAATTGTAGACTTTAGACGCAATGCTGCGTGTAAAAGTGCGTTTAGCATTACTTTGAGAAAGTCCTCTTGAACCGGTAGCTAATAGGTAACCTTCCTTTGTAACGGCATTGATTAATTGTTTTAAATATTTAAGGTCAGTTGCCAAGTCTACGTCCATGTAAATTAAAATATTGCCATTTGACTGTTTAAAAGAGTTTGTTAATGCCTTGCCACGTCCAAGTCGTTTATCGCTATGTAAATGGCGAACATATGATAAATGAGTTAATTCTTCAGCTTTTCGGTCAGTACCGTCAGTGCTGCCGTCTTCAGCTATTATTATCTCATAAGTATAGCCACAGGTTTTGAGTGTTTGACTAATTTTTTCAACCGTTTGTTCAATTATGTCTACCTCATTTAGAGCAGGAAGCACAACTGTAACATCTAAGAACGTTTTTTTGTTTGTACATTGCGTTTTTTTTAGAACACCCATGGGTTAAACCACCGTAGACTGTCAGCTGTTGAGGTTAACACTGGAGTGCCAGAAATTACCGGGTAGAACAGCATAAACATTGCAATTACTGTTGTGAAATAAATTAGGGCGGCAATTTTCATCCAGGTATATTTCCAATATTTGCTAATAAAATATGCAGATCCAAGGCAAATAATGGGTACATTAACATAGTAATGATAAATGAATAGTCCACGACTTACAAAAGCGTAAGGTAACCATTGAGCAAAGAATGTAACAGTTAGAAACGCTGTTGAGAGCTCAATTTTTGGTAGAATATGCTGTTTGAGACTAACTATTATCTTGTAGCAGATAAGTCCTGTAGTTGCCAAGATTGTAGCAAAACCGGTCCACCAAACGGCGGGGTTGCCAAATAAGCTAATTGTTGAACGCATATCGGCGGGTAGAGTATTTACGTAGAGCCAAAGAGGTTTGCCTATTATTGGCCAGCTCCAGCCAGGAGAAGAATAGGGATGATCAAGACCGATAGGTGCGGCGTGATAGGCGTACATGGCATTTTGAAGATCAAACACTCCTATGAGTGTTCGGCCAGCTAGCATGTCAGGGATGTAAGTTGCAAAATAGAGGCATATTGCTATAATAACAAAAGCTATCAGGTAAATGTATGGATAATCAAATAAATCGTAAAATTTAGTTGAAAAATCTTTTTTGCTTCGCACAACTTCAGAGAGTCTTAATATTGCCAAAATGGCTAATTCACCTAAGAACCCAAAAAGTATTAACCATTTAGTAGAAAATCCAAAGGCAAAGAATACGAAAGAGAGAAACAAGGGTACTATACTAGCTGTTTTCCAACCTTTCTTTATCACGTTACTTAGGTATATAAAGAAAAATAAGTGAGAGAGTAACGAGAAAAACACGACGTATGTATCAGTAATGCCTAAACGTGCCTCAGAAAAATGCATAAAATCAAAAGTGAATAAAAACGCCGCTGAAAAACCGCCAATATAAGAACCAAACATGCGTTTGCCTAACAAGAAAATTATAGGTATCATTAAAGTGCCAAAAATTATGCCCATTATACGCCAGCCAAAGGGTGTTAAACCAAAAGCGGTAATGCCTGTGGAAATTATCAGTTTACCCAAAGGCGGATGAGTCCACTCGTAAGGCCATTGTAGACGTAGATACTGATCAGCGGTTCTTGTAAAATATACTTCATCAAACATTGTCTCAGTCATGTAAGTGTTAGGTAGTACAACAATGTTTTGCTCATCAATTAGTAAACTAAAATTTAAACTAGAGCTGTTGTTGTTTTCACTGGTAATTGAAGAAATGGGTATTATTTTGTTGTTATCGTCAAGGAAAGCTATCTCATTTATTTCAATATTTATCGGTGCTACAAACTCTAAATGGATATACTGTGTTGTTTGATAAATGCCAGTGTTATTCCAGTTCATATAAGCAAAGGGGTAATCAGCAATAATTTCGCCGCTTTCAAACCAATCATCAGGTTGTCCGGTGTAAATTTTAATCGTACTACTAGTGTGGCAATCTTTTATGTAAAAATAAACGTTATTAACATAAACAGGGTATCCAAGATCTACAATTGCAGCCTGTAAAACGGTATCAGAGTTTATTGATAAACTGTTTGAGGGCACTTTTGTTGCACCCAAGTTTGTTACAGCAACAGAAAAAAAAATCAAAGACAACAAAACTATTGTCAAAACGTCTTTTTTATCTAAATTTAAACCGAAATCAAAGCCACATTTTTTCATACATTAACCCTTTGTCCACACATTAACTCTGTTATTACAATACTACTCAGTTTTAAACATTAATTTACTTTTAAACCCACTCCACAATAGTAAAGAACCGTATAAAAACATAATTACGTTAACGACACTAATAACTATAACTACAACATGACCAGAAAGGTTAGGACTATAACTGTAGCCGGCGTTAGCATACAGATTTAACCAATATAGGACATAAGCAATATTTGACAAAAAAGTTGCAGTAATAACACAGTAAAATAGTCGAGCCTTTTTAACAAACGGAAACATTAAAACTAAAAAGCTAATAGCAGGAAACAGGTACCGTTCATGAATCCGCGTTGGTAACATAAAAAACGCAAATAGAAACATAAACGCTACAAAAAATATAAACATTAAATCAGATTTGTCCCATCGCTTGTTTAAAATATAAAGAGCAAAAACTGCAAAAACTGCAAACATGATCCAACCTAAAATAAACAGGTTACCATCGGGAAGCCACATACCAAATAGACCCCACGTGTTAAACGCGTTAATAGACGTGTAAGCGTATCCACTGTATGAACCAAAATAAATGTCAGCAAGAAAAAGCACAGGATTACTCCACTGCATAGGCAAAATAATAGCAAAAATTGACGCAGCAAACGTGACAATAGAAAACATTAAACGTTTAACCCCGCTTTTCTTGAAAATTACAAAAACCACCAAAGGCAACAATGCTATTGCCTGAGGCTTAGTTAAAATACTAATAGCAAAACTTATCGCAGAAAGTTCAGGCTTACTCTTTAAAGCTAAAACCAACGACAACAACAAAAACAAAGTGTAAATAGCATCAAATTGCCCCCAAATTGCTGCATTAAAAATTATGGCAGGATTAAAAAGATAAAGACTCACAGTTAACAAACTTTGTTTAAAACTTAACTTTTTTTGAACAACAAAATAAATCAAACCCGCAACAAGCAGATCAAAGATACTGGGAACCAACTTTACAATATAGACAACAAAAGGTGTTCCAAACAAATTTAACGCTTGAGCTAAAGAACCAAACCCCCAAAATAGGTAAACATTAAAGGGTGGATAGTCACACCAACTTACAGCAGAATAAAAAGAGCGAGGCCCAAAAGTTACTGCTGTATTAAACCAGGAAACAAAAGTGTTCACATCATTTTGATAGCCTTGAAAAGAAAACAACAAAACACGAAACACAAAAGCCGCACCAAACAAGCAAGCTATAAGTAACAGTTTTTGTTTATCAAACTTCAAAGCAAACACCTCAGTAAGAGCATCAAAATTAGCATAGACATTAAGCTTTATTAATATTCTAGCGGTAAATTGAAGCTTTTATTATTAAACGTTTTATTTCGGTTTAGGACATTTTCAGGCTAAATGTAATGTTTAGCTCACACGGTTTGACAGACTCTACACTAATGTACTACAATGTAAACGTTAAAAGTTTAGATCACGTGGATTTATGACAACATAAAACAACATCACTACAGCAACACATGTATAACGATTTAGATTTTAGAGTAGTACACATACATAAACTCGTATATACAACAATGTTTTGCGAGTAAAATCGACACGAAATTTTAAATCCGAACAAAAAATGAACCAACTGAAAGCACATTTTTGCAAGAACTAAACACATACGGCTAAATTACGCTATCATGGTCATTAAAGCAGTTTAAGGCTTTCCAGAACTCTCCTACAAGAAGCCCATCTTAAAAGAGCATACACAAAGAGAGTAAAAACAAACATTTTCAAAGCAACTGCAAACAATCAACAACGCAAGATAACCCATCAAACTAGACCTAACAAACTCTCCAATACACGCTATTGTAAAATATACGTTTTCTCCACCGTTTAGTCATCTCTGCAATCTATAGGTCAAATAGCATTTTGAAACATATAGAAGAGCAAGGTCTCATTTTTTGTATGTGTAAACTATTTTTCAGCTTTGGAGTCTGCTAGGATCTGTTTTTGTTGATGGCTTAATTTTTTAATTTCACGTTCACGTTTCATAGCTAAACTGCGAGAAGCATGTTCTTCAAAATACACTAATTTTTGTGGTTTATGAGACATGGTGTATCGTGCTCCTCTGCCGAGTTGATGTAAACGTATTCTTACCTCTAGATTCTTTGTGTAACCTGTGTAAAAACTTCCATCATAGCACAGTAGAACGTAAACATAAAATACCAAGTTATCACGCTCAGTAAAAACGTATAATCAAAAAACAAATGGTATAGGCATATAATTTACAAAAATAAAGCAACAAGTTATTTTTGCAATATTGGTTTTTTGAGGATTTAAAGGCTGATTTATAAAGTTTATAGGTTTAGTTGTGAAATGCTTGGGTAAGTTCATAAAGAGTTACATCAGGTTAGTATGTATGTTTTTGGTCGTGAAATGAAAGAAAAGAGTTATTGAACTATTTCAATACGTCGTTTACCGCGTGACATGCCAGAAGTTCGAATTTTGCCGCTAACTTCTAGTCCGAGAAGTAAATCGTTAAAGTCTTTGAAGCCTAAATCTTCAAATTCGCTACGCATTTGACTGAATAGTTCATCATCTGTTAAATCGCCTTTTTTGTTCAAAATTCCTAAAAGGACAAATTGAGCAGGACGAGTTTTCCAAGTTTTAATTTGTGGCATAACGTTTTCGCTTCTCCTAAGTTACAGGTGTTGCTGGCTTTTGTACTTGACGGATAGATTGCATGAAACTCTTGTACCATTTCTCCATATCAGGTGTAACGGATGGGCCTACTTCTTTTAGAGCGTCTTGGAAGTCTTTGTTGGTTATTTTTTGAACGTTAACATCTCGACGTAACGCGCGTATTGCTGCTTCTCGACACAAAGATTCAATATCAGCGCCACTGTAATATTTAGTAACGGAGGCAAGCTGATTTATGTCAACGTCTTGTTCCATAGGCATATTTTTTGTATAGAGTTTAAAAATTTGCACTCGACTCTTCTCGTCAGGTTCTGGAGCGTAGATTAAACGGTCGAATCTACCGGGACGAATAACGGCTGGGTCAACCATGTCTGGGCGATTAGTAGCTGCAACAATTACGATGTCATGTAAAGTGTTTATACCGTCCATTTCGGTTAATAGTTGACTGATTACGCGTTCAGAAACATCGCTATCAGATCCGCCCATGCCACGTCTAGGAGTTAAAGATTCAATTTCGTCAAGAAACACAATTGACGGTGCGGCCATGCGGGCTTTACGGAAGACTTCACGAATTGCTTTCTCAGATTCTCCGACCCATTTGCTAAAGACTTCGGGGCCTTTAATGGAGATAAAATTAGCTTCGCTTTCAGTTGCAACTGCACGTGCAAGCAGAGTTTTACCACAACCAGGGGGACCATAAATAAGTATACCCTTTGGAGCGCGAATGCCTACACGGGTAAATATTTCAGGAGTTTTAATGGGCCATTCAACAGCTTCTTTAAGAGACTGTTTAACATCATCAAGACCGCCTACGTCATCCCAGTGGACCGTGGAAACTTCAATGTATACTTCACGCATAGCTGTTGGGGTAACTTCTTTATATGCAGCAGTGAAATCGTCCATTCTTACCTCCATTTTTTCTAGCACTTCAGGAGGTATGCGTTCTTCTTCAATGTTAATTTCAGGCAAATAACGTCTTAGTGCTTTCATAGCAGTCTCTCTGCCTAAGGAGGACAGGTCTGCTCCTGTATATCCATGAGTCATAGCTGAAAGTTTGTTTAAGTCAACATCTGCTGCTAAAGGCATGCCGCGAGTGTGAATTTGGAGAACTTCATGACGACCTCTTTTATCAGGTACACTTATTTCGATTTCTCTGTCAAAACGTCCGGGTCTGCGTAAAGCTTGGTCAAGAGCGCCGGGCCTGTTAGTTGCGCCTATAACTATTACGTTACCTCTTCCGCCTAAGCCATCCATGAGGGCAAGTAATTGTGCAACAACACGTCGTTCAACCTCGCCTGTAACTTCTTCGCGTTTAGGTGCTAAACTGTCGAATTCGTCGATAAATATAATGCTTGGAGCTTTCTGTTGTGCTTGTTGAAATATTTCTCGCAAACGTGCTTCTGATTCACCATAGAATTTACTCATGATTTCAGGGCCATTTATACTATAAAAGTTAGCCTCTGACTCGTTTGCAACTGCACGTGCAAGCAGAGTTTTGCCACAACCAGGGGGACCATGTAATAGAACACCCTTAGGAGGTTCAATGCCAAGACGTTGGAAGAGTTCTGGATGGCGAAGGGGTAACTCTACCATTTCGCGAACACGTTGAATTTCCTCATGTAAACCACCAATATCCTCATATGTGGTGCGGGGTAGTCCCTTGCCTTCAGGAGCAGGTTCGTTTAGAATTGTTAAACGGGTTTCAGCGGTTACTTTTATAATACCATGAGGTCGAGTTTTTGAAACCGTGAAGGGTATAGCATGCCCTAGCATCATAACTAATGTGGTATCACCTTCGATTAAAGTGCGTTCCATTAAACGGTTTTTGACAAAGTTTGTAAAGTCCTCATCAACATTAAGTCGCATATCAACAGGTGCTAAAGTTATACTAGAAGCGGTTTTCACTTTAGCAGATTTTACAGCAACATATTCATTTATAGCTACTCCACTGTTTTTACGAGTAAAACCGTCAATTCGGATAAGATCACGATTTTGATCTTCACTATAAGCGGGCCAGGCAATCGCGCTTGTAGTGCGTTTATTTATAATTTCTATAACATCGCCAGCACTTATACCAAGTTTTTGCATCGCGCGCTGGTCAATTCGAGCTATACCTCTGCCCACATCTCTTTGTCTTGCATCTCCAACACGTAATTGAACTTCACTCACGTTAGAACTCTCCATAACTAAAACCGTATAAACTTGTTCAAAAGAACAATGTTCCTATATAAACTTTAAAAGATAACTACCCTAAAAAACAACAGCAATTCAACTTGAAATGTAAAGAAAAGGTCACATACCATAAAAACCAGTTAAATACTAGAAAAAATCGTTAAAGAAACACTTAGACCTTAATTGTCTCTAAAACAAACCTTGTTGTAACTACATCCACTTCAATGACTTTAACATTTTTATATTCTCTAGCTTCACCTATAATATTTCGCACTACAACATTACAGCCATTAATTTTAGCATAGATCACATCACTGAAAACCGTTTGACCATCCAAGATAATATTAAATTCACACATGATACTTCACAAACAAGTAAACACCCATCTATAAATAAACTCGCTCAACCATAGAAACTTTTCACATATAAAAACAGCTTCACTGATAAATAAAAAAAGACACTCTAATCACTCAAGCAGATATATCATCGTGCGAAAAGTTCATCAGAAAACATTGTAAAAAACAGCCAAATCCGCAAAAAACAATGATACAAATACACAAAACACGCATACAGTTTTTCCGTACATGCTAGTTTTCTATTTCCTTTGATATCACACTTAGGGTCTTACAAGAAATAATTTGACCCGTTTTATTAGATAACTCCGTGAATTACACTCAAGTATAGTCAAATTGTTTACTAACAGTTCCTTAAGTGCTTTGGAGAAGGCGAAAAATAGGCATCTTGCATGTGTTAAGATTTTGGTGCTGTATGCTAATCGACTAGCTTTTTAGGACTGAATTGAGTCCACTATGTTATCACTACACAACAAGGTGAACTCAATGATTTCAGTCCAAACACAAATAGAGTTAGAAAGCGATTTAAATATTGCCAACATGTCAAGAAAACTAGACGAAATAAA
>WQSY01000035.1 GCA_009787585.1 Candidatus Bathycorpusculum sp. | reverse complement strand
AAAAACCATATACTCAAAACTAACCAAAGCACAACGCGAAATCTTTACCGCCTTTGACATAAACAAAGAAACCTATGTATAATACCACGGGAATTTAGGTTGGGTGTTTTTATGTTTTTCTTTTTTCAAAAAAATAGTTTTGGTTCCGGTTCAGCCGGGTTAGTGTTCAATAAAAACTCGTTTTAAAAGATTTGTTTAGGGTGTTTCTAAGGGTTTTAGGGTGGTAAATGCGTAAAGGTTTTTGTCACAGCAAACGTAGACTATATCGTTTGTGAGTGTGTTTGCAGATATGTATAATGTGCTGGTGGCTCCTAGGGGGTAGTTCCATAGTTTTTTGCCCGTTGCAGCATTTAAAGCGCACAGTGTCATATCTTTATAGGTACCGCAGCCCACATAAACTATGCCATCTGTAACATCTAAGCATGTTCCAAAAACGCCTTCGCCTGTTGGGTAGTTCCATAGTTTTTTTCCGGTTGCGGCGTTTAGGGCGTAGAGGGTTTTGTCTGTGTATGTATAGATTATGCCGTATTTGTTTGTTAGGTTTTTGATGTTGTTGTTTGTTTTTGTGGTCCAGATTTTTTCGCCGTTAGTAGTGTTTAGGGCGTAGAGGGTTTGGTTGTTTGAGCCGATGTAAATTATGTTGTTTGTAACTGTAGGAGTTAATCCGTAGGGGCTTTTTATTGTGGATTTCCAGACTAGTTTTCCAGTTGTAGCGTTTAATGCATATAATTCTTGGTTATCTGAGTTAATGCCTGCGACAATATAGGCAATGTTGTTGGTAATTATTGGTGTTGATCTTATTGATGAGGTGCCTGTTTGGTAGCTCCATATTTTGGTGCCTGTTTTGGCGTTTAAGGCGGAAACTACGCCGCGTTGTGTTTCTGTATTTTCAGTATTTGCTCCTGCATACTCTGAGCAGAAATATACAATGTTGTTGGTAACTGTTGGTGTTGATCCGCCGCTGGCGTCGTATGTCCATAGTGTGGTGCCGTCTTTGGCGTTTAAAGCAAAAAACACGCTTCTAGCTTGCAGATAGATTATGTTGTTGGCAACAACTGGAGGTGCACTTAGATCCCAGTCACCATAGAATTGGCGTGCCCATATTTCTGTGTGATCTGTTGCATTAAATGCGTAAAGCCATCCATTTGTGAAAGTGTTAACATAAATTACTCCGTTTGTAACTACTATGCCGTATGCTGCTCCGTGTTCTATGTTTTGTGTCCATTGTAGTTGGGGTGTTGTGTAGGGTGGGTTGATTATGGGTATGTTGGGTGTGGGTTGAGTAGGTGGAGTGTGTAGGTTTGGGTAGATGAGTGAAAGGAAAATGATTCCTAAAAGTAGTGTAGTTATTAGTGTGGCTGATAGGGGTATTAGGTAGTGTTTTTGGTTTGTTTGTGTGTTTGTAGTATTGGGTGTTTTGTTTTTTGTGTTGTTTGTTTTTCTTTTTATGCTCATTTTGTTCACCTATCTTTGTAGTTATTTTAGAAAAGGGACTGTTAATTGTAAATGTGTATTAAGTGAATATAAACTTGTTGTAACCCGGTAAACAAGCATTTTTTAACTTGTCATAATAAAAATATGTTTAAGATTGATGTTTGTTACTTAAAACTGGGTTGTTAGGGTTTGATGTGTTTTTTGTTAATAGTGCTTTTTTAGGTGTAACATTAGTTTTGGTGAAAGTTTGTATGTGTTGATTTGTGTGGTTTTAGGGTTTAATTGTGGTTGTTGTTGCTAAAACTTTAAAGCGGTCTGTTTGTTAGGGGTAGGTGGTTTTTATGGTGAGTGATGAGCAGCAAGTGCCTATGTTAAAATGGCTTGAGCAGTGGGGTATTACGATGCAGGATCTTGTTGATACTGCGCTTGAGATGTATGTGCCTCATCCGGGTATTGAGTCGTCTCAGTTGGCTTCTAAGTTTTTGGAGGAGGAGCTTCTTGTGGCGTTGTCTGATCCGAATGTAGCGACTTTGATTACTGCGGCTTTTCATGCTCAGGAGGATGCAGAGAAAGGTTTAATTCCTGGTTTAAGTGTGGAGTATTTTATGGGTAAACCGGGGTTAGTTGCTGATGAGCTTTTTGGGATAGCTATTGCTACATATATTGCTGGTGCGAAAGGTATGTTTGAATATGTTCGTTTTGATCAAGCGAAACCTGGGATTCTTAAAAAACTTGGTCCCCTTACAAATGATCCTATTGGTGCATTAATTGCTGGTGCGGCTTCAAATATGTATACTCGTGCTCTAAAAAATAAAAGGTTTTAGTTGTGTTATTTAATGGTTGTAGGATTTATTTTGGTAATGTTTTATTTGTTTTTGCGTCTTTGGTTTAAACTATTGCTAAATACTATAGTGTCATGTTAGTAAGTTAATATTTGCTTTAAAGGTAATAAAACTTGAGTGACGGAGATACAAATGTTGATTTTTTTTATGAGTTAGATGAAGAAGGGGGGGATTTTAATAATGTTTCTTTAACTGCGTCTGGTGTAGCTGAGTATATTCGTTTTAATTGTTGTCCTCGTTTTTTTAAGTTAAAAATTGCAGGTAAAGAAGTTAAAAAGCGTAAATGGCCTGAAGCCTTTAAGCCTGCTAGTTCTCTGCTTTATGGTGCCGGTAAGTTATTTGAGGAAAAAAAAATTTTTGATATAAAAGAAAATTTTTCTAATTATTATGATTTTACTAAATATGACCCTTATCAGCATGGGTGGGTAAAAGCGGTTGATTCTCAAAATGAGTTGCGACAAATAATTGAGGCTCAAATTTTGGCAGAAAAAAACTCTACTAGTTCTCCTGTGCTGTTTTATCAAGTGCCCATGAGTGGTCATATTGGGGTGTGGGATATACGTGGTATAGCTGATTTAATTGTGGTTTGGCGGTCTAAAAATGGAAAGGTGATTGTGCGAATTTTTGAGCTTAAAGCTTCTTGGAAGGAACAGACTACTCATCGTATTCAGGTGGCAATTTATGTATTGTTGCTCTCTCAAACCCTTAAAGATTTAATGTCTAAAGTTGAGATTGAAGGCGGCGTAATTAACCGCGAAACTAGGTTTGAAAACCTCAATCCCCAAAATCTGCCCAAATTCAAGTTAGGTCCCCTCCTTCAAGATGTTGAACGGTTACTTGCTGAAACGGGTGAATTAAATCGTATACATCAAACGCCTTTGGAACAAGTAGATTTTCAGTTATGTCTAAGATGTGACCCCTGTGGGTTTAATGAATGTTGCATTGTTTGTGCAATAGAGAACGAAAGTATAGCCTTACTTAACCTTAGCAGAGGTGAACAGAAAGTTCTTAGACATCATGGCATTTCAAAACTTGAAGATTTAGCTAAACTTAAACCGGTTTTTGACACTTACAATTTACGCCCTTACAATTTTAAAAGCATCCCCGCAAATGACCCTAAAAAAGTTCACGCGTTATCTACTGACCCTGTTATAGGATCTAAACTGGATTGGTTAATTCAACGTGCACAGTACATGATAAGTGGCATTCGTCCTGAAAGCTGTTATGCAAGCAAAAGCCGCTGGATGCCCTGGTTAACAGGTACTGGTTATGGCAGCCTCCCCGAAGACAGTCTCCTTGGCGCTGACGTAACATTAACATCTAATGCTACGGCTGATAGTTTAATTCGTATTTACCTCTTCATCGAATGGGATTACATACTTGATATAATCTCTATGATTAGTGCACGAGTAAATTGTACCCGATACCGTGGAGAACCCCCTAGTATTTCTCATGTTGTCTGTGCTTTACCCGATGACCAGCAAGAATGTTTTAACCAAGAAAAAAATTTGCTTGAAACATTCTTTAAAGAGTTAACTGCTGCTATTCAAAAAGTTGCAAACGAAACAGGCAACTCAGATAAAGCCGTTATACACCTGTATTTTTTTAGTCAACAAGAACGCGATCTCCTTATGAGAGTCGTATGCCGTCAACCCTCTCTTATTAGCGCTAGAGCAATTCGTGACCTTCTAGGATTAAGACAGGCAATTGATCAGCCCATGTTCTCCATTCTCCAAGACGAAGTTCAACGTAGAAAAGCCCTTAAATTCCACAGCAACGGCCTTATGCCTATCCTTGATCAAATAGCCTTCTTTGACCGCAAAAACTGGATTGCCACCCGAAAAGACAACACTACAGTTGATTTAAGCCTAGTTTTCCGTGATGGATTATTTAATTATGCTTTACCTTTCAACAGAAATTCTGATGGTTCTATTGTTTTCCTACGTGACGAAATGATACATAAAGATGGTTATTACCCTGCACGTGCCCGATTTAGTAACCAATTGCCTGTTGAATACATCTGGGGTGCAAAGGGCAGACTTGACACTTATAAAGAAAAAGGCATAGCTAAAGTATTGTTAGAGAAACGAAAATGGTGTGATTATCCTCAAAAAAGTCGTCGAATAACTGATGAAGAACTCAATCTTATGGGACAAAAACTCTGTTTGGCCCTTGAACATATTGAACGAACATTAACTATACGTAATCGCAGATTAGGCAAAGACCCCATTGATGTTCCAACTATTGCAGAATTCTCTTTAGGTGTTTCAACTCTTAAACGCAGTTGTCAAGAATTTCTAGACTTGGAATACTTTTCTAAACGTCAAGAAATATATCAGCATTACTCATTATTACCTTACCAACGTGTTGCTTCTGGCAGATCCTTAATCTTCCAATGCACCAGCGTTTTTGAATCTGAAAAAGATTTCACCGTTCGCGGCAAACTAGTATATGAAGGCATTGGATTACCTAAAACTGAGTGTATTGCTAATGCCTGTCGAATTAAGGGATCTGATGATTCTAGTTCAGGCGACTGGATGGTTGTAACAGAGCTTATCAAAAACACAGACGGACAATTTGAAGAAATCCACAAATGTTCCCCCTCAGAAATCGAGAAATCCGCCCGCGTTATCGTCGACAAAGTTAACATACAAACATTTGAAATAACCATAAAAGTGGTTAATTGGCCCCGAGGAAAAGGCGACAAATATAGCGCATGGCATAATTTACCTACAACTGATCCTGAAAAAGCAAAAACCCGTAAAAGCTTGCAACTTTTCGAGCAAGGACGATACTATATTCTTGACGAATTAGTAGATGACATAATGTCTGATAGAGCAGCCAAATGTCTTGAACATGAAACCAATAATGCTCTATATATGCTCTTAACAAATTACTTAGCAGGAAAAACTGTTAACTCTACACATACGGCGTTACCCATGTTGGGGGCTACAAATTTTCTAAACTGGACCGCAAGTCGACAGTTTCCCCCCAAAGTTGAACAGGCCCGTTTTGTTGACCACATTTTTGACAAAGAACCTATAATTATGCTTCAAGGCCCCCCCGGTACCGGTAAAACTGAGACGTTGCAACTAGCTGTTTTAGCTCACATAACTGCTCATAGTGTCAACTCAAAATGTCGTGTACTTATGGTAGCCCCCACGCATAAGGCCATTCAAGAATTTGTTACCAAACTTGCTCGCTGCAGACAAGAATACACAAATACAAGTGGTGGCGGTAAAGAGCTTAAAAATCTGCAGATACTTCGAGTATTAAGCAGCTGTACTGCTGCAATTAAGTCTATAGAGGGAGTTACTTACATCAATTACAATGAAGACAAAAGCCTTGTTGATGAGCTAACGTCTATTCTGCTGAATCAAACAACCCTATCACCTGCTCCCTCTACAGCAGTAGTAGATGATCCCGTGATTTTATGTCTAACCCCGCCAAGTCTGTATGGGCTTATGAAAAAAATCGGTGGCAATGAACCCCCTTGGGGCGAGGGCTTCTTTGACCTTCTAGTTGTTGATGAAGCAAGCATGATGCGTGTGCCCGAACTTATTTTGTCAGGAAGCTTTCTAACAAAAGATAGCCAGATTCTTATAGCAGGTGATCACCGCCAATTACCGCCAATTGTTTCACACAATTGGGAGAAAGAAGATAGACGAACTCTGGAAGAAACAGCCACTTTTCTCTCTGCTATGGACTTTTTGCGGTTACTACGTAATGAGGATCTAGGCCTTGAACGAATAAAATGTGTCAACCCCGCTGATGTTCCCACGGTACGTCTTTGTGAAAGCCACAGATGTCATGCGGTTGTTGCAGATTTTCTTAAAGAATGGGTTTATGAAAAAGACAAAATTGATTTCTACTCTAACCAGAAAGAAACTTTGCCTTTATCTAAACCTACAACTGATGGGTTACGTATGGTGCTTGAGCCTGAAAATGTGTTTGTGCTTATTGTGCATGATGAAGCCGAAAGTTTTCAATCAAACCTTGTTGAGGCTTCAATTATTAACGCGTTAGTACGTTGTGTACCTCCTGAAACGGTTGGTGTAATTACACCTCATAATGCTCAAAAGGGGTTGCTTAAAAACTTGCTTGCTGATGGTTATAGTGAAACACGTGTAGACACAGTTGAGCGTTATCAGGGTGGAGAAGCTGATTTTATAATAATTAGTTCTACTGTTAGTGATCCTGATTATGTTAAAAGTGAAAGTGACTTTTTGTTAAATCTTAATCGTGTAAATGTTGCTATAAGTCGTATGAAGAAAAAACTTGTTGTTGTTGCTAGTCGTTCAATATTTGAATTTATGCCTCAGGATGCAAAGGATTATGATAAAGCGGTTCTATGGCGTGGAATTTCGCAGACCGTTGGGTATACTGCTAACTCTAAACCTATTTGGACGGGTGATCTTTCGGACTTTATTAATCAGTTAGGTGATTCTCGGGTGAAACTTGATGTTTTTGTTAAGTCAGAGAATCAAACGTCTAAATTTTAATTTTTTATGCTAATTTTTTGTTTTAATGTTGTTTGTTGAATTGTTTAGTGGTTATTTTGGTTTTGTATTTTTAACCGTGTCGTGTATTACGTTTATTGTATACATTATTTTTATATATCTAAATGTAATACGTATTTTGTATGTCAGAAATTATTACCATACGCGTAGAAAAAACCCTAAAAGACAAAATCCGACAACACAAAATAAACATCAGCGAAACCGTCCGCACAGCCCTAGAAGACCAAATCCGCAAAATCGAAAACACCGAACTAACTAACGCAATAAACGAAATGAAAATAGTCCTCGAAAAAATCCCCGACGCCGAAATCATAACCACCATACACAACACAAGAGACCCAAGATGAAACAATACCTCTTCGACGCAAGCGCACTCATATTTTTAATAAAAAAAGCAAACGTAAACACCGCTTTCCAACACCTCCAAAATTTACTCATCCTAGACCTAACAGTCTACGAAATAGGCAACACCCTCCTAAAAGAAAACAAACTCGCTCTATTCTTAACACCAAAAGAAATAGAAACCCTAGAAAAAGTCACACAACTCATCCTATCCCGAACAGAAAAAATCCTAAACCAAAACGTAATCCTCCAACAAATATTAGACATAGCAAAAACCGAAAACCTCTCCTTCTATGACTCCAGCTACATCTACTTCGCCAAACAAAACCACATACAACTCGTAACCGAAGACCCCAATCTCAAAAACAAAGCCCAAAAATATGTCCCAACACAAACAACCACAACACTACTCACCGACAACTAAGACACTATAAACATTTTACCAAGTACTATTTCACATTATATGTTTGATATTTTCTCGTACACTTCTTCTCTTTAATATGCCCTCTGTAATGTTGTGAACGATTCATATGATGCTTGAGATACTGTTAACTATGTACCTGTAGGGCATCTCAGAGGTTATGAACAATAACAAACAGTATTTTGCTATACTACTCATAAATTCCATGTAGACTAAACACATACAAAATTTGTTTGATAGCTACGTATAGAATTGTGTTAAAATAAAATGTGTGTGGGTTGTTTATGTTTTATCTAGGTTGAATTCTTCGTGTATTGCTTTTACTATTTCTATGCCGTCTTTTTCTTTAACGACAAAGCTAATGTTTGATTCTGAGCTGCCTTGGGCAATCATGCGGATGTTTATGCCTTTTTTTGCTACGATGTCAAAGATTTTTGATGCTAAGCCTAAGCTGCCTTTCATATACGCGCCTACAACTGCAATTACTGCAACGTCGTCTTCAGCGGTTACCTCACTAACTAGTCCACCTCTTTCTGAAAGGGCGATTTCAATGTTGCTAATTGCTCTGCTAAGCATGCTGCGTTTGATTATTACTGAAATGTTTGCTTCAGAAATTGCTGTGGCTATCATCATGATGTTTATGTTGTTTTTGCCTAGGGTGTCAAAAACTTTGGCATAGCTGCCGGGTGCTCCAACCATTGTGGCGCCGTTAACGTTAAGCATGGCTACATTTTTTATCATAGCTACTGCTTTAACAGCCTGTTCAGTGTTTGAAATGGGTTCTTTAGTTATTAGGGTGCCTAAATTTTCTGGCTGGAAAGTGTTTCGGATTCTAACAGGAATGTTTTCCTTGCTTACAGGTCCTAAAGCGCGTGGGTGCATAGCTTTGGCGCCAAAAATTGCCATTTCTGCGGCTTCTTGATAACTAAGTTGTGGAAGTAACCTTGCTGTAGACACCAGTTTGGGGTCTGTGGTTAAAATTCCGTCTACATCTGTCCATATCCAAACTTCGTTAACTGATAATGCAACACCTAAAATGGTTGCAGTATAATCGCTGCCTCCCCGTCCAACAGTGGTTACAACACCGTCCTGATTTGCCGCGATAAATCCTGTGACAACTGGAATTACCCCTTTTTCTAAAAGTGGGCCTAGTCTTTCACGTACTAGGTGTATAGTAAAATTCATTAAAGGGTCAGCTTCGCCGAAATTGGAGTCCGTTACAATGCCTGCTTCTCTGCCTGTGAAGCATTGTGTTTCAAGATTGTGATCTTGTATTGTGCCCCAAACTATTGGAGCTGATAGTCGTTCACCAAAGGATACTACGTAATCCTTTGATTTAGCGGTCAATTCCCCTACATAACAGATACCTGTTAAAACTTTTCCAAGTTCAACTATTATTTCCTCTATTATCTGGTTAACTTTTTCCTGCAAAACTTTACTTGTAATTGCCGATGTAACGGTTTCTTTATGTTTTTGTAATAGTTCATCCGTAAAGGTTTTGACTAGTTTTTCATCACCTTTCTTTGCTTGGCAGGCAATTTCTAAAAGTTTGTTTGTAACTCCTGCCAAAGCCGAAACTACAACAGTGATTCTGTATTCTTTGGAGTAATGTGTAACTATGTTAGCTACTTGACGAATGTTCTCGCCTGTGCCAACACTTGTTCCACCGAACTTCATTATTACTTTCTTCATCTATTTCAGCTCTCTAAGATAGTAGTTTTGAGGCCAACTTATGTCTTATGTCTAAGAGGTCTCTTAAAACAGCATTTGCAGTCTCAATTCCTCCTGCGCCTCGACCTATTAATGTTTGATCGGCTGAGTATTCTGTTTGGAAAGTAACTGCGTTAAGAACACCGCTTACACATAAGGGGTTTGTCCATGAAACTTCTGCGGGTTTAACTATCGCTCCATTGTCATCTATGGTGCCTAAAAGTTTTATGGTGTTGCGGTTTTTTGCTGCGTTTTGAAGCATTTCAAGTGTTACCTCTCTTATGCCTGTAATGTCTACCTCTTTTAGGGTTATTTTCTTGCCCATGATCCAGTTAGACAAGATAACCGTTTTACAGGCAGTGTCAAAGCCGTCAATATCCATAGATGGCTCTCTTTCCGCGTAACCAAGTTTTTGTGCGTTTGCAAGTGCCTCTTGAAATGAAATATGACTCTGACCCATTTCAGATAAAATATAATTAGTTGTACCGTTTAAAATGCCCTGTATTGCAAGAATTTTGTCCCCTGCAAGGCATCGTTTAGCAAATTCTAACATAGGCGTTCCTCCTCCAACTGTGCCGCTGAATCGTAAAAACACGTTATTGTGTTCTGCAAGTTCAGTTAAAGCCGGCATTGCCAAAGCTAGGGGACCCTTATTTGTTGTGACAACATGTTTGCCCGTTTTAAAAGCCTTAGTAATATACGAAAGTGCTGGCTCAGCATTTTTAATGTTAACAGGTGTTACCTCAACAACAACTTCTGCCTCTACACTTTCTATAACTTCAAGTACCGGCATACTTGGATGACCAAAATCTGGGTCAGCTGAAATCGGATATCCTTTTTGTTTAAATTTTTCCAGTTTTTCAGGACTAAACCCTCGTGGGTTAATAACTGCTCCGTCAACATCTGCTATGGCAACAACTTTGGGACTAAACCCGTAACTTGCAATTTTTTCTGTGTATCTCTTAGCAAGAATTGTTGTTACACCCTTACCTACAACCCCGTAACCAACTAAAATAATTCTCATAGCTTAACCTCCTGTTGTACTTACGATTTAATGCCTAAAGCGTTTTCGATAGCTGACATTTCTGCCTCAACCTCTATGGGTTTTTCACACATTTTAATAGCTGTATCTGGATCTTTCAAACCGTGTCCTGTAGTAACGCAGACAATTCGTTCGTCTTTGTTAATTATGCCATTGCGTACCAGTTTTATAAGACCCGCAATAGATGCGGCGCTTGCAGGTTCTACAAATATACCTTCAATCTGAGCTAACATTTTTTGGGCAACAAGAATTTCATCGTCTGTAACAGTTTCCGCTGTTCCATGAGACTCGTTAATAGCGTTAATAGCTTTTTTCCAACTAACTGGTGCTCCAATACGTATAGCTGTGGCAACAGTTTCCGGTTCTGCAATTGGAACAATTTTGCTACTGTGACTTTTAAACGCTTTAACAATAGGTGATGAACCAACTGCTTGAATTCCTGTCATCTTTGGCAACTTTGTTATTAAGCCAACATTGTAAAATTCACTAAACCCTTTCCAAATGGCACTTATATTTCCCGCATTACCCACAGGCACTATTAAACGATCTGGCGCGTCATAATTTAACTGCTCACAAATTTCATAACCTAAAGATTTTTGTCCCTCAATACGAAAAGGGTTAATTGAGTTAAGCAAGTAAATGCTTCTATGTTTTTCAGCAAGATCTAACACAAATTTTAATGCTTCATCAAAATTACCCCTAACCTGTAAAACTTTGGCGCCATGTATCATTGCTTGTGATAATTTACCGTAAGCAATTTTGCCTGAAGGAATTAAAACGGTGCAACGTATGCCGGCCCTAGCTGCATAGGCCGCTAAACTAGCACTGGTATTGCCTGTAGACGCACAAATTACATGTTTTGCGCCCAGTTCAACAGCTTTAGTTACTCCAACAGTCATACCTCTGTCTTTGAAGCTACCTGTTGGATTTTCCCCCTCATTTTTAATCCACAAATTTGTAAGCCCTAAAACTTCACCTAAACGTTTAGAGTGATGTAAACCTGTTCCCCCTTCACCCAAAGTAACAGTGCTTGTTGTTTCCTGAATAGGCATAAAACCGCGATAACGCCAAACTGACAAGGCCACCTGCTGTTTATAATAACCCGCTTTAACAGTTTTAACAGCTTTTTCTAGGTCTATTTTTATTTCCAATATGTCTCCACATTTTTTGCAGAAATAAACTATTTCATTTATGTCGTATTCTGTATGACAATTTATACACTCTTGGTAACTCATTATTATTTCATCTCCCTATTACATAACTGCCCTTACCGGGTTTTGTTGCAAAAGCATCAGCGTCATAACCCGATGACTGAAAACCTTCACGCATAGCCGCCGCAACTTTACTAGCGTCACCTGTTCTCCTATTTATAATAGCTATCATGGATGGACCCGCCCCACTTATAGTTACACCTAACGCGCCAGCATTTAACGCGTTTTCTCTAACTTGCGTGTAACCTGGAACTAATGATGCCCTTGCAGGTTCAACAATATCGTCCACCATAGATTTACCAATAATATCCACATCACCCATAGCAAAACCTGCCGCCATAGCAACTGCTCTGCTCAAATTGAAAACATGCTTCTCTAAAGGCACCAGTTTAGGAACAACGGCTCTAGCTTTCTCTGTCTTGTTTGGCGGCGTAATTATTTTAGGCATAGCTACTGCTAACTCCATGTCTTTGGGACACTCTAAATTAATTATCTCTAACGGATGATATGACCTGATAAGCACAAAATTTCCACAAACCGCCGCTGACACATTATCTGCATGCTCAGAACCTGCAGAGGCCACCTCACCCTTTGCTGCATACACAATTAACTGTTTATTACTTAAGCCTAACTCAAACATAGTGTTAATGCCAACAGCTACTGCCGCTGCAGACGCCGCACTACTTCCTAAACCCTTTCCCGGAAAAATGCCCTTCTCCACGTGAATTTGTAAACCAGTTTTTAATTTGAAATCCTTTATCATTGCTTCCGCCACACGCCCTGCAGTATTTTTTTCTGGTATAAGCGAAATTGTTTTTGCTCCCATGCCACTAACCTGCATTTCTACACCCTCTCTTATAGTTGATAACATTACTTGATCATTTGGCTGCTCTAAAGCTATGCCAAAAACATCAAAACCTGGACCAAGATTTGCACTTGTAGCTGGAGCTTTAACTGTTACTTGTTTTACCGGCATCTTTTTCACTTTAATAGAAACTTGGTGTTGGAATATTATTAATTTATTGTTCACAACTGTAAGCTAACCAACAATATTTGTGAGCACTTCATACGTTTTTAAACTATCTTTCTTTTCTACAACAATAATTGTTTCAGTCCAGCAGGAAATAAACTCTATCATGTTAACATTTTGCTCTGCTAACACTGCTGTAAGAAACGCTACAACACCCGGCGTTGCCTCTAACTCTTTGGGCGAATTAATAATAATCATTGTACACTTCTCATGCCTAACAAGAGTACTTATCTGCTCGGGCAAATTTACCTCATCTATCAAGTACACATATTTACCAGGCAAATCCACTTTCATACTATCTTTAGTTTGAACTTCTTTAGAGGTTATTATGACACTTTTCCTATCATAAACTGTTATACTACTACGTTTAAGCAGAGCAAGAACCTTTTCCTCCCTCTTCTGCTTATGCTTATGCAACTCTTCTGAAAAACGACGCAGAGCAGCCTTTACAGCACTCATATTATCCGTTTTTAACTCATTTTGAATTTGACGCGACAACTCACTTACATTAACAATATTTTTCTCTAAAGCTTCCAGCAAATATGGCTTATTACGCAAATAGTTGCGCACACTCTGAGCTATCGTCATAATAAAATACGAAAGTATCAAATAATACATTTAAAGATTTTTGCAACAACACCGTTTGTTATAATTAACAAACTTGTGTAATTTACAGTTAAGAACTTGTGCAATTGACACGCTCTTATTTGCAAGAGTCTAGTGCTCTGGCACAATTAAATATAGGATCTGTTAGGAAATAATTTGACCATTTCTATCGTTAAAAACCCAAAAAACTCGCTACAATATGGTCAAATTATTTATTGACGGCTCCTTAGTTACACAATTAACCTTATAGCAATATGAGAAATATTTTACTATATGTTTAGTGTATTATCCGTAATTCCCTAAAATTTACCTACCGTATCTGTGATGGCTTCTAGTATTTTTTTCTGCTTTTTATTAGGCTCAGACGGCAAAATCTCATTATCATCAAAAACCTTACAAGACCAATTACGCATCTCAAGCAAACAAGACTCAACAGAAACACCCACCGGCAACACAGCCTGCAACCCCCTATAAACAACAATAACCAAAAAATTCAAAAACAACAACCCCCTAAAAGCCTCCACACCATGAACCCGCAAAGACAACAAATCCACACAACACTTCCCAACCTTAAAAACCTCCTCAACCACCCCACACAAATAATACAAACCCAAAACCTCAGACACCAAAACATCCTTCGAAGACAACAAAACAAACACCCCCAAACGCACCATACGCAAAGACACCTCATCATCAGACAACTTTTCCTCCTTAGCAACCCTTAACAACTTTACAGTCTCCATTACCCGACGAGAAATATCACAACAAACATACGCAAACGCATCATACTTTTCAAACAACAAAACAGACACCTTCTCAACATAAAGCACCCGCTCACCAAAAAACACCACATTCCCAGGCAACTGAAGCGAAACCGCCGTTTTAGCAACCAACTCACAAAAAAGCTTTCTACCAGCAGGCAACCGAATCAAAAAAGAAATCTTTTCCTCATAAAGAAGCGTCAAATTCGCCTCACTACAAAAACCCGCATCAATCAAAGAATCATCCACACTAACACCCATCAAATTAAGCTCCTCCACAGTGTTTTTCAAAGTAGAAACATCAACAATATTGCCTGCCATGTAACGAAAATATAGCGGGTCTTGACTTTCTTTATCTACCACCATTAAGAACCTGTCCTCAATAAATTTTTAACTAACGGTGTATATAATGTGTTATGGTTAACTTTTTGAGATATGATAGTGATTTAACTGATAAAAAATGGAGCACAATTGAGCCAATATTTACTAAAGCAAAGAAAGGCAAACACCTACAAAAACACCCAAAACGCGAACTAGTAAATGCTGTGCGCTATCTTAGCAAAACAGGCTGCCAATGGCGCATGCTACCCAAAGAATACCCAAACTACAAAACTGTCAGCTCTTTCTACCAATGAGCCACAAAAAACGGACTATGGGAAGAAATAAACGATCTACTAGTAGAGATGATACGTTTAGAGGCAAAACGAAACGTACAACCAAGTTACGGCCTAATTGACTCGCAAAGCGCAAAAACAACCTCAGCTAGCGATGAGAGGGGGTTTGATGGTGGAAAAAAATTAAAGGCCGCAAATGACACATTGTAACTGATGTTGTGGGTAACATTTTAAAGGTGGTTGTTGGGGCGGCCAATATATATGATACGATTGCTGGTTGTGGCGTTTTTAGATCTGCGGTGGAAAAGTTTCCTTCTTTGTAAGGGGTTTGTGGGGGTGCTGGGTTTGGGGGTATGTTTGTTGATTTTGTTGTGTCTTTGGGGCGGAAATGTGATATTTCAGAGAAAATTGTGCTTAAAGGTTTTAAAGTTTTGCTTAAGCGTTGGTGTGTGGAGTGCATGTTTGGTTGGTTTGCAGGGTTTAGGTGTTTGTTTAAGGATTATGAGATAAGTACAAGATCAGAAGAAAATATGATAATGATTGCACATTCAACAACTCTGCTTAGGAGGCTCTGCTATTGAGGACAGATTCTAAGATAAAAAAAGCGCAACCAACATTAAAGGGGCGAAAAGAAAAAAGAATGATTGTTTAGTTATTTTTTCTTTTTATAGAATAGATAACCTGCGGTAACCGCTATTGTTGCCACTATAGTGAGAGTAACTACCAGTCTGTAATCTAAGGATGATTGTTGTGGATCATTTATAATACCTGATTCGTTTGGGTCGCCATAGAAGCCTGTTGCAGTAAAGTATTCAACTTCTCCAGTATCCGCCCAGATTGTAACATGAAACGCTGTAACGCCACCAGGATACACCTCAGCTAACGGCACCCAAACATCCCAATAAGGATACAAAATAGTGCCACCGTCTCTTCTCTGTAAAGACAAACTTGTATTAACATGTTCTCTTCGAATTTCGACGTTTGATACCACCTCATCACCTTGTGTCCACGAAAAAGTCTGTACTTGCTCCATAGCGATCTGTATTGCAGCCTGTTCAGAAATTTTTGCCTCAAAAGAACCTATGGTAAACATGTCCAACCCATTATGGAAGTATACTAGATGTCCACGTGTGTCATAATGAAGAGATAGTGTGTTTTGTGACTGAACAAGTCCATTAGCAAAAGGTGCCCAAGACATCATTACAAGTTCTTCACCCAGTACTTCGCGAATTTCTATTATTTGAGTTAATTCAGCATTTGAAGTTGTCGAGCTCTCTATTTTTTTAACATTATTTAACATGTTTTGTATGGATGATAGATAGCTTTTAGATGAGAAAGTGTTCAACTCAATAAGAGTCGTCTTAGCACTACTAAGAACGTCTAAAGTCGTTGTTGTATATATTGGTGAACTTTTAGTTGGGTAGAGTTTACACCAGACTATAGCGTTATCTTTGATATCACAATGTACATCTATTTTACTTTCAACAGATGAAAGATAGAAATCAAATGCTTTGTCATAGTCATTTTGGGGTTTGCTTACACGTTCGCCTTCTATTTTGTATTTTGAGGTGTCAAGTTTAAACACGTTATTTAGAAAGCTCATAATGTTGCCCAGTAAGATATTATCCTCTTTTGAGAGGTTCTGTGAGAGTTGTTGTGAATTGTTTGCTTGAAGAATCGTATTAGTTGTGTTTAAGGGTATATTGGACTGTTCCGCTACTGTAACGCTTACAAAAGAGAGTAATAAAAGCATTGTCAATACAAGTGGGAAAATATTTTGGCTAAATTTTTTTATTAATTTTTTCATTACAAGTATCTCTCCTGTATTATATGTATGTGCTAGATGGGTTACCAACTACGTGCATCTGCCCTGAATAATAGCCTGCTGATGAATATGGCCAATAGGTCTGATAAGTTCCCTTAGCTAATGGTGTGCTGGCAAAGTTTGCCATGCCTGCTGTCTTAGAGGCTTCATCAAGTGCTTTTGTAACTGAGTAGCCATTGGTAAGTGTATGATAATAGAAGAAAGTAAGCCAGTGTTGATATGTATTCCCCGGTGATATTGTTTCAATTAGCCAAGGTGAAGCGTTGCTAAAGCCTATCCATGTGTATGGGCCATACGCGGCTTGGTTATTCATGGCCATGGGGTTCCATGCGGTTGCTGAGCCTTGATTATTGCTGGTTTTTCCATTACATACCCACATAAAAGACAAGTGATGTTGGGGACTAGATTGTGTATAAGATTGAATGGTGCTAAATGATACTAGATCTGGGGTAGTGTTTTGGTCGTTTGGATAGTTGGTGTGTACATAAAAGCCACTAGGACCGCCATGTCCAACGTAAAGGACGACAGAGGAGGCAGAGTGTACTGTGTTGTCATGGGCGATTCTATTATAGACGCTGGTGGGTGTTGCTGATGATCCCCAGTCGGCTATCTCGCCATAGAAGTAAACCCATCCTGTAGAAGGAATCCAAATTCTTTGCTGAGTAAATAAGTTGTCAATATTGCTGAAAGCGGTTGCCGTTGCTTGTGCATTAGTACTGTATTGAAGCCAGTTAGTGGTGTATAAGTTACTAGAAAAACCATAATTATAATCATGTGATGCTTGTGTTACCGGTATTGCAGTTAACGCAGAAGCCAGCATAAATAGTGACAGAATTACACTGCTAACAACATGTTTTTTTAGTTTTATTTCTTTTTCTTTTAACATATCACTTTATAGTCGATTATATTATTTAAACTTTTGTATATGATGTTATCATAAACATGCAAAATGTGATCATATCTTAAAATAGTTTACATTCGGAATTCAGTGTTAAATTAACGTAGCATTAATATTTATATTAACAGTATTTTTCTCAATTAAGTTGATACAGGCTCTAAGTTGGTATCGTAAAAACTTTTTAAGTTATATTTGAAAGGTGTGTATTTTCCATGAAAACATTTTGTGTTTTCATAGTTCTTCCCGCATCGACTCAGGGTCGATGGTGCAATCTTCTATGTAAAAGCCTTTTTGCCCTGATTACCCTTTCCTCTAATTATGGAGTATGTTGGAAGAAAAACACCGATATGTATTTTGAGGCACTAACCTCGTCAGCTAAATGGGTGAGTTCTATTGCTTGCGGATAGATGGCTGGGACCCAGATCCCGTATAGAAAATCGCTTCTAAAAGCC
>WQSY01000034.1 GCA_009787585.1 Candidatus Bathycorpusculum sp. | reverse complement strand
CTTTGAGGCGGAAATGGCATATTTCAGAGAGAATTATGCCCAAAGGCTTTAAAATTTTACCTAAACGCTGGCGTGTGGAGCGAACCTTTGGTTGGTTAACATGGTATAGAAGACTATCTAAAGACATGAAATCTCAACAAACTCTGAAGAAAACATGATAATGATACTCACTCAACAGTTCTACTCAGGAGACTCTACTATTGAATACAGGTTCTTAGAGTTAGCAAAGAATTATGCTTTGCCTATAGTGTATAGTTGTCAGCGGCAAGAGTTTATGGTTAATCTTATTGACCGAATAGTTGCATCCACAGCAGGTCTGGGGGTATGTGTAGAAGTGGTTGCCCAAGCCGATCCCAACGCAACATTAGGCATACAAAAATTCGTGTACAACAAACTCGCGGGTAAATCCTCCTCATCGTCAGTGGTGGGTGTTAGTGTTTTAGATCCTCTTGTTGATCTGATAGGGACAGGTATTGGACAAGTCCCCAAAACTGAGACAGCTACTTCTGTTAGGGGTGGACGGTCGGGGCAGAATAAGGTGGATTCTTGGAGCCGTGAACTTGTAAAGCATGCAGAGCTAAAACTTGCAAGTAACCTTTTCACCTGCAAAATTCTTGTTTTTGGCAACTCCATGCAAACTGTCCAAGCAATCAAAAAAGCGTTGCCAGCAGCCCCCACCAACAGACTAAAAACCTTTAAAACAACCAAAAAACCCAAACAACACCCAACACCTGCTCTTAGAGCACCCACAAGATATTGGGCACGCAATAATGTTCTCTGTTGCCTCTGGTGGGCAGCACCGTTAAGTTTTTTGTTGTTTGCAGGGGTTTTGGGTTTTTTTAACCCCCTAAAGCTTTTTTCTTTAGGGTTTAGTAGGGCTGATTTGGTGCCTCTTGGTTTAGCTGTGTTTTTTGCAGTTTGTTTATTTGTGACATTTAGAAAACGCCAACCAATTGTACTTAGCACACAAGAATTAGCACAAATTATAGGACTACCCACAGCAATAGCAAAACTTCCAATAGCATTAGGCAAGGTACCCATTTCAAGAACACAACTGGGCTTTGAACAAGCAATAAAAGAAAAAGAAGAAGAGCCAAAAAACGAAAAACAGCCGCTTAACAAAGAAGAGAAAACAAAGGAGACGGAAGGTGAATTATGTCAAAAGACCACCTTCCCAGTTAGCCGTCACTTTCCACATCCTGAAAATGAGAGCTCCGCTGCTTGACTTTTAAAAGTCTTACAATCTATTATAGGGGAATGAAAAATGCAATCACTTATGCTGTGGATACCGTTTGTTTTTACGTTAAGCGTTTTAACATATGCCTCTGTTTTTGATTTAAAGAAAAGAGCAGTGTCTAATCGGGTTTGGCTCTTTGCCTACCCTATAGGATGCATAATGACTCTGACAAAATTAGCAGTTAGCTTGTTAGATGTACAAGCTGTTTTTGTTTCTTTGGGGGTTTCGATGGTTTTGGGGTTTGTTTTATTTTGTTCTGGCTTTTATGGAGGAGCAGATGTAAAAGCGGTAGTCTTTATGGGTTTAACCCTTCCAACAATCCCCCACACTTTTAACACGCCATTAGGGTTTTCTGCACTACCGGTTGTTTTGGCAGTATTTTGCATTTCAACTATTTTAAGCCTGATCTGGCCTCTATTCCATTTTTACCCTAAATCTAAAAGACCTGCTCATTAAGAAAGTACCTATGTTCGATGGAATTAAACTCACCCTACGACAAAAAGTCTTGTTGCTCTTTACGGCAAGATACATATCACTAACTCAACTTGAGAGTCTTAGATATTTTCCAGCCGAAACAGTGGTGCTTCAAGAAAAAAACGGTGAACCCACTAGAAAGTTGTTGCATTTTGTAAAAGCAGAAACAAATTTACAAAAATGCCTTGATAAACTAAAGGAGCACAGTGAACTATATCAAAACGGTGTGCTTGCCTCTCCAACAATCCCCACAATGATTTTCTTCACCATTGCACTTACGATAGTCCCTCTTTGCGCATAAACACTGAAAAGAGATACAGATAACTGAATAGATAAGTTGCTTCTTATTTCTGTGTTAAGCGAATGCATCTAAGTTAAGTTATGACTTGCTATAAACTTGGTTTGCAACTATTTTTAGAATGTTGTCTATTTGTTTCCGAACCATTTAATGTGCCATTGAAAATTTTCACAGGTATCCTTAGAACTACACTGCAAACAAGGACACACTGACCCCGCCTCTTCGATAACAGTTAACACTTTCTGTTTTGCAACCTCATCAAGACCTAAAGCGTCTATACGATTCTTAAACTCGCCACTCATACCAATGCCCTCTTATACTAAAGATAGAAAAAACGGGATAAAAAAGATTTGTTCCTTATCCAGCTAACCTATGGCGTCATTCCAGTATACATGTTTTATATTAAAAGTGCAGACAGTGTCTGCACTTTTCATTTTTTTGTAAATAATAAGCTGCTTAACTCAACAAACCAGAACCAATCAAGTGGAGTCAAGTTAGTTATTTAATATTTTTGCTATCACGTTTTTCTCTACGAGTTGGTCGTAGAATACTTTAATGGTCTTCTTTAGGTCTTCTTCATCAGCTACTTCTGAGCAGATCATCTTACCCGTGAGAAAAACAAGAAACGTTGCTTTAGATTCACCCACTTTATAGACAGCTGCTGGGAATTTCTCTGGTTCATATATAGTGTCAAATTCACTGTTAAACTGCTCCAAAGACACCGATGTTCCAGCCATGTTTATTGAGACTACAAGATTTTTTACCCCACACTCAAAACTACATTGACTTGAAACTAAACCTTCCGCTTTAAGCAACCCAAGAAAAACCATGATGGCTTGTTCTGCTTTGGTTTTAGTTTTTGTGCCTGTACAGACAAACTTGCCGTTTCCAAAAAGCAAAAACGTAGCCAAAGGCGACCTCAACTTGAAAGATAACCCCGGAAACTTTTTCCAACTACACTTAGAGCCCTCCAACTTTAAACATGCAACACCCAAATCCACACCCTCACTAAACGAGCCCGTCATAACAACATTCTCAACAGTAATCACAAAATCAAACAAGACAATCACACCAATACAAAACGTGACCCTTTAAAAAGAAACAAAATGTTGCCCATCCACAATTATAGCTTAACTGATACGTTACAGTTTACGTTATTTCGTTCTAACCGTTTCAGTAGATTATGTTGATAGGTTATTAGGCGTGTTTCTGCTTTTTGTCATTTTTTGTTCTCCGTTGACCTTTTTTAATAAGACATATAAACTGCATCTAAAGTATACTAAATTTGAAGATACAACACTAAGAGGTCACGCCATGCCTAAAGTTAATTTTCGTTATCTCCATAGCAAGGCATTTTTTGTTTCCCTACTGTTTGTTGCAGTGTTGATTTCTTCTTGCTTTAGCCCTATATTTGATAGTGGTGTTTCTCCTTTTGCGTCTGGGGCATCTGATAAAGTAGTTAGTACTGAAACGGAACTTAGAAACGCCATTAACAATTCGGCAGGATCTACAATCATTATACTTAACAAAGACATCACTTTAACAGAAACAACCCTCACCATTCCAGCAGGCAAAGATATCACCTTAACAAGCAACAAAGCCTCTGGATACTACAAGCTAATAGGTGTAGTTAATAGACACACTATTACTGTTGACAGCGGTGGAGCACTAACACTCGATGGCATTATGGTAACTCATAAAACAGGTGAAATCGGTGGAGGAGTAACTACTAGCAAAGGCAGCACACTAATCATGCTTAACGGCGAAATCACAGGCAATATGGGTGGTTACTATTATAATCCCGATGATCATGCGCACATGAATGAAATTATTGCAGACGGTTGTGGAGTAGCTAACAGTGGTACTTTTAAGATGTTAGGCGGCAGAATTTCCAATAACATTAGATTTTTACATGGTGATGGTGGTGGGGTAGTAAACTTTGGTACTGTTATTTTGTCTGGAGGTGAAATCACAGGCAACACAGCCAGCTGGGGTGGAGGAGTAGCCAACAGTTGGCCGAGTGTTTTTGAGATGACTGGAGGCAAGATATCTAACAATAAAGCTACAGCAAGTGTCGCGTCTGGTGGTGGCGGTGGTGTGTCTATTGGCGGTAGTTATACTGAGAAATGTGTTTTTGTTATGTCAGGGGGCGAAATTACAGGTAACACAGCTCCTGATGGCAAGGGTGGAGGTGTACACAATCATGGTGGTAAATTTACGATGACTGGTGGAAAAATTTCTGGTAACACCGCTTACACTGGCGGTGGCGTGTATGGTTATGCTCACATTTTTGAATGGATTGGTGGCGAGATTTCAGGTAACACTTTCACTGGTCTTTATGGTGAGGGTGATAATGTATACCCTGAAAACAGTACTGGACCATCTGGTGGTGATAGTGAATCATCTAACGGTAGTAACGGCTCATCTGATGGTAATAACAGTGGTTCTGGGTCTACTGGTGGTGGTTTTAGTTTGAGGGAGGTTCTAATTATTTGTATAGGGGTTGTTGGTGTGACTTTGGCGGTTGTTATGGCAATTTTACTTTTTATCTTCAAAGCAAGATGGTCGGTAGAGACGAAGATGTAGGTGTTTGTATGAGGAGGAATGTTAAATCTAAGGTTAACTTACGTCATATTTGCCGTAGATGGGGTTTGTTGTTTGTTTCTTTACTATTTGTGGCGATTTTTGTTTCTTCTGGGTGTGTTTCACTGTTTAGTGGTGTTTCTCCGTTTGTATTAGGTGTATCTGACCAAATAGTTGTTAGAAATGAGGTGGAACTTAGAAGTACTGTCAATAACGCTGTAAAACCTACAATTATCGCTCTTGATAACGATATTACCCTTACAGAACCACTTGTTATCCCTGTTGACAAAGACATCACCTTAAAAAGCACAAGTACGTCTAAATTTTTCAAACTGATTGGCAAGGATCTAGAGGTTTACTTTGCGCCGGATTATTGGCCTAGTACTGGTGCTGTTATTAGTGTTGAAGGCGGTGCGGTGTTGAGGCTTGAGGGTATTGTTGTATCTAATCCTGAAAATTACCGTTGGACTGCGGCTGTGAGTGTTAGTGTCTCGGGTACATTTATTTTGTGTAGTGGCGAGATTTCTGGTGGTGGTGTGAGTAACAGCGGTGTTTTTACTATGGTTGGTGGCACTATTTCTAACTGCATTGGTGGTGGTGTGGGTAACAGTGGGTACGGCACGTTTAGTATGTCGGGTGGTGAAATCTCTAATAACCCAAGCTTTGGCGTGGTTAATGCTAACATACGTAATGGTGTGACTGGGGAAAGGGTCTCTGGCACGTTTAGTATGTCGGGTGGTGAAATTCGTAACAATTACGGTGGTGGTGTGTCTAATAGTGGTGTTTTTAGTATGTCGGGTGGTGAAATCTCTAATAATCAAGCTACACGTGAGGGGTGGAATTATCTGGAATCAGGCGGTGGTGTGTCTAATAGTGGTGTTTTTAGTATGTCGGGTGGTGAAATTTCTAATAATCAAGCTACCTCTGGTGGTGGGGTTTACAATTGGCCTGATGGGAATTTTAGTTTGTCTGAAAAGGGGGTAATTTCTAATAATAATGCTGAAGTTGGTGGAGGTGTATATAATGCTGGCACATTTAACAGATGGGGTGGCGTAATTTCTGATAACACTGCTACGCAGTATAGCGACATATTTCATAGTGATGGCAGTATAACTAATGATGATGACAAAACAACTGGTTACATGGTGTTTGTAGTTTCAATAGTTGTACTCGTAAGTGTTATTGTTGGTGGAGTATTTTTCTATTTCAAAAAGAGAACAAAAACAGTAACCCCCTGAGAGTTTTGTATGGTCACCTAAAGCATAACTTTTTAGCGAACATACTCAAAACCATCAGCATCACCCGCAGGTCTTGAACCATCTGATTTATCAATTGGTTTACAGCTAAAAACTCGCCCAACTTGGTAACAGAATTACTTAACACAATTAGCCCCTTCTCCAAATCCACAATCCTGTCAACCATACTTAGCTGGTTCTTAGAAACCGCCTCAATAACCCGCCCCACACAATCCCTGCATAGTTGATACTTGTAGTTTTACGTTATTTTGTATTAACCGCTTCAGTCAGTTCATGTTGATATGTTTGATTTTTGAATTTTTAAATTGGTTATTGGGCTTAACTTTATAAGCCTTTTGAACTATAATATTTTAATTATATTCGAGTGTGTGCACGAAAATTGATTACGTCATATAGTCGTACGTTGTCAGAACGAGAAGCTAAAGCATTATCCAGCCTAAGCTACGCAGGCAAAACAATCTTTACAACAAACGACCTAAAAGAATTCACCAACAACCCAAAAAATTTACTTGACTGGCTAGTACGTAAAAAATGGATCCAAAAAATAAAAAACGGCACCTACCTAATAGCACCCCTAAACGCAGGCACAAACGGCACAGACAACTATACACTGCACAGCTTTATTTTAGCCTCTGTACTTGTTGAACCCTACTACATAGCCTACGCAAGCGCCCTTAACTATCATGGTCTTACCGATCAAACCCCGTCGGCAACCTATGTGGCAACAACCAAACCCCGCAACTCCAAAACCATACTCAACACTAAAATCCGATTTGTTACCATTCCCCCACACAAAATGTTTGGAACAGAAGAAACTGAAATTGAAAACAGAAAAATCAACATCGCCTCCAAAGAAAAAACCCTAATCGACTGCATAGACCACCCTGAACATTGCGGCGGTATAGAAGAAGTAGCCAAAGCCCTATACTTTGCCAAAAACGACATAGACCAAACCAAACTGGTTGATTTTGCTCAAAAAATCAGAAACAAAACCGTCCTAAAACGACTAGGCTACCTCACAGAAATACTATGCATAGAAAACGCAGTCGAGACACTCTCAACTCTGCCCCTTTCTTCAGGTTATTCCTTGCTTGATTGTTCCCTCAAAAAAAGAGGCCCCATAGTAGAAAAGTGGAAACTAGTTATAAATGTGACAATTGAACCTTCAAAGTGGATAACATGATAACACCCCAAGAACTACGAAAAATAGCGCGAGAAAAGAAACTACCCCTTGACCTAGTTGAAAAAGACTATGTCTTGGGCTGGCTGCTCTATGGTATCTGTTCTAGTAGGCTTTCTGAGTGTTTAGCCTTCAAAGGTGGCACAGCTCTTTCAAAAGTTTATTTTCCTGGGCAATGGCGGCTCTCCGAAGACCTAGATTTCACCCTACTTGGGGATAACACCTTAGAAGATCTTGCGCCAATTCTATCCAAGGATGTCCCAGATATTATAGCCAAAGAGAGCGGTATCTCTGTGGTTCTTAGTAAGCCTCCTTTTTTAAGCTCAACCTATCTTCAGAGCCGTTTTCAGTACAACGGTCCAGTTTGTAAAAACACTGTCAAGATTGAAATTACCACCGAAAAATTTCTAGGAAAAGTTGTTGAACAGCAGGTTCCACAAATGTTTGATTATCCGCCTTATGTAGTAAGGGTGTATTCGCTTGAGACGATTTTGGCAGAGAAATTACGGGCGTTAGTTGAGCGGGGTAAGATTAAGGATTATTATGATGTTTGGCGGCTTTTGAAAACTAACAAATGTGACCACGCTAAAGTTAGAGAAATGTTTCTGTGTAAGTGTGAGGCAAAAAATGTTGGATTTATTGGTGTTGACAATCTTTTTCCCAAAGATTTAGTTGAGCTTCTTGAGCCACATTTGGAGGTGGGTCTTACTAGGTTAAGTTCTGAACCTTTGCCGTCTTTAGAGGTCATGCTTGCGGAAACAAAAACTGCTCTAACAGTCCTGCTATCCTAATATAGACTCTGAAAAGAGGTAAATTATACGGTTGGCTAATAATTGTGAGCTGGCTATTGAGGAAAGGATACTGTTAAGAGCATTTTAAACCGCTCAACTGCATATACGACATGAGGAACTTTGGCTGGCATAACAATAGCCTCCCCTCTATGGAGCAAATACTCTTTTCCATCTAGTGTGACTTTTCCCACACCATCTAAAACAAGCACCAAAGCATCCCCCTCGGATGCATGTGAACTAATTTCTTCACCTTTTTCGAAAGCAAACAATGTCAAACTATGCCGACTATTTTGTGCAAGCGTTTTACTAACAACCTGACCATCTTGATACGCCACCTCATCCACTAATGGGAGCACCATCCCATGTTCAATATTTTTAATCAACTTACCCATAAATTTCCCTCATCACCATTATTTTACCCATTTAACTTTGGTCTCTTCGTAAAATCCACGGCTGCCAATTTCTTCAGCAGGAACGCCAACAGCAATAACACAAAACGGAACAACATTAACAGACAGTTCAAACAAACTGCGAAACGCCCTCACCTTATCCTCTTTTGGATATATGCCACACCAACAAGTGCCCAACCCCAATTCAACAGCTTGTAAGAGTATATTTTGCGTTGCCGCTCCACAGTCTTGGGGAAAAAATCCTTCTGATACACCGCTTTGCAAATTCAGATCCGCACACACAACTATCGCACAACTTGCTGTTGTGAGCATTTGCGTATAGGGATGAATCTTGGTGATTGCCTCAAGTTTCTCTCGATTTTGCACCACAATAAACTCCCATGGACGACTGTTGCAGGCGGATGGTGCCAACATTGCTGCTTCTAAAAGTTCTTTGATTTGTGCCTCAGATACGTTCGCTTTAGGCACATAGTTACGGATGGACTTTCTATCTTTAATTGCCTTAATAATCATAAAGACACACCTTTCATTAGCTTATTTATGGTCTCTCTTGGTATTTCTTCCTTGCCCTTTCTTTACTTATCGAACATACTCAAAACCATCAGCCTCATTATCAGGTCTCGAAACTTTTGATTTATCATTAGGTTGGTTTCCAGCTAAAACCTCAACCAACTTTGTAACAGAATTACTCAACACAACTAGCCCCCTCTCCAAATCCACAACACGATCAACCAAACTTAACTGACTCTTAGAAACAGCCTCAACAAACCGTCCAAGCTCCAACATTCGACTGTTATTGAATTTTAAAGCCTCCCACACCCCACGCACCTCAGCCTTCAAATCTTTGATATCCTGTGCCTTCTCCATCCCAGCCAACCCCTTAGAAACGGCTTCCTCAAACTTGTTCAAAGACATAGGCGTAGAAACCTTCCACTCTTTGCGCACCAAATTTTCCTCTTTTTGATAGGTGCGCTCAATCATACCGTAAAGATCACGTTTGGTAACACATTGAATTCCATCAATACGAATCCCCGCATGATCCTTGTTAAGCTCCCACGTAGTAATTACTAGATCATTTAGGCAAAAACCCAGTTTGCCCTCAACAAGCTCAAACCAACGATTAACAGCAAATAAACAAGCATCGCGACTCATCCCAGCATCACAAGAAATAATTCCCGACACTTTCTTACGTTCACTCCCAAACACCACCTTAACCGTTACCCCGCCCACCACCTCAGTAATAGTCTCAGACTTGACATTAATTGACAAATTACTATGCAACCGTACATTGTGCAGCATTAATGGTACAAACCGCACACCGTAGGTGATTTTGTTGCAGTATGCTCCGGGGTAGGGTTGAATTACAAGGCCTCTTTGAAGCAACCGGGCACAAATGACCCGTACTGAGGTGTATTGTCCAGCCGTAGGCTTATGCGGAGTATGGATTTTACGAGCAATCTCACACGGCTTAAGCTCAACTTCGGATTCATCAATAACATGACAAATCCGCTCTTCAACTGAATACCCTAAATTCCGGCTCTGAGGACCAGTAACAGTTGTAACAGGTGTTACAACAGGTGTATGCTGTCGCTTAAGATCGTTAGAGTCAACCAAAAACAACCGAACCTAAAACTGTGTCTCGATTTTCTCTTGATGCGCAAAGCCAGGTATGTATAAATTCTCAAAAAAGAAACCAAGAATCAATTTCCCTATACCAGCTATGACATTGGATGTAACCGCGTTACCTAATGCTTTGTATCTTTGCGAGTTACTAATCTCAATTTGCTTACCAGTGGCTGTTAAACCGTATTGTGTCCAGTTATCAGGGAACCCTTGGAGTCTTTCACACTCTATACAAGTTAATTTACGCATACACCACTTATCTTTAGGTAAAATAAGTGGCACATTGCCCCCGCCTGTGCCCATACGTGACATCAATGTTGGAACAACCTTGTTATAAACTCGAAATTGGTCTTCACTTTTAGCAGTTGGACGAGGCATTATAACAAGTGGCTCACTGCCCCCACCGCAACCAACATGGCAGGTAATTGTCGGCACAACATATTGTGTCACAAACCAGCTCCTTCCAAAATCACATTTTGTCCCAAGGGGTGTAGTAGGCGTGGGCGAAACGATTTTTTGCCTAGTTTTCTTATAACTGTCATCATTGCTTTTTGGGATAGGAAAAACTGTTCGTTCACTTCGTGCGTATTTTGCAGTATATGCGATAATAAAGACTCTGCGACGGGACTGAGGGACTCCAAAGTATCGGCTGTTAAGAACGTGCCATTCGCATAGATACCCCAGTTGCCCAATGTTTTTGATGATTTCGCGAAAAGTTTCTCCTTGGTTGATGGTGAGCAAGCCATAGACGTTTTCGAGAAAAAGCATCTTGGGTTGTTTTTCTTTTGCAATCCGTATAATTTCATAAATGAGTGTGCCGCGTGGGTCTCGGAATTCTGAGCGTTTGCCAGCAGTCGAAAAGGGTTGGCAGGGAAAGCCTCCGCAGAGTATGTCAAAGTCTGGGATGTTTTTGGCTTGGATGTTTCGTATGTCTGCTTCACACAATGTTCCGTCGGGCCAGTGGTGGCGGTAGATGCTTGCAGCCCATCGATCCAATTCATTAGCATATACTGTTTGGAACTGGTTGGAGGCTTTTTCAAGTCCATGTCGAAAGCCGCCGATACCGCTGAAGAGTTCGCATACTCTAAGGTCATTCACACGCTAGCCTCCACTCTGTTGTTGGTATAGAGGTTTGACTTAGGGTGTCGTCTATTTGGTTTTGAGCAATAGTAGCATATTCTGGGGTTACTTCAATACCAACTGCACTATATCCTTCCTGTAAAGATGCCACTAAGGTTGTTCCTGAACCGCAAAAAGGGTCTAAGATGACTTCTCCAGGTTCAACAATTTTCACAAGATCTCTCATTAACTCTAGAGGTTTCTGTGTTTGATGCAATTTGTCTTTGTTCAAAGTTGGATAACGATAACACCCTCGCAGTACGGGAACGTTTCGCTTCAAACTCATAGCCCCTTTACTACCCCATAAAATGAATTCGCATTGGCTGCGAAACCGTCCCAGTTGCGGACGCACCATCTCTGTCTTATCCCAAACAACCACTCCTTTCACAAGCCAATCCGCCCATTGTAACGCCCATTTCAAAGCATCCAACTGCCAAAAATCTATGAACACACATATGGGGGCACCTTTTTTGCAGACCCGTTTAGCTTCTCGTAGCCAAGCGGCGCTCCAGAGCATCCAGCTTAGTTGATCTTTGTTATCTCCCTCAAAGTTGGGCAGGTGGTTTTTTGCTTTCTTTGTGGTATATTTTACGCCGGTAGGGGCTTGTCTATTTACCGTGTGTAAGCCGCCGCTGGCATACGGCGGGTCAGTAATTATCGCGCCAAATGTGTTATCGTCAAAGCGGCGCAATACTTCAAGAGCATCACCTTGAATAACGTTGCAGTTTGGAGTCACGCAAAGACCTCCGCTACCTTTGAAACAACAATGATGATAGGGTTAAGTGGTTGGGTTTTCATGTTGGAGGGCTCCGCTCCGTTGGTTTGGTTGTAAATATGTTGTATTCTTCGTTGGTGGCTAGAAAGTCAATGGGGAGGTGTATGTCGCCTGCGACGATTAGGCCTTGACCTTGGTTTAGTTCTAGAAGGGTTTCCATTTCAGCGGTTGATAAGCCGATGGTTTGACCTGCCATGCGTATTGCTGACTCATCTTGCCGTAGCATGACTTTGGTAGCACAGTTTTCTATAACTGCTTTGCCAGCAGGGTTTTCAAGCACATCTGCTAAGCGTTGGGAGTTTAAGAGCAGGGTTACGTTTCGTTTTCTNCCCCGCCGTGAAACCCCTTCTAAGAAACTCGCTGAAGCAGGCAGGGCAGTGTAGAGCCAAAGCTCATCAATAATTACCAGTTTTGGAATGTGCAAGGGTAAGAATTTAGTGTTGTCAAGCATCTGCCAAATCTTGCTAAAAACCAAAACATTTGCCGCCTGAAAAGTAAGACTTCGTCTCTGTGTCATAGCCAACTGCCGATGCAAAGCACTTAGATTAAACACCATGCGATGTGAAAACTTTTGAGGCTGCCCCATAGTTAAGAAACTATCAGTTCCAGTTACAAAGGGTGATAAGCGGTCTTTTAGAGCTGGAGAGCTGTTTTGATAAACTTCAAGAAGGTCACGGCTTGCCCCCACTGCACTTCGAAGCTCCTGATAACCCCGATTATCCTCAACACCCACCAAATCAGCAAGAATGCCCGCGGCAGTATCTTTATTGTCGCTAAAAATTTGAATTGGATCAAGTCCTAACTGTTTCTCAGTTGTTATATCCAGAACGTCTGCACCAGAAAGCCTACCCACTTCGCCATACTCATTCTCAGGGTCAACGATGTAGTAGGCAAGATTGGGATGTTTTTGCAATAGGCGTGTTAGGAGGATTTTTGAGGTGAAGCTTTTGCCTGCGCCGCTTTTTCCCATGATTATTATGTTTTGGTTCATGCGTAGGTGTGGGTCAAATACTATGGGTGCGCCTGTGAGTTGATTTATACCCAAAAAAACTCCACCCGGTGACTCGATTAGGTCGGCTGAAACAAACGGAAAAAAGCTACTAACGGTTGTGGTGTCGGCTACAAGCTTTTTACCCACCGTACCAAGAGCTAATTCGGGCTGAAAATACAGGGGACAGTCAAGACGTATAAAACGAGATTGTAGAGTGTCTTTGAGTTTTTTTGTTTTCCCTTTAAGCTCCTCAAGAGTATCAGCCTCCAAAGTGAGGTTAATTTTTAACTCAAATAATCGTGTACTCCCTGTTATCAAACCATGATAAGTGGCCTGAGCCATGTCGTGTTTTAGTTTGGTTTCTTCTTTGGGCAGGCGGCCTTTGGATTGATCAGCTAAGAGTATGCTTTTGAGCAAACGCAGGTATTTGCCCATCTGCGCACTGGCCACTTCGGGTGAGAGAGGCTTAATGCCTATTAGCACTTTTTCACATAACCCATAAAGCTCACTAACAAACCCAGGCAAGAGTTTACCGGGGAGTTGATAGATGGTAAAGGTTCGCTGGAGTTTACCGTTTTCAAGTTGAAGATGTTTAGGAAAAGGTTTAGCTACTTTGGCTTTGGAGAGCTCAGTTAGGGGTTGTTGTTTAAAATTGCACTGATCTATTATCCAATCGATAGGTTCAGTGCTTTCAATGAAGAAGCGGTAGTAAGTGGTTGTGAGTTCCTCTTCGTTGATTTGGAGGGTTTTTTGGGTTTTTTGAGCGGTTAACGTGGCTTGGCAGGGTAGGCTGTTTAGGAGGCGTTGGAAGCGGCCTAGGGTTTCTTGTCGTTTTTGTTTTGGCAGCATGACATAGTTTACTGGGAACACTTCATAGGTGCAAATGGGTTGTTGGGGTTTGGGGTTAAATCTATTTTTCAGTAGGTTTTTGTGCATTTTGGGTTACCTCGTCTGTTTTTGGGTTGACTTGTAGGGTTATTTTTTGGGTGATGTCTGGGTGGTCTTGGGGTTGGAGGTCTATTTGGAAAAGTCCGGGGTGGTCGGGGGTGAAATAAGTGCAAAAGTAGCCGTCTTGGTCAGTTGAACCACTTGAATGAGCAGTGCTGTTTACACTCACTATGAAATTTTTGTTTGCGAGAATGTTTCCTGTGAGGTCTTTTAGAACTCCAACAATTTTTACAGGTGCGCCTATGGTTGCTGAGAGCAGCATAGACTTGGACTCTTGTTCCACAGACTGTTTAGCTTTGGTGGCAGAGTGTTTTTGTTTTATCTGCAGGGTGAACCGTTTTATCAGGCAGAGCAGGTGTGTTTCAGGGGAGACCGTTTTAATTTTTCTTGTGAATAAAGCCGCACCACCAAAAAATATGATGCCAGCAACTACAATTTTGAGCACTAAATCCGCAAACACAAGAGACGAGAGCCACGCTAACAAGCCAAAGACTAAAAACATGCCCATCTGCCGAATAGAAAACCGTCCAAGCGGAGTATCGCGCATTTGCTCATGCAAAAAACCCACATCCTCAAACCACAAAGTCTGAACCAACTCAGACAAACAAACACCCCTCCTCGGCACTTAACAAAACACAACTATTGCCTAATTCACCGAAACTACTATGCCACAGCAGACCACACATAATATTTACCAACCCTCTAAACTATCAGAATATTTAAAGCCCCAAAACCAACTCAGCAAGCCAAAACTAAAACGGACAAGTGAAACCTGCAAGAAACAAAACAGGCCAAAACCGTTCTACCGTGTACAACCCAATGAGGTAAAAATGGGTTTTAATACAAAGACAGCATCGTAAGAAACATCGTAAGAAAAGATAGGAAATAGGGCTATTGTATAAAAACGGCTAAAAACAGGGTATAGTGGTGAAGAGTTGGAGTAGGTTAGATGGCTGACAAAGTTAGGTGTTGTTGGTGTGGCGATGTTCCAATTTATGTGGACTATCATGATAATGAATGGGGCCGACCTGTTCATTATGATAAAAAGCTATTTGAAATGCTAATTTTAGAGGGCGCACAAGCAGGGCTGTCGTGGCTAACGGTACTTAAAAAACGCGAAAACTATCGAGCTGCCTTTGATGGTTTTGACCCAGCAAAAGTTGCACTCTATGATAACACCAAAATCAAAGAACTATTGACGAACACGGGAATTATCCGAAACCGCCTAAAAATCAACACGACCGTGACCAATGCAAAAGCATTTCTTCACATCCAAGAGGAACACGGCAGCTTTGATAAATACTTATGGAGTTACGTGAATTATACGCCAATTGTAAATCACTTTGAGAAAACAACGGATGTTATTGCAACTTCGTCTGTTTCGGATAAAATCAGCAAAGACCTCAAAAAGCGTGGCATGAACTTTGTCGGCAGTACAATTATCTATGCATTCATGCAAGCAGTGGGCATGACCAACGACCACTTTATCGATTGCTTTGCTTATGAAGAGCTAACAAAAGAAACCAGCTAACCAGAATAGTCCATCCTTATAGGTTGTCTCTATTGACTAAATAACTGCGAAACAGACTTTGCTCCACGTACTGCACAGACTCATAGTTCAACACTAAAAAAGTAGACTTAATAAAACGTGCAGACTCAACAAAAAAGGAACCCAGACAGCAAACAGTAGACGTGTAATTACTGTCTTGGAAAAACTATGGTGCTATTGCCGCAAAACTATAACAGAGGCACAAATTTTGATGTAACTAATATGTGCCAAGTTGTTAAAAAACGGTTTATAGCAGTGAAAGTTTTTATGCTTTACCTGTGTATCACAATTAAGGTGACAATTATGGCTAAACCTATTCCTCTACCCGATATTACTGATGAAGCTGCCAAAGAACTTGAACGTGACATTAAAAGAGGCCCAACTAAGCTACAAAAGGAAATAATGGAGCAAAACCGAGTTATCTTTAATAAATCTGTAAAAAAGAGAACGAACTAATTTTGTCTGACGCAAACAATTTGGATAATAAGGCTTTTACTATAAAAAAGCTGTCTGAAAATACTGATCTGTCCCAGTTTGATTGTAGTGAAAATGATGAGCTTGATTTAAACGGGTTTATTCATAATGATGCTCTAAGTTATCAACGCGAGGGTATGGGTGTTACTCACCTCTTCTATAGACGTGATAAACTTGTTGGTTTTGTTACCTTAGCAATGAGTGCAGTTAGAAAGGGTCAAACTGGGTTAAGGCTTGATAATTATGAGAAAGTTAATTATCCTGCTTTGTGGCTTGGGCGGTTGGCGGTTGATAATACTGAGCGAAAGAAGGGTATTGGTACTTTTCTTCTCAGGTATTGTTTAGAGTTTGCTGTGGAGAAAGCTAATACTGAACTTGGTTGTCGTTTTGCGGCGTTAGTTACGTTGAAGGGACATAGAACGGCTTTTTATAGTAAATATGGTTTTAAAAAGGTCAAGGCCTACTTGGATAAAGATTATGAGATGATGTGTTTCCAATTATTTTAAACTTTGACTGTCACAGACGGCGGGACTTGTAAGTCAACTTACAAATAAGTCAACAATTAAAAAAAATATAAAAATATTATATAGAGAGAGGGCAAGTGCGTCAACTTACCCACCGTTTTTAAGACAGACTTAGCAAACTAAGTAGTGCTTTCGTCTAGTCGGGGGTCGTTTAGTTGTTCTTTGATTTCGTTGATGGTGTAGAGTTTGGTGTTAGGATCGGAGTCGTAGAATATGAAATATTCATCAGATGCGAAGTAGTAGAGTAGGTAAGTGTCGCCTTGTTACATTTCTATAACAGGTTTACACAGACCCCTCCCCGAACCGGACTTACCTGTTCCCAAGTATCCGGCTCTCCATTGCTGCTCGATCAACTAAAACTCGCCTATCATGAATCTCGTAATGACACTCCCAACAAACAGCCAGAGTTTTACGCCTCTTTGCTATCATAGCACGCTCCCAAGGATTCTTTCCCTTAAGATTCTTCACCTTGTTCACGTGATGAAGCTCATAACGACTACTCCCAGTAGTGCCACATAATTCACAACTTTTAGCCTTCAACCGACCCTCAAAAGTCGTCCTCGTATATCCATACGCCTTAGCAGCATCAAACATCAAATCAACAGGACGCTTGGCTTTTTTTCCATCTGAATACTTCGCAAAATACATATATCTTCTACCAGCTTTTGAATCGTAAAAAACACCCCAACGTCCCTTGCCCTCTCTGAATTTCCGCAGAACACCACTAACATGACATTTGTACTTGTTCGCAAACGTCTTCAAACAACTGTACTCCATTAGATACCCAAAGTAACTCAATTTATAGAAATCACTCGCTAAACCATAGTAATTACAGATACCTCGCAATTCCGCATTATAGATAGATATAATCTCCAAGTCCGTGCAGTTCAATAGAACAGGTCTATGAACAGGTTCAAGTATGCCATTCCTAATTTTCGCAATTCCGTTGTCTATGATGAATTTTTGTATCTTATCCTCAAAAGGAACACTCAAATCCACTGTACTTAGCAAAGTTCGCTTAGTGCAACGATTTATTCCTCTTATTGGCTTTATTTTGCTGTCTCTACGTACCCGTATATCATAGCCCAAAAATCGTACATACTGGTTACTGTGTGTTATAAGAGTCTTCTCCATGTTTAGCTCCATCCTTAGAGATGAGCTAATAAAATCAGAGAGACGATTCTTAATCCACAAACAGTCTTCATGGCTACCGTTTATTCCCAAAAGGAAATCATCGGCATATCTTTGGTACGTGATTTTCTTATCCGTTTGAGCACGTCAAACGCATGAACGCTTTTTTTCCATGTGACTTCAAGAGATAACTTGACGTTACAAGAAGAGTTTATAGTGTTAAGAGTTGTTGCAAGTATTTTATAGGGTTACAGCCAGTTATGAAGCGCCTTGTTTTTAAGCTAACAGGGCCTTTGAACTCTGAAAGATCCATTATTTTCAAAAAGTTTAACACCAACTTTCGTAAAATATTCAAATTAAACGCCGCCATCCTATCCAAAGTACGATTAGCATCCTCCCCAAAAGTAACATCCAAATGCCAATGAGCCAACTCTACCAACCAATG
>WQSY01000033.1 GCA_009787585.1 Candidatus Bathycorpusculum sp. | reverse complement strand
TCTTAGCTATTGCTTGAAGCAAGGTTTTATTTCCATAGTTTTTCAGGATTAGAACTTGTTACGGCATGAAAAACACGCCAATGTCTATTCACTTTGCTATAATTTCACAAATTTTACAAACCTTAACTGCACAAATCATAGGGTAATACAATGGGTAAAATCTCGTTATATGCTCTTTTCCAAAAAACAAGCAACAATTAGCACACAAAACAATTTTCAATGCATTACCCTATCACCGTAATACAAAATAACTGATTTTTACCATTAAATTGACTTATTTTTCAGAAAGAAACGTAGCAACAAGGTTTCAAGTATTGTATTACCCCAAAAACTAGACAGTAAAGGTTACAAAACAAAACTTTCAACCATAGTAACACACATAAAAATGAATCAAAAAAGTTTACACTACATACTTGAACGGAAAAATTGCCAAAAAACACACACGAACCCCCACAAACACACAAACCATATTATTAAACAAAATTAAAACTTTTAAACACACCCCACAACACAGATCAACACCCAACGCGCCGCCTAATGAACGCTTATTACACCGAAAGCTCTAAAAGTTAAAGATTAGACTTTAAAACCTATGGGCCGGTAGATCAGCGGTATGATCGCCGCGTTCGCAACGCGGAAGTCGCGGGTTCAAATCCCGCTCGGTCCACCAGTCTAAACTTATTTTTACATTCATTTTCATCAAAAAATTCCTATTTTTCATACAAAAATAATGTAAATGTCGTGTCCCAAAATAATTTCCCCACAAAGTTATCTTACGACACACTACATCACCACCCAAACACTGCAAAACACCTTCCAAAAATACCTCACCCACCCAACTAAAAACATGATCAAAATCAAAAACAAACGCGAAATCAAACGATGCCTACAACAACACGCACAAAACAACATAACCATAAAACAAGCAACAAACCAACTAAAAACAACCCCAAAAAGATCCAAACAACCCTCGCCCAATACAAAACCACCAACACCACACCAACAATAGAAAAAACCTCGACCAACCCAAAAAACAAACAACCCCACAAACAATAAAAACCACAAAACAAGCCTACCAAAAAAACCACCTAAACACACGACACCTTAAAAAAATCATCTATACACGACAAAAAATAAAAAGCTCACACCGAACAAACCACAAAGTCTTAATCAAACCAAGACACGCTCACCACCAACCAAACAAACAGAAACGCAAAAAACCCTAGAACCGCTACGAACACAAACACTCCCTATCACCGGTGCATCTGATTGACATCACTGCACAAATAGCAAGTACTTGTGCACAATTTTAGATGATACTTCAAGAAAAGTTCTTGCCGCTGTAGAATTTGACCATGAAACAACTGTAATGCTTTATTGGTTTTAAAGAAAGCCTATTAGAAATATAGTATTTTGTGGTATTCTATTTTGGCTGTTTTGAGGTAGTTTACCCCGTTATTTCACTATTTAAAGCTCATTTTAAGCTTATTTTGTTTTTCTGGATATGGGATCTTTTCCATGCTGATTTGCATTTTTACTTTATCAAGAGCCTAAAAACGTTAACTTTTTGTCTGAGGTCTTGTTTATGGCGTTAAAAAAGTTATGTTACGCACTCTGATGGTTGTGAGACAAAACTTTTTTATACATTGTTATGATACAAAAATAGTTGAACAAGTCATCAAAAAACAGAAAATAGACATGCACATTCGAAAAGAAAATAGCTTAACACATAAATTTGTTAACAAACAACATACATTCGTAACAAAAACATAAAAGTAGCAGTCAACAAAATAATCCTTATATGCTCATGTATGAGCTATGTTGATTGTTGATTAGCATGTTAGAGGGTTTTGTTGAGTATAGACGTAGAGAATTTTGCAAGGATGTGAAGTGTTCTGTTCAGATGGAGCTTAATAAGTGTGCGGAGGGCTCTGAGGCATATGAGGCTATTCGCAAAACTTGTGGGGTGGGTTGTTTGTTTACTACTTATCAGTTCCATCATTGGCTAATTAATAAGGGCTACTTTATTGTAAAAACTATTGTTGAAGAAGAGAAAAAGCAGTAAATGTTTAAAATAGTTTTCAGTTTGGGACGTTTATAGTATTTAGCATAAAGAACTCTTTTCTTGAGCGATTGTTTTCTTCAAACATGTCTATTTTTCACGAACACATAATCACAGAATAACGAAATATTTCACAGGAAATGTCTAAACTCTTTAAATATGCGCTAACGATAGTGTACTACGAAAGCACATTAACACTATACGTGTGAAACTTATGAAATGTCCTTACTGCAACTCTGAAAACGTTAAAACGCTTGAAACACGCGATTCCCCAGATAACACTACACGCAGACGAAGAGAATGCGTAAACTGTGACAAACGTTTTACAACATACGAATACGTCGAAACTATAGAATTAATGGTACGTAAAAAAGACGGCAAACTCGAACGCTTCGACGTAAACAAAATAATCAGAGGCATACAAAAAGCAAGCGAAAAAAGACCAGTAACTATGACACAAATTAACGAATTAGCAAGCCGCATACGGCAAGATCTTATGCTAAAGGACACAGGAGAAGTTTCATCACAAGAAATTGGTGATTTACTCATGAAACACCTCAAAAATATGGATAGAATTGTCTACATCAGATTTGCCTCAGTTTACAAAAGATTCGAAGACCCCGAAGACTTTGGACGTTTACTTATGGAGGTAGGAAAACATGAAATATGTACGGAAACGCGATAGCAAATTAGAACCCTTTGACCAAGAACGCATCACAAAGGCCATATGGAAAGCAGCTAAAGCCGTTGGCGGCAAAGACAAAGAACAAGCTAAACGCATAAGTGATGAAGTAATAATCGCCTTAAACAAACAATACGGAGACGATGGCGTCCCCACAGTTGAAGAAGTACAGGACATAGTTGAGAAACAATTAATCGAAAACGGCCACGCATCCACAGCTAAAGCGTACATACTCTACCGCAAACAACACAACGACATGCGCGAATTAGCCTCACTACTAAGCTCCGCAGACATGGTAGACCAATACATAGATGTAGAAGATTGGCGAGTTAAAGAAAACAGCAACATGAGCTACTCCCTACAAGGCCTAAACAACTACTTATCATCCACAGTCATCGCTAAATACTGGATAGGCCGCATATACCCAGAAGAAATAGCAAAAGCACACTTTTCAGGCGACTTACACATCCATGACCTAGGCGTCCTAGGACCATACTGCGTTGGATGGGACCTAAATGATTTACTACTCTCAGGGTTTGGCGGCGTAGCAGGAAAAATCGAGAGCAAACCCGCAAAACACTTCCGCACTGCCTTAGGACAAATCGTAAACTTTTTCTACACCCTCCAAGGAGAAGCCGCCGGCGCACAAGCATTTAGCAATTTTGACACATACTTATCACCCTTTATCCGCTATGACAACTTGAACCAAAAAGACGTAGAACAAGCACTACAAGAATTCTTTTTCAACATGAATGTCCCCACACGCGTCGGCTTCCAAACACCATTCACTAACCTAACATTAGACCTAACTATTCCAGAATTTATGAAAAACGAAGCAATCATTTTCAACGGAAACATGACAAAAGACACCTACGGCGACATGACTAAAGAAATGGAAATGCTCAACACAGCATTTGCCAACGTCATGTCCAAAGGCGACTCAAAGGGCAGAGTATTTACCTTCCCTATACCAACATACAACATTACCAAAGACTTTGACTGGGACTCCCCCGTCTCACAGGCAATATTTGAAGTCACAGCCAAATACGGCGTACCAAACTTTAGCAACTTTATAAACAGCGATCTAAACCCGGAAGACGTGCGCAGCATGTGCTGCCGACTACGCATAGACAACAGAGAACTACGCAAACGCGGAGGCGGCTTCTTTGGAGCAAACCCCCTAACAGGCAGCATAGGCGTAGTCACCTTAAACATACCAAGAGCCGGATACCTCGCAAAAAACGAAGACGAATTCTTCGAAAAACTAGGCACCCTCATGGAAACAGCTAAGGAAAGCTTAGAACTTAAACGCAAAATACTAGAAGACTTCACCGAAAAAGGCCTATACCCATACTCCAAAAGATACCTACGCAACATAAAAGAAAGATTTGGCAAATACTGGAAAAACCATTTCTCAACCATCGGCATTGTAGGCATCAATGAGGCAACACTCAACTTAATAGGACAAAATATCGCCTCAAAAGAAGGTCAAAACTTTGCAATAAAAACTCTAACCTTCATGCGCGAACGCATAAGCACATACCAAGAAGAAACAAATGACATATACAACTTAGAAGCCACCCCTGCAGAAGGCACCGCATATCGCCTAGCCCGCATAGACCAAAAACGTTACAGAGACATCATATTTGCCAACCAACAACACATCCAAAAAGAACACGCAGAACCATTCTACACTAACTCCTCACAACTACCCGTTGACTTCGCAGGAGACCTCTTCGAAGCCATAGAACACCAAAACACTCTCCAAACACTCTACACCGGCGGAACCAACTTCCACATATACTTAGGCGAACGCTTACCCTCCTGGAAATCAGCCGCAGAACTCGTCAAAAAAGTAGCCCAAAACACAAACATACCCTACTTCACCCTAACACCCACATTTAGCGTCTGCCCCAACCACGGCTACACCTCAGGAGAACACAAATACTGCCCAACATGCAACGCCTACAGTGAAGTCTACAGCCGCGTCGTCGGCTACCTACGCCCAGTCGACCAATGGAACAACGGAAAACAAGCAGAATTCGCCATACGCAAAACATTTGACCAAACAAACACCATAACTACCACACACCAACAACAACTCTAACAAAAAAATAAACAACAAATGATGATGAAAACAAATGAAATTTAGTGGACTGCAAAAAACAAGCTTACTTGACTATCCAGATAAAGTATCCAGCGTACTATTTACCCCAGGATGCAACTTACGTTGCCCCTATTGCCACAACGCAGACATAGTCCTCAACCCTCAACCACCATTCCTACAAGAAACCACCGCCTTAGAAATTTTAGAACAACGCAAAAAATACATTGACGCAGTAGTCATCACCGGTGGAGAACCATGTATGCATAAAGAATTACCAAAATTCCTCGCTAAACTAAAAGAACAAAACTTTTTCGTAAAACTAGACACCAACGGATTCTACCCCGAAACACTACAAGAAAGCCTTCAACATATAGACTATGTAGCCTTAGACATAAAAACCAGTATAGAAAAATACAAACAACTAGGCATGCAAGATACAAACAATCTGCAAAAAAGCATAAACATACTAAAAACAGGCAAAACATCATACGAATTCCGTACCACCCTTGTACCTGAACTCGTCACTCTACAAGACATAGAGGCCATAGGAGAATTAAGCAAAGGCTCCAAAAACCATGCACTACAAAAATTCATATCAGAAAAAACTTTAGACAAACATTACCAAACACTCCAAAACTATACACCAGAAACTATAAACAAAATCGCAAATACACTAAGCAAATACACAGAAAAAATAATACTCCGCATCTAACAACTTTTTTTCTGCTCAACAGTAAATAAACCCAAAAAACATAACCACAACATTTCTCACTACCAAACACAAAAACAACCACCATGTTAAAAAAGAAAAAGAAGAAAAAATTATTTAAGAGAAAATTGAAAAAGACGAGTCTTCATCAGTAGCAGCATTTTGTTTGTTAATTTTATCACTGATTTCTTTTATTTTTAACTCTATTTCCTCTGCTTCTTTAGCATTCCCCACTACTTTTTGAGCATTTCGCGCTTCTTCAAGGGCACTTAACCCATAACGATCAAACCCCTTACTTAATGCAATATCAGCAGCTTTACTGAAAAACTCAACTGCCGAAGAATACTCTTTTAGAGACACACTACATTCACCAGCTTTGTAATACATTTCAGCGGCACCAAAAAAGTTTTGACCTTTAAAATAAAGCTCCCCACCTTTTACAAATAAATCACGCGCTTCAATTGGTTTACCACTTTCCATTAGAGCATTAGCATCTTTATGGAACTTAATTGGGTCTTCTTTAACACTACTCATAAACAATCACTATACACAAATTATAAAAACATACATTAGAATTTTCCCCTCCAAAAACAGATAACACCACACATACACTAATACTTCTTGAGAGAGCAGTAAGTAAACACACAACCTCATCTTCAAAAACAGATAACACCACATCACTAATACGTATAATGCAACATAGCAATAGTTAAAACACAAAAACGTTAAACCGTTGACAAAGGCTATTAGAGAAGAACAAACAACCTTTATCAACAATGAGAACTCTAACCAATTAATTATGTTGCAGACTACTGCGACTACATTGACAAAGTTATAATTAAGGGCAGACAATAACAGTTAGACGTAATCAAACCTAAAATCTAACTTTGTCAATGCACTACTATTACTAGGTGAGATAATGCAAAATAAGACGGCCGCAAAAAAGTATCGTTCATCAACTTTCCAATTGGCAGCTGCAACAATTTTTGCAGCTCTTGTTGCTGCAATTACTTATGTCTCAGCCATTTTCATTCCAGCATCAAGCGGCGGATTCTTTAATCTTGGTGAAGTGCTCATTTATGTTGCAGCGTTACTTTTAGGACCATTCGCAGGATTAATTGCAGGAGCTGGTGCAGTTATAGCAGACATATTAATAGCACCATCATATGCATTAGCGACTCTTCTTATAAAAGCAGCAGAAGGATTTCTTGTGGGCTACATAACAAAGAAACTGTACAAAAAAATTAAAAGTTTAACTCTATGTGCATCAATTGCAATTTTAACCGGAGGAGCCACAATGATCACTGGATATTTCACATATGAAACAATTATATGGGGTTACTCGGTTGCATTGGGATGTTTACCATTTAACATAATTCAGATGGTAACAGGTTTAATAATTGCTGTACCTATCATGCATACGGTGCTACGTGTTTTCCCACAACTTAAAAATTATCTTTAACAGAGGATGCATATGAAACTGCCACCTGGAAAAATACCTATAGAAATCTTACAAAACATTGTTTTCAAAAATTTAGGCCTAAATCGTAAAGAAGTTATCCTAGGCCCCACAGCAGGTGTTGATGGCGCAGTGCTTGAAATTGGCGACCAAACAGTTATTGTTTCCATGGATCCCATTACTGGCGTAGTGGAACAAATAGGATTTGAAGCGGTAAACATTAACGCTAATGATATTGCAACATTTGGAGTTCAACCCGCCTTTCTTTTTTCCTGTATCATGCTACCAGAAGGCGCAGACAGCCAAATGATTGAAACTATAAGCACTCAAATGGATAAAGCTGCTAAAGAGCACAAAATAGCTATAGTAGGCGGACACTGCGAGTCTACACCGAATTTAACCAGCCCCATTGTCGTTTGCTGCATTATAGGTCTAACCAAAAAAGGCAAATACGTCACCTCTAAAGGAGCAAAAAAGGGGGACAAACTAATTCTTACAAAAAGCGCAGGTATTGAAGGCACAGCCATTTTAGCCACAGATAGAGAAACACAATTATCAAAAGCAATAAACCCTAAAAAACTACAAAGCGCTAAAAAATTCTACAAACAAGTCAGCATCGTAAAAGACGCTTTAACAGCATATCAAACAGGCGGAGTACACGCAATGCATGACCCCACAGAGGGAGGAATCCTCAACGGTATACATGAAATAGCTGACGCTGCAAATTTAGGTTTAAAAATTTTTGAAAAAGAAATTATGATCAAACCGGAAACCATAGAAATCTGTAAATACTTCAAAATTGACCCGCTACAACTTATCAGCTCAGGTGCACTTTTAATCGCTGCAGACCCTAAAGCAACCCCAAAAATTATTAACGCCCTAAAACAACAAGACATCTATGCAACCGTTATAGGCGAATTTAATGACCACCCAGAAGAACGCACCTTGGAAACAAGAAATGGAAAAACAAAAACACTGCCAAAACCAGTAACTGACCATCTCTGGACGGCACTATCACGCTAACTTACGGACACTATACAAAAAAGGAATACCATAATTCGAAAAAATTATTTTTCGTTAATAACAAAAAACTGGAAAAACGAGTACACAGTATAGAAACCATATGCTAAAAATAGTTTAGAAATTAAACGTAGACTACCTAACCGTAATGATTCGACAACTATATTTAAGCTACCTTTAAAAGTCCACACAGAGGCAGGCCTAAAATGAATACAAAAAGGAACATAGCAAGCGATAACTTTGTAACCTTTTTTAGCCACATGATCTTTTATATGAGCATCTTCAAAAACGTGTAATTTCCTTGGAATTTGAATATCCTTTACAAGACAAGTTCGAATAAGAGTATCATGTGTACCGCCGCGAATATCAAAGATTTTACGGGTTATTATCAGAAAAAGTTTTAACATTTTAGGATTTTTTAACGTTGACCACACTTCAATACCCCAAACTGCACCAACTTTCGGGGTAACATTTTTTGTGGCTTTTTGAAACCAATCACGACAGAGAACAACATCGCTATCTATAAACATGAACCATTCGGTTTGCACGGCCATTATGCCTTTTTGCCGAGCTGAAGCACGGGTACCGTTGTCAGAGATTACTTTCACGTTATGATATTTTTGATGAAATGTCTGCACTATAGCAAGGGTAGCATCTGTTGAGTAGCCGTCAACAACAATTAAACGGTGAACAGGAACATTTTGATATAGCGAGTCTAAACATTTCGTTAGAACACGTTCACTATTTTTTGTTAATAAAACCACGTCTATTGCATCCAAGACATTGTCACTTCGTTTAACATACCTGTTACACAGGTACATACTATAAGGTTAACTGAAATAAACTCTAATAACAGACCCTAAAAACAAAACAGTCAATACCGCACTATTTTTAATAATAGTTTTATAGTTCAAACGTGATTAAATACCAATATCAACATTAGTGGCTGGCGACTCATTTAGTCATGGGAGTAAGAAAGGTAGCAACTATAGCAGCACGTTCACTTATTCGCGACAAACCACACCATGCACAATGGTTAATTACAAAAAAATGTAATTATAAATGCTTAGGCTGCAACGTGTGGGAAGAACAAGATAAAAACGAGCTATCTACAGAAGAAATAAAACGCGGCATGGACATTCTTAAAGAAGCCGGCATAATTGAACTTGTCATCTCAGGTGGAGATCCACTATTAAGAGATGACATAGGAGAAATCATTGATTATGCCACTGAACGATTTGTAACCACCGTTTACGATAACGGCAGCATGGCAGCAAAAAAAATTGAAAATTTAAGAAAAGTAGACTTTGTAGCTTTATCCATTGACAGCCTAAACGAAAAAACGCATGACTACATAAAAAATGTTCCCGGCGCATGGAAAAACGCTATGGAAACCGTTGAAACCCTCCAAAAAGAAAACATTAAAGTAAGCATTAGTCTAACAATTTCCCAAATAAATCTAAACGAAATAGCAGACATAACCAACTATTTTACAAATAAGGACATTTCTGTCTGGTATGCCCTTTACTCATATGATACAACTCAAGACCCAAACCAACTGTTTCGTATCGGCAAATCTAATGAAGAATTTATAATAAAAGATAAAGCTGCCATGGTTAAACTCTGCGATACCTTAATGGAAATGAAAAAAACTAACAAACGAATCTTAATAACCAACAGAATTTTAAAAGCAATAAAAAGTCTCTACGCAGAAGAAAAAAGAACTTGGAACTGCAAAGCCCTACAAAGCTTTCTAGTTGTAGATCATCTAGGCAGAATTGCCGGATGCCACAACCACACCTTTGCAGGATCAATTTTTGACTTACCCAAAAACTGGAAAAGCGAAAAATACAACACTCTACGAGAAAAATACAAAAACTGTACACAATGCACATACCTCTGCTACATATTCTACTCACTCTACGGAACACCCTCAACAAATCTCTCTTTAGCTAAAGAACAATGGAAAAACGCATCACTTCTACTAAAAAAATAAAAATAAAAGAAAAATAAAAATAAGAGATAGAGCTTAACTTTTACTACGGTTTATTTTCAGTTAAGCTCTTTCTATTCGGACTCAAATTGGCTGTTATAAAGCTCAGCATAGAATCCGCCTTTTGCAAGCAAATCAACGTGATTACCACTTTCAATTATATCACCGTCTTTCATTACTAGTATCATATCGGCATTGCGTATGGTTGAGAGTCTATGTGCAATAACAAAAGATGTCCGACCATGTACTAGTTTATCCATAGCCTCCTGCACAATTCTCTCTGTACGAGTATCAACAGAACTTGTCGCCTCATCTAGTATTAATAATGGCGCGTTTTGAATCATGGCGCGGGCGATGGTAACAAGCTGTTTTTGACCTGCAGACAAACTTGTTTGATCATTTAACACAGTATCATAACCATTGGGTAACGTTCGTATGAAATGGTGAATACCAACAGTTTTACATACAGCTATTACCTCTTCGTTGGTAACACCCGGTTTACTGTAAACAATGTTTTCTTTTATAGTACCCTCAAAGAGCCAAGTGTCTTGTAGCACCATACAGAATTGTTCATGTACATTTTCACGTGTAACTCTCTGCACGGGTATGCCGTCTATACATATTTCACCAGCATCAATTTCGTAAAACCGCATTAGCAGATTAACGATTGTTGTTTTCCCAGCACCTGTAGGCCCAACAATAGCTATTTTTTGTCCAGCCACTATTTTAGCAGAGAAATCATTAATAACGGGTTTGTCTTTTTCGTAGCCGAAATGAACATTTTTGAATTCAACGCTGCCTTGAATGTTTTTTAACTTTTGAAGTTTTTGACTTTCGTCAGTTAGCTCTTCCTCAGCTAAAAACTCAAAGACACGCTCACTTGCAGCCGCCGTTCGCTGTAATTGCTGCATAGACTGAGCTAACTGGGTCAAAGGTTGTGTGAAAAGACGAACATATATCATGAAAGCTAGAATAACACCGAAGGTAATTGTGCCATTCATAACCAGCGCTGCACCAACTATACATACAGCTACATATCCAAAGTTTCCAATAAACATCATAAGGGGCATCATTAACCCAGACATGAACTGTGATTTCCAACTGCTTTCATAAAGAGACTCGTTGATGCGCTCAAATGTCTTCTTTGCGTTTTTACCTCCATTATAAACTTTGACAACATTGTGACCTGAATAGATCTCTTCAATGTGACCATTAATACTGCCAAGGCCTTGCTGTTGAGCAACAAAATGCTTTTGAGATTTAAACATTATAACCATCATTAACACGAACCCAATAACAGAGGCGCCTATCGCAGCTATAGCCATAAGCCAGTTTGTGACAAGCATCATTATCATAGAACCAATAAACAAAGTAACAGCTCGAACCAGCTGATCGAGACTTTGATTAAGCGTTTGACCAATGGTGTCAACATCATTAGTTACACGGCTAATAACATCGCCATAGCTTGTTTTATCAAAATATTTTAAGGGTATTTTATTGATTTTACGCGAAATATCTGACCGCATATTTTTAGAAATCTTTGCGGTCACCGTTGCCATAACGTAATTCTCTATAAGACCAAAAATAAGTGACCCTGCATAGAGAAAGATAAGCGACATACCAATACTAACAACAAGACCTATGTCTATGGAGTTAAAAACTAGAGTGCCATTTACAATTTTAAAGGCGTTTTGAATCTCATCGCCCATGGCGCTTATTTTGTTAGGGCCAATGATTACAAGCACAGCACTCAAAGAGGCTAATATAAGAGCTGCCAAAATAGCAGGCATATAACTTTTACAATACTTTATGAGCTGGCCCCAAGTTTTTTTGAAATCTTTTGCTTTTTCATTAGAAGCCATGTTACGACGGCCCCCGGGGCCACCACCTATAAGCCCTCTATTTTGGGTGTTGGAATTATTTTCATGTTTACTCATGAGTCAATTCCTCCTCACTTAATTGCGACATTGCAATCTCTTTATACACCAGGCAATCTCTAAGCAGCTCTTTATGAGTGCCCTGTCCAACAATTTTGCCTTGGTCAAGAACTATAATTTTGTCAGCATCCATAATGGTACCAATCCGTTGAGCAACAATCAAACTGGTTACTCCAGCAGTTTCTTGCTTTAATTTACTACGCAAAACACGATCTGTCTTATAATCTAGTGCTGAAAATGAATCGTCAAAGATGTAAATTTCAGGTTTACGACAGACTGCACGAGCAATAGCGAGTCGTTGCTTTTGACCCCCAGACACGTTTGCGCCTCCCTGTGAAATAGCTGCGTTGTAACCGTCTTGCATTTTTTCAACAAATTCGGTGCCCTGTGCAATTTGTATAGCCTTCTTAACTGTATCATCGCTAAATCCATCTACGCTACTGTTATCGCCATAGGCGACATTGGATTCCACCGTTCCTTTAAATAACACGGCTTTTTGAGGTACATAACCAATTTTGTTGTATAGAGCTTCTAGATTGTAATCTTTTACATTTACACCGTCTATTAGCACTTCGCCCTTTGTTACATCAAACAGACGGGGAATAAGATTAATCAAAGTAGACTTACCGCTCCCAGTAGAGCCTATGAAGGCAACTGTTTCACCGTGTTTTGCTGTGAAACTTATATCTTCAAGGACATAGTCGGCGGCGTCAGGATATTTGAAACTAACATTGTTAAAGACAACATCGCCTATAAGCCCAAGTTTACCTTGGGTTTCTTTACCATCAACAATACTAGGTGTAGTATCTAGTACTTCATTGATACGTTTTGCAGAGACACTAGCACGGGGCCACATGATAAATATTATAACTAGCATCATAAAAGACATTATTACTTGCATAGCATAAACTGAAAAAGTTACCATGTTAGCGAACACGTCTATTTTATCGAGCATCTGTGCAGCATCAACCAAGTAAGCGCCTATCCAATAAATTGCAAGTGCAAGCACATTTAAGGTAGTCATTAAAACAGGCATCATTACAGCCATAGCTCTATTTGTAAATAATTGTGTATCTGTAAGTTCCTTGTTTGCCTTTTCAAACTTTTTTCCTTGATAATCTTCAGCGTTATAAGCACGAACAACTCGCAGACCAGTTAGGTTTTCGCGGGTAACGCGTGTTACGTTATCAGTAAGGGTTTGCATTTTCTTAAATTTAGGTATAACAAAGACCATAAGTATAGAAACCATTACCAGAATAACTAGAACAGCTACAGCTGTGGCCATTGACCACTCATACCCTTTGCCAGCAATTTTAGTTATTGCCCATACGGCCATTATAGGTGCTTTAATAACTAATTGCAAAGCTATTACAATGAGCATTTGAACTTGAATAATGTCGTTTGTGGATCGAGTTATTAAGCTGGAGGTGGAAAAACGGTTAATTTCCTCCATGGAAAAAGATTCAACCTTATTAAATAATAAACTGCGTAACCGTTGGGAAAAAGACGCTCCAATACGGGCTGCAAAGAAACCGACAATAATTGCAGCCACAAGACTGCCCAACGTACATAATATCATATAACCGCCAGCAACCCAGATATCGCTTATTGCACCAGACGTCTGGATAATTTTAGTAATCTCATTCATATAATCAGGCAGTTTAAGGTCAAGCCAGACCTGTGTAACTATAAACGCAAAGCTAACGCCTATCATTAACCATTCTTTAGACGATAGATACTTTAAGATTTTAAACACGTAAACCCTCTCGCATAAACAACAGTTTACTTAAAGGCTCAAACATGGACGATATAAACATATACTACATTGTTACACAAAACATTTACCTCAACAATAGTTTTAGTCACCATACCCAACCAGCGATTTCTGTAACAAAAACTTAGCAGACACACACAATGTTATCAATCACTTGACATAGAACCGCAAAAACTTGGTCAGCATTCAAGTGGTCAGTATCTAAAATAAAGTTAAAAGGCACAAAATCTTCACCTAAACTAAAATCATAAAGCTTCTTGTATATAGCCTTTGTTTGAGCCTCCTTCTCCTTAAGAACAGTAAACGCCTGCTCAAAAGTCATTTTATCACGTTCAGCCACTCTTGCCGCACGCTTGTCAAAGGAGGCCATTAACCAAATTTTAAAACCATCTTTAAGCAACCAAGGCATCGTCCAACTATCAAGCAGAACATCACCTAACTTTGCATAACCAAGTAATTTACTATCAACTTCTTTATCAAACTGAGGATCCTTAACACGCTGCTCTAAAAAAGTTAAACCCTCAGAACTTTCCCACCAACCCTCACCAGTTACCTCATAACCCGCCTCTTTAGCCAACTCTTTAAGAGCATCCCCCCCAGAATAACATCTAAGATTATACTTTTTAGCTACTTTTTTAGAAAGCGTACTTTTACCTGTACCGGCCATTCCAGAAATACAAAGAACAATAGGCTTACGAACAACACTTTGAGGACTATTTGTAGACATACATCATTTTCCTCACTACGTAACAGGCGCTGTACCCAAGATACGCGTCACTAAAGCCCCCGTAAAGAAACCTGAAATCAAAAACCAAACCATGTAAGCCGGAATCACCCAAAAACTAGAAACAGGACCAATACCAGGCATAGCAATTACACTAGAAACACCATCTATCCGTGCATTTGTTACATAAGGACCTACTATAAAGACCCAAACGGGGAAGTAACAGAACGTTAGGGCCATCTGGATAAATTGATATTTCATCATTTTAGCATTTAGAGCATTAATATGTGTTTGCTTTTTCTTCATTTTTTCAAGCTGTTTTTGATCATTTGACCTAGCAGCAGCCATTTGTTCTTTTCGAAAATCAGCCGCCTCTTTTTGCATTGCACGATAATTATTCCAACCAACAAAATGGTTAATAATCACACGGTTAGCTGACTGAAAAATAAGAGACGTAAGAAAAGTAATAACCATGATAACCATAGTTATAACAGGCACTGCATTCCATTCTATTGCGGACATGATCACTCACTTAATACTTATTGTGATATGCGTAACCTTCTTGCTTATTTATAACCATTTTCACTAATTTTACCATAACGCACAGTTACGGCATTTCTCAAAAAACTATAACCTTAAAAGCACACAAAACTTTACAAAGAATACCAAATTATCTATTAATAATAATCAGTAATTATTAAAAGCTGAAACTACAATAGGTAAAGAGGAAAATGTTAAATGGTAACCTCATATGATCTGCATGCTTTACTGACAAAGTTTGTAAAAATCAATACAAACGTCACAGATGTACAATGGGACAGAAGAATGCGCCCTCAGTTACTATTTAATCCTTACTCAAAAGAGTATGAAGAAAAAAAGAAAACCGCACATTATTTTTTGCTTGCCGCGTCAATTCTTGATGATCAAATGGTAGGGTTTTCAGAAAACGCTAGAAATTTACTTATCAATTTGCATAAAAAGTTTGAAACTCAAAGACTATTTGAAATCACCAAACCACACCTGTTTAATGAAGAAATCATAAAATATAGTTTCTATAATTATTTAGGTCCACGTAAAGAAACTATTGCTGAAACTTTAGCGGCAGTAAACATTTTTGTCAAATTTAAAGCAGAAAGAGACCTAATACGCTATTCACAAAAGTTTGCTAAGCCTAAAGATTTTGTTGAAGAATTAACTAAAAGCATTGAGCGCATGAGAGGTATACATAAAGATAAAGCGTGGACATACATGCGCTGGATGGTACGCCCAGAACCTGATCTTGAACTCTTTAAACAATACAAACCAGAAGATTTACTAGTACCACTAACAAAAGAAAACGCTAGTGTCGCAATAAGCTTAGGTTTAATAAAAACAACTATGCCATACCTATGGAAAGACGAAAACACTGCTTTAAATGCACAACAAAAAATCACTGATTACGCCAAACAAATTTTTCCCAAAGATCCCGCAAAAATAGATTACCCACTCTTCCTACTAGGCAGATGGCTAAAACGCAAAAACCTTAATCGAAACACTCTAAAAGAGGCCCTACAATTTTTTGAACAAATACAAAAAGTCACAGGACAACCTCAAGCGCATTACCAAAAACTAAGTCGCTACAAAAGCGGATGGGAAAAAGAAACCGCACGAATACTAATGCAAATGCACATCCCATATGGCTATGAAACGATAACTTTTCCACTACCAGGAGACCAATATACACCAGACTTTATTTTAGATAAAGAAATTAACGGCAGAAAAATTGTCTTAGAACCACACTATGAAATGAACCTTAAACAATCCTCAAAATACTCTCTATTCAAACAAACCTATGGCCATAAATTTATGCTCATCTTACTTTTAAAAAATGATTTAATAACATTCTTTAACAAAAGAAACATTCTCACAAACGACGTATGCGACGATGTATGGCCAATAGAATTCGTTGGATTGCTTATAGATAAAATAAAAACCGGTGAATACGGCCAAGACAAAAAAATAGCCAATTAACCTGCAGCACTAACTATTTAACACCAGTAGAAATACGAAAAAAGTGTAGCCCAAGCCTCTATAGAATAGAGTTAAAAACTTGGGCTTTTAGTAGCCGTTGGAGTCTTTTTACGTTTGAAAACAAATATTATAGCTATAAATTCCATTACGAATATAATAGCATTTACAATTGTCCACCTGTCCACCAAACCCATTTTAAGACTTAAATTCTCTGTGAGCAAAAATATAATAACGCTCACAATCCCCAACGCAAGTACAGCAAACAGCCATACTTTTCGACCCTGCCAGCGCGACTCTTTCTGCGAACCACCTGTCACTGTCGCATTTTGGCTCCCACCATTCTTTTGTAGACCTTTCAACAGCTTATTTTGTTTTTGCCTCTGCTGCAATAACACCCAAACCGTCACAATAATAGCCAATATAAGACCCACTACGCTTAACATCAAATTTACAAACGCCCAAACTGGCTCGTCAACAGGTGGAGCAGGAGGTGTAACGTCAGGTTCCACTACAGTGTATTGTGCAGTTACCGTAATATCTGACCGCACATTAGAGAAGCCTCGATCCCAACCAGTGAAAAGATAGCCTTCCCTTGACGGATTAACAGGAGCAGATGCATCACCGCCAGAACGCACACGCTGCAACTTTAGAAGCGTCCCATCCCAATCCACAAACCGCACTGTAAACATAACACCGCCACCAGAACCACCACCAGAACCACCACCAGAACCACCACCAGAACCAGAGTTTGCTGTATAATAAAAGATTATTGTATTGTCTACAGCATTAAGAGTTATAGTTACTGTTGTAGGCGCTACTGCAGTATAACCCTGTATAGCAATAGCGTTCTCTGTTACTACAGCACCAATCGTCTGACCAGACACCACCTTACTATTAGCCACACTATTTGTAGAACCCTGCAAATAATAATGCACCCTATATGAAACAGTCAGCTCAACATCATCTTGTTGCCAAACCGCGTAAAGCACAGTATCTTCAAAAACATTAAACATAGAACCCGCAACATAAACAACCGCGTCTGCACTAGAACTTGTATCCCAGCCAAGAAAAGTGTAGCCTTCTTTAACTAAACTACCAGAACCCTGCACTATTACTACACTTCCACCAACATAGGGACTATCATCATCTATAGGCACAGAACCACCTGTAAACCCGTTACCATCATAAATTACAGTATAATATTTCACCTCAACACGCCACTGAGCCACCAACACTACATCACCAGCAGGCATTGTAAATACGTCACCACCCACAAAAATAACCCCATTATAGAACCACCCTTCAAACACATAACCAAACTTTGTTGGCACATCATATAGAACTGTAACAGAGTCACCCGCGTAATACAGTTCACTATCCACAAATGCACCAACACCACCATTCACATCATAAAAGACAGAATAAACAGTCTCTGAAACGTCTGGAACACCATTATTATTACGATCATAACCCCAAACAGCAAACACTGTAACAT
>WQSY01000032.1 GCA_009787585.1 Candidatus Bathycorpusculum sp. | reverse complement strand
TGCAAAACATACATATACACCTAGCCTATTTTAAGAATCAATCAACAAATAACGCCATAATCTAACGACTGCTTACTCAACATTCATGCAATCGGCGTGGTAATTTGACGTAGCGTTCGTTGTAGTGTTAATAACCGTAACAATTACTTATGTCCCTCTCTCTCTTTTAACGTTCATTTTAGAGAACAAGAAAAGTATGGGTTAAAAAAGAAATGTTACTCTTTTTCATCTTCCTCTTCTTTATCTTTACTTTGATAAACGTAGAGAAAGATTAACAGTATAGCAATTGCTGTTGCACCCATCATGATATACTGCAATATTGTAAAGTATCCACTTAGTTCCATTGAAATTCTCCTTGTGTTTACATATCTTACACATTTAAATATTTAAGGTGTAGCTTTTTTCCATTCACTCATCAACATACCATAGTCCTCATCATTGGTATCAATGAGTTCAAACCAGTCCAAGTTCTGCGCGATTTTTTGAGCAAAAAGATGATAACACATGTGAACTTTCTTATCTAAAACCCTAAAATAAAAATCATCACAAGTACAGTATTCCGCTTCAGGCATAATCAAGTAGTCTCGCTCACGACCTACAACAATCCAAACTATACGTGCACTAGGCTTAAAAACATACTTTTTAACTCTGTTATCTTTAAGAGTATCTAACGCTTTGGTGAACCTCTGCCCAAAAAGTTCATAGAGCTCATTAATATTCTCACCTGACAGTTTACCTGTTACTTTAGCCTGTTTACAAATAGTATTCAAGGTTTCTATTTCAGAATTGTCCGTCAACAGTTTACACTATACATACTATGAAAAATGGAGAATTTAGCCTTTTAGTTCAACTTATATTAATCGGATCCCCTTTAGGGTTACCTGCTGGCTCAAGCTTGGAAATTATTACCTCTAAAACACCATTTTTATAGGTTGATCTTGCCTCTTTAGCACGAACTTTTGCAGGCAACTCAATTTCTTTGTAATACTTGCAATGTGGAGTGTTAACTGAAATAGTTAAAGAGTCATCTGTTCCATACAGTTTAATATCTGTTTTTTCAACACCATGCAGTTCAACAACTACAAGAATTTCATTAGCATTATTTACCACATCAACAAGTGGCTCCTGCTCCTCTTTAACCTCCATTTTTTCAGAGGTCTTTTTTTTGTTCTCAAACTCTCGAATATCTGATTTACCATCCGACCCAATTTTCATGCTATAACCATGCACAAATGGCCCAAACTCTTTAACAGTACCACCATCGGGCAATTTATACTCTTTAATATGCTCTTTAGGTACTTTGTCTTGAAGATCCTCAAACTCGTGTTCCATCATCTTTTCAATTTCATGAAACATGTTCTCTATATCTTTAAAGAACGGTATTTTAGATGCCTCTCGACGTTTCCCAAACCTTTCTGGAAAATCATCCTTATCTTCTGAAGACAAACCAACTCACAAACTATACCATTAAGCTTTCAAAGCAATAAATTTTATGCAATAATTTACTACATTCATAGCTCCTAACAGTATTTTTCATCTAATGAACTCCCAAAAATAAATCATTTGTTTCTGCACCCTTTTTTCACGTTCCCTCTTAACAAACTACACAGACCTTAAAAAACCGTCATTTGTGACTACTAAACAAGACTATGTGTGTTCATTAACTTTTTGCGAGCGCAAGCATTTAGAGCGAAGGGAGTGTTGTTGTGTTTTTTGTTTTTTAGTGTTTAACTAGTTTGAGTATTGTTTCGTGGATTTTTGTGTTGCCTGAGGCTACGAATTTTAAGGTTTGTTTGGGGTCTAATTTAACGTTAACTGGTTGATTGTCTATGTCTGTTACTAGTCCGCCTGCTTCTTTGATTATTAGAAAGCCTGCGGCGACATCTGTGGTGCGTAGTTTTCCGCGTATGTCTACAAATGCGTCAGTTAATCCGTTGGCAACGTAGCATAATTCTAAGGCATTAGCGCCGTAGTGTCTTATGTGTTTACTTTGTTGAATTAAATCGGTTAGTTTGGGTGCAATTTCTGCAACTTTGTATGTGTTAAGATCCATTCCAAGGACTGCTTCTTGAAGAGTTGTTATTTGTGAGGTTTTAATTTTTTCGCCGTCTCGGTATGCTCCTTTGCCTTCTTGTGCTATGTATGAAATGTTATGATGTAGGTCAGTGACTAGGGCGGCGTAAACTTCTGACATGATTGGTTTTTTTGAAACAGCAATTGATGATGCGTAAAACGGTAATCCCCGTGTTAAATTTGTTGTGCCGTCTATTGGGTCGATTGTTATGTAGCATTCTTCGGGTGTGTTGCCGTATTTTTCAAAACCTGATTCTTCGCTGATTAATGAAAATGAAATGTTGTGGTTTTGTAATGTGTTTATGATGGCTTTTTCTGCTGATAGGTCTACTGGTTTTATTGGGTCTCCACCTGCGCCTTTTCCTAGGTCGGGTTGGGGGTCGTTTAAAGTTTTTAAATGTGGTTTTATTGCTTTTTCTACGTTGTTTTTGCAGTCCATTAGAATTTTAAACCAGTTTTGTTGGGTGCTCATTTTATTCTTCCTATGTGTTAGTGTTTGGGCTTGATAGAGGTTTTCTAAATCAAGATGTTAATGCGATGGTTTTTGCCTCTTAATTATTTTGTTTAGAAACTTATAAGGGTGTGTGTTGATGTTGGTGTTTTATTTGTTTAAATGTGTGAAAATTTGTTTGTGGTCTGTGGTTATTAATTCATTTTTTATGTTTAGTTGTTGTGTGTGGTGTGTTTGTTTTTTAAGCTAGAAAAATTATCTTGTACCACAATGTATTTAAGTTTGGAAAAAAAGCTACTTAAAACGTATATTGGATGTTGATTTAGGAGTAAAAGTATGTCGGAAGCAAATGTTGTATTGATTGGCAAAAAACCAACAATGAACTATGTGCTTGCCTGTATAACTTTTTTCCACAGTGGAGCCAAAGAAGTTAATATTAAAGCAAGAGGGAAAGCAATTAGCAAGGCTATTGATGTAGCTGAAGTTGTAAGACGTAAATTCCTTCCAAGCGTAAAAGTTAAAGCGATTACAATTGGAACTGATCAAGTCCAACCTCAAGATGAGGAAGCACAACTTAGCAATGTGAGCACCATCGGAATAACTCTTAAGCGTTAAACATTTAACAAAATATGGTCTCTGCACATGTTTACAGTAAAATGAAGGCGATTCAAATATGAAAACCGAACTATGCAGTTTCTGCTTAAAAAGTGGCATGCTATGCCAAAAATGCTCTGCTAAAGTAAAGGCTGGAGAAATTAGTGACTTAGACCTTAGAATCGCCAAACTATTGCTCAATATGGAAGACAAGTATCCTACGCTTCAAAACGTCTGTTTCTACAGGGCTGTCGAAGTAGAAAAAACTTTGGCAATTCTCGTAGGTCATGGCGATGTACCTCGTTTACTAGGTTACAGTGGCAAAATTATCAAAGCCATCGGTGATGAAACAGGTAAAAACGTACGCGTCCTTGAGTATGGCGTTGACGATCGCAAATTCCTTGAAGACCTCTTTGTACCATTTAGCATATTGACGATAAACACAATTTGGTTACCTGACGGAACAACAGAAACACGTGTTATTCTAAAACGCAAACGTGGTCAACAAATGCCTTTTGATTTATCCACACTAAAAGGCATTGCTCAAAGCGTAAGAAAAGTGTCTATCCGCGTTGAATTTGCAGATTAACGGTTGAAGTAGCCATGGACATGGACTTCATTGGAAACTGGACAAGAACTCATGACATTAACAAAGTTTCCCAAGACTTGGACTCACAACAAGTTGTTCTATTTGGTTGGGTTCAAGATGTACGCGATCTTGGCGGCATACGCTTTATCATCATGCAAGACCGCACTGGAACTATACAAATAACCATACTAAAAAAACGTGTAGACCCCGAAGTACTACAGAAATCCGACCTCTTACAGAAACGTTTCAGCATAGCCGTAATGGGCACCGTTAAAAAAACAAACATGACTCCACGCGGCATAGAAATTATTCCAACACAAATTAAACTTTTAAACATAGCAATTGAGCAGCTGCCAATAGACATCACTGGTAAAACACCTGCAAACATTGAGACTAGACTTGACGCAAGAGCCCTTGACCTAACAGCCGAAAGCACTATAGCCGTTTTCAAAATCCAACACACTGCCCTACAGGCAATTCGTAGTTTTCTATTTGAAAAGGGTTATCTTGAAGTTCACACTCCACGAATTATAGCCTCTGCAACTGAGGGTGGAGCAGAACTCTTTGGCGTAAAATATTTCGACCAAACCGCTTATCTTGCACAAAGTCCACAACTTTATAAAGAACAATTAACTATGAGTTTAGAAAAAATTTTCGAAGTGGGTCCTTTTTTCCGAGCAGAAGAATCACATACTAGACGTCACTTAAGCGAGTTTACAAGTGTAGATATTGAACAGGCGTTTGCTAACGCTGATGACGTAATGGCTCTTTTAGAACAAGTAATTCATCATGTTTGTGTAACAGTCAAAGAAACCTGTAGTAATGAGTTACATGTGCTCAAGTATAAATTTGAAGTTCCAGAGCTTCCCTTTAAACGTTTAACGTACACTGAGGTTCTTGAAAGTCTAAAAGAACATGGTGTAGACATTCCATGGGGTGAGGACATTCCAACTGAGGCGTTTCGAGAACTAGGTAAGCTCTATCCGTTCTTTTACTTTGTAACTGATTGGCCGTCAAAGGCTAAAACTTTTTACATTAAACCACGAAGAGAGAATCCTGAGGTTTGTGAAGGTTTTGATCTTATGTGGCGTTATATTGAACTTGTTTCTGGTGGAACACGTATTGAGCATAAGGAGCAGCTTGTATGTAGAATGCGTGAAAAGGGTTTGAATCCTGAATCTTTTAAATATCATTTACAAGCGTTTGACTGGGGTATGCCTCCTCATGCTGGTTGGGCTATTGGGCTTGAACGTTTAACAATGGTTCTTTCTGGTCGGAAAAATATTCGTGAGACAACATTGTATCCTCGTGACAGAATAAGACTAACACCATAATGCGCTCAAATATTCACTATTGATTTTTTCTTATTTTTATTTAAATATTAATATTTTTTTGATAATTTTTTTCATTCACTCATAGTTACGTTCTTAAGGAAGCAATGCTGCTAATGTAGTGATTCACTTTAACAAAATGTGATAAAGGGAAAACTTTGGAACCATTAACTAAACGATCAATACAACTTCTTAAAACCCTATACGAAAAAAGCCGTTCAACCAGTACATATACGTTACGCACCACCCAAGATGAGTTATCAAATCAATTAGACATAAGCCGTCAAGCCCTAAATGCTCATTTACGTAAATTACAAGTCCGTGGCTACATAAGAACTGGCAGAGGTTTTATTGACATCACAGATAAAGGCCTTGATGCTCTAGGTATGTCTTCCTCACCCGCTTTTGTTTTGTTAAACATTTCTCCTATGAAACGCATTTATGTGTATGAACAAATACGACAATTGGCAATTTCCAAAGCTTTTCGTATTGCAGGCGAAGTTGACGCTTTAATCATAGTTGAACGTGAAAATCTTGATGATGTACTAAAAAAACTCTACAAAATTGACGGCATAGAGGATACTCGCTCTTATGTGACAATCGAGGTAATCAAATAAATTGTTAAGTGTAAACAAAAGATATATTTGACAGTTAGTCACTAAAGGGGTAGAAGGATAAAATTATCATGCCGATCTTAGATCCAGTTAAAAAAACGATTGCTCAACGAGCTAGGTTATACATGAAAATCTGTCGCGACTGTGGGTCACGAAACGCAGAAACAGCGCTGAAATGTCGTAAATGCAAATGTAAAAATTTGCGCTGGAAGAAACGTGAAATAGTAAAATAATCATTTTTCTTTCTTTTAAAACTCCAAATTTTACATTCAAGCTTATTTTTCATGTTACACTGATTTCTAACAATAAAACTCTATTTTTACCTCTTTTGAAGCTAAAGAATTTTCACAAGAGTTTCTATGTTGAAAATGGTGTTTGCACAACCATTTTTTATCAACGGTATAGCTTGCACTGCTATATCCATACTGTTTAACAATGGTCGCAACATTTTAGACTCTTCACCGCATGCTACACCCACAACACCCTCATATTTTGTGTTATCCAAAATTTTCGGTAGACAACTACCACCCGGTAAAACAAATATGTCATAGCCTTTTTCTTTGGCTATTTTATCTGCCCGATTAACAAGACAATGCTCTGTGCAGTGAGCACAAATAAAACTAGGAATGTTAGCATCAAAAACCGCTTTACAACGATTATCTAAATACTCTCTAGAACAATGAGGTAATAAAAGTGCCCGTTTTTTGCTTTCCGTAAATTTGTTCCGTTCAAGCATGTTCGCAGCTTGCATATCTACGAAATCATTAAACAAAACTATTGCATCGTTGATGTTAAGTCCTGTTACTTCTTCTATTTTGAACCTTTTTATCATATCTGCCGAAGTTTTCATAACAGCTGTATGCATACCTGTCTGATAACTCACCGTTGCAAGTTCGGTGAAGAAAAGCCTTGGTGCCTTAGACAAGTCGAAAGTAAATTTATAGGGCATATGCTAAAAATAGACTGTCACGCTTAAAAAAATACCTATCGACACCTTGAAATCTAAATATTTACCGTAAACTTTTAAATTTTTTTCCTTTCATTTCCAGATCATTTTACAAGCTTTAGCGTGATAACAGTTGTTAACTGACAGCTTACTTTTCTTGCATGATGTTATTTTTTCTTCGTGAACACTGCCTTTGTCTGTCTGTAAGAGCACAGTAAAATAAGAAAAAGAAAAACAACACTTTTGACTATCTTGTTGTGAATACACTATCTGTCAGCCTGCTAAGTGGCTGGTTCTTTTCTTGTATTGTACTATTATGCTGTTTCAGTTGGTGGCTGCTGTGAATAGTTATTTTCTTTTGTTAGACGGCGATGGATTCTTCCTATTTCTGTCTTGTTTGACTTTGAAGCCTGTGCAAGTTCTTTGAGAGTTTGTGGTAGTCCCCGTTGTTTACATGCTAAATAAAGCGACGCGGCTGTTATGCTCTGTGTTGAATAACCTTTGATTAAATGTTTTTTTACTATTTCTAGATAAATAGTTGCTGCAGGTTCCAAAATATCTTTGGGCAGATCTAAGATGTTGGCTGTTTTTGTGATTTCCGATATCGCAAAAGTCAAGTTATATCCTGTTGAATTTGTAACTCTGACTCGTCTTTGCCATCGACGTAAATGGTACACTTGTGCCCTTTGCCTTGTTGTTGGGTGGTTTTTTTTATTATAAGTGTCTTCTTGTCGGTTGTGTAAGTTAATAACTGTTGTTGACTCTTTATCTTGTATGGTGTATGTTAGTGGGGTGTTGGTTTTTACGTGTTTTTGTTTCTGTTTATGGTCAATATTTTTCAGTTCAGGTTCTTGAGTTGTGTTTTTTTGTTGGGTAATAAATCCGCAGTCCATGCAAACAATTTCGCCAGATTCCTGATCGTGTATTATTCTTATGCTGTCGCATTGAGGGCATGTTTGTATTTCTGCTTTTTTAATTTTTATTAATGAAGTGCTTTCGGATAGTTCTTTATTGCTATCCTTAGTAACCATTATCTTTTGCCTCTAGTTTTTGGGGGCAGCAGGTATAACGGTTTATTTAATAATGTAGCGGGGTTTTTTATGTTTGTTTTAATTACTGCGTAAGGTGATGATACTGGGCCAATGGTGTCAAAGATTTTGCCTATGACTGTCAAGTTTTCGTTAGCTACTTCGCAGCCAATTTTTGGAGGGTTTTCTGTTTTTATGATAATACTGTTTGATGGTGTAACATTTAGTGCTTTGCCGAGTCTTTGCATTTTTATCTCTTCCGGGAAACATCGAAATCAATGTAAATATGCATTTAAAGTTTTTGTTTCTTTTTTCTTTGTAGTGAAATACTTGTGCTTTTTGGCAGAAAGCTTATTTAATAGGCGGTGATGATATGACTTTGCCTTAAAAGGGTGAGGTCAAGAAAAATGACGAAACCATTCTATGTAAAAATTGATATTCCACAAGAAGTCGTAGATGCGGCCTGTGAAGCCCTATCATCTGCTTCAAAATCTGGTTCAATTAGAAAAGGAACTAACGAAGCCACAAAGGCTGTTGAGCGTTCAATAGCAAAACTTGTTGTAATAGCAGAAGATGTTGATCCTCCTGAAGTTATTGCACACTTGCCTTTACTTTGTGACGAAAGAAAAATTCCTTATGTGTTTGTTCCAACAAAAGAGGCATTGGGAAAAGCGATAGGTATCGATGTTCCATGTGCGTCTGCGTGTATAATTAAAGAAGATGCTTCAGGTTTAATAAAAGAAATAATCACGCGACTTGATCAGGTTAAACGAGGAACTCAGTAATGAGTAGTAAAGAAGAACGCGCTGCGGCACAGGAAGAATTAATTCCTGCAGAGGTTATACAGGTCATCGGACGTACAGGCGTCACCGGTGAAATCACACAGGTCAGAGTGCGCATCATGGAAGGCAAAGACAAAGGAAGAATCATTACACGTAACGTTAAAGGTCCCGTAAGAGCACAAGATATTTTAATGCTCCGTGAGACTGAACGTGAAGCAAAAAAGATTACTAGATAAACACCAGATGGAGAATGATTGGTCATGCCAAAAGCAAGAAAATGTTCATTCTGCGGTAACGATTTCCCAGCGGGTACAGGCATGATGTACGTTAAAAATGACGGTTCCGTTTTATGGTTTGATTCAAGCAAATGTAAAAAAAGCAGCTTGAAATTTGGCAGAGATGCCCGTAAACTGAAATGGACCGAATACTATGGTAAAGAAGAAAAAGGCAAAGCCTAAACTGCATCGTAGTACGCCATCAACTGAACCCTTTCTTATTTTTTTGTTTGTTAATTGAGAGTTTGTTTTTTAGTTTGGAGAATAGTGTTGGTTGTTGGTTTTGTGGTGGTGTTTTTGTGGTTGAGTGTTTATGGTTATGGTTGTTTGCTGTTTGCGTATTTGCGGTTGTTATAATTGGTTTTTATCTTTGTTGTGGTTACGTTTTGCGGAAAATTAATGTGTTATTCGTAAAATTTAAATATGTGGTCATCTTTGTATTTCTAAAAAGATGATGATAAATGTTCACATTCAATGGCTGCACAACAGCTTTAATTACACCAATGAACAAAAATCAGCAAGTAGACTATGAAGGTCTACATCAGTTAATAGATTTCCAAATTCAAGAAGGTGTAAACGGTTTACTTGCCATGGGTACAACAGGGGAATCCCCAACTTTAAACTGGGAAGAACACAGTAAAGTAATTGAAAAAACCCGTGAATATGCAAAAGACCAATGTTTTACAATTGCCGGTACAGGAAGCAATTCCACTCAAGAAACAATTGACGGAACACAACAAGCCAAAAATGCAGGCATAAACGCTGTCTTACTAGTTGACCCATATTATAACGGTCCCAGTTCCATGGAAATCAGAAGAGAATACATTGAACCAATTGCAAAATTATTTCCCGATGTACAAATAATTCCCTATATCATTCCCGGACGCACTGGAACACAACTCTTTCCACAGGATCTTGCAATACTAAACCAACAGTATCCAAACGTGCGATGTGTAAAAGAGGCGACAGGCGATTTAGATAACATGATGTTGACCAGAAAATTATGTGGTGAGAATTTTGAAATTCTCAGCGGTGACGATGACAAAACATTTGCTATTATGACAAATCCTCTCATAAAGGCAACCGGCGCTATTTCTGTGATATCAAACATTGCTCCCCGCGCAGTAGCAGACATGATACACTACATCCTCGACGAAAACATAGAGGCCGCCACTGTAATTCAACAAGCACTTCAACCACTCTTCAATATTGTTACTGTAAAAACACAGGAGACAACACCTTATGGCCCCGTTATATGCAGAGCAAGAAATCCTCTTGCCTGTAAAACTCTGATGAACATTTTGGGTATGCCATCTGGACCGTGTAGACAGCCATTGGGCAAGATGACCCGTGCTGGAATTGAAGTTGTTTTGACAAACACTCGCAGAGTTTATGAGGCAAACCCGCAGGTGCTTGAGCCAATTGATGATTACTTCCATGTAGACCTTTCGGATCGTTTATACAACGAGAAGTATATTGCGGGGTTGACGTATGCTTAAACTCTGTGTTGCAGGCGCCGCAGGCAGAATGGGTCGAGCTATTATAAAAGAAGCATACCTTAAAGGTATTCAAACAGTTGGAGCTATAGAGTCTTCCTCCAGTTCTGCTGTGGGTAAAACTCTTCAAGATTTAGCTATAACTGATCAAGACACTGAAATTCTAAGTTCCGACAAACTTGATCGTGCACTTGTGAACGCAGATGTTTTCATAAGTTTCACATCTCCTGCTGCTGACTTGGTAAATATTCCCATAGTTGTTGAGCAGGGCAAACGTATAATTTTAGGCACCACTGGTTTTTCTTCCGAACAAAATCGTGTAATTATTGATAATATGAATGGTAAAGTTCCTGTAGTGTTCTCGCCAAATTACAGTGTAGGTATAAATATTTTCTTTAACCTCATAGGTACACTCAACGCGTTTCCCTCCGACTATGATTTTTGTATAAACGAGCTTCATCATACAGGCAAAAAAGATGCTCCCAGTGGAACCGCTAACAAACTTGGGGAACTGGTTTCAAATATGCGAAATTACACGAAAACTGTTACTGGACGCGAAGGTATGAGTTCACGACAACCTAACGAACTGGAAATAACTTCCATGCGCGCAGGAGACGTCTCGGGAATTCACACATTAACTATTGCAGGTCCACATGAGATGCTAAAAATTGAGCATACGGCGTTTTCTCGTGATGCCCTTGCTCAAGGCGCAGTTTATGCAGCTGAATGGTTAAGTAAGCAGAACATACCTCAAATATATAATATGACTGATGTTTTAGGTTTAACCTCTGCTTTTTCACCCGGTAACTTTTTATCAAGAAAAAACACAAAAGAACAATAGAGGAAAAAATAAGATGACTATGAAACGTAAAGTCGCCATTTTAGGTGCAACAGGAGCCGTTGGACAGCGGTTTATACAATTACTGCAAGATCACCCATGGTTTCAAATAGAAGTGTTAGCTGCCTCAGAGCGATCAGCAGGTAAAAAGTATCGCGATGCATGCCCATGGCTTATGGAAACTGAACTTCCTAAGAAAATTGCTGATATGCCTGTTGTAAATGCTGATGTAGCCTCCGTAGAACAGGCTGGTGCAGTGGATTTAGTGTTTTCCTCTCTTCCAGGTGACCTTGCTTTTCCAGTTGAAGAACAATTTGGTGCTCTTTATCCTGTTTTTAGCAAAGCTAGTGCTCATCGTATGGATAAGGATGTTCCCCTGATTATTCCTGAAATTAATCCTGATCATATTAATATGGTAAAAGTTCAGCAAAATTTGCGTGGTTGGAAGGGTTTTATTACAACGGATCCTAACTGTAGCACAATTCAGCTTGCAATCACTTTAAAGCCTCTTATGCAATTTGGTTTAAAGCAAGTTATGGTATCTACCATGCAGGCGCTTAGCGGTGCAGGTTATCCCGGTGTTGCTTCTTTAGATATTATAGATAATGTAATTCCCTTCATTTCAGGTGAAGAAGAAAAAATGGAAACCGAAGCTCTTAAAATCCTTGGCAAATACAACTCTGGTAACGTGCAAAATGCTGATTTTCAACTAAGTGCTAGTTGTAATCGTGTAAATGTTACTGATGGCCACTTGGAATCTGTATTTGTAAAACTAGAACAAAATCCAACTATGGAAGAAATTGAAGAAGCCTTTATAAAGTTTCAAGGTGAACCTCAAAGACTCAAATTACCCAGTGCTCCCGTTAACCCCATTGTTGTGCGACATGAAAAGAATCGTCCTCAACCACGTTTTGACCGTGACATAGGTAATGGCATGAGTGTTATAGTTGGCAGAATACGAAAAGATCCAATTATGACTTTCAAATACATGTGCTTGGGCCATAATACCCTTAGAGGTGCCGCGGGCGGTGGCATTTTAAGTGCTGAATTATACGTCTCTAAAGGTATGGCTTAACTGTTAGTTGACTTATGGTGGAACTATGGTTAAACGTAAACTTTGTGAACCCTTAGAGGACCATAAAGGTAATTTGTACTTTGACGGTTTATCCGTTGAGGACCTAGCCAAAAAGTATGATACCCCTCTTTACGTGATAAGTGAGAAACGAATTCGCGAAAACTATAACCGATTATATAACGCTATAGTAAGTAAGTATAAGGATGTTCGTATTTATTACGCCTGCAAAGCCAATACTAATTTAACAGTGTTAAAAATTCTCAAATCGGAGGGAGCTTATCTTGATGCTGTAAGCACCGGCGAAGTCTTTATGGGTTTAAACAGTGGTTTCTCTCCCGAGAACATTCTTTTCACGGGAACAAGCGTTCGAAATGATGAACTCAAATTCCTTATAGACACAGGCATAACTGTAAATATTGACAGCCAAAGTGAACTTGACCGTTTGCTCAAAATTTCTGTTCCTCCAACAATTTCTGTACGTGTTAATCCTGAAATTGGTGCTGGACATCATGAACACTGCGTTACTGCCGGATTACAAACAAAGTTTGGTCTATGGGAAAACGAAGTTCTAAAAGCATATACAACTGCAAAGAAGGCAAGAGTCGAACGTTTTGGCATTCATATGCATATAGGTTCTGGTATTTTAGAAATTGAACCGTACATTCAAGCTGTAGAGAAACTTTTAAGCATAGCCAAACGGGTTCACGATGAGTTAGGCATAGTTTTTGACTTCATTGATTTAGGTGGTGGCCTTGGGGTTCCTTATCAGTCAAACGACACAGAGTTAAACATACCTGACTTTACCTCACAAGTGGTTTCACTGTTTAAGTCTAAAGTAAAAGAATATCATTTAGGTAAACCCTTTCTATGTATTGAACCCGGCAGATACTTAGTTTGTGACGCAAGTGTTTTGTTAACCACTGTTAACACTGTAAAAGTTACACCTTATCGTAAATTTATTTGTGTAGACTCTGGATTTAACACGTTAATACGTCCCGCAATGTATGGTTCTTACCATGAAATTTTGGTAGCTAACAAGTTAAGTCGTAAAAAAACTGAAACTTTTGACGTTGTTGGCCCCATATGCGAGACAGGTGATGTTTTAGCTAAAAATCGAGAGTTGCCCCTAGTAGTTGAAGGTGATGTTTTAGCTATACTTAACGCTGGTGCATACGGTTTTAGCATGAGTTCTCAGTATAATTCTCGTCCGCGCGCAGCCGAGGTTATGATTCGACAAGGAAAACCTGTATTAGTTAGAGAACGAGAGCAATTTCAAGATTTGTTGACAAGTCAACGGGTGGCACAACAATGAGTGGCAGTGTACAGTTTTGGAAAATGCACGGGTTAGGGAACGATTATATAGTAATTGATAATCGCGATGAAAAAATATGTGATAAAACAGCCTCAGCTCTAGCTAAAAAGCTTTGCACACGTCGGTTTTCAATTGGCGCCGATGGGTTGCTGCTTGTTTGTAACTCAAAAGTAGCTGATGTGAAAATGAGAATTTTCAATTCTGATGGCAGTGAGGCAGAAATGTGTGGTAATGGTATTCGCTGTTTTAGTAAATACTGCTATGAAACGGGGATCTCTAAAAAGTCAGAGTTTCAAGTTGAAACTCTCTCTGGTGTAAAGAACATTTGGTTATCTCTTAACGTTAATGATGATGTTGTATCCGTTAAAGTTGATATGGGCATCCCGAATTGGAACTGCAGATCTTTATCTATGAATGGTATGGATACTTGTATAAATTATAATTTAGCCGTCGATAAAGAAAATTGTAATGTAACTTGTTTATCTATGGGTAATCCCCACTGTGTTATGTTTGTTGAAAATGTCGATAAAACACCAGTTGAACGTGTTGGACCTTTGGTGGAGAATCATCCGATTTTTTCTAATCGTGCCAATGTTGGTTTTGTGCAAGTTATAAGTGAAAATGAGATTAAAGTGCGTGTGTGGGAACGTGGCTGTGGTGAAACTCTTGCGTGTGGTACAGGAATATGTGCTGCTGTTGCCGTGGCAAATAAACTTGGTAAAGTTGGTAACAATGTTTTTGTTCACGTGTTAGGCGGTGATTTACAGGTTGAAATTGGTAAGAATAGTTTGTTTCTAAGTGGTGCAGCTGAAAAAGTTTATCATGGAATGATGTTTGGAGAAATATAAAATGAATTTTGAATATGCTCAAAGAGTTAAACGGTTACCGCCGTATTTGTTTGCTGAAATGGAGAAAATTCAAAAAGAAAAAAAAGCTCACGGTGTTGATTTAATCTCTTTAAGTATTGGTGACCCTGATCTTCCTCCGCCTGATTTTGTAGTTGACGCACTTGCTAACGAGGTTTCTGATTTGAAGAACCATAATTACTCGTTTAGTCAAGGTGAACACGTTTTTCGAGAGGCTGTATGTAATTGGTATAAAAATCGTTTTGGTATAGATGTTACTCATGATCAAGTAGTTGCTTTGTTAGGTTCTAAAGAGGGTATTGCAAATATTGCCCGTGCTTTTGTTAATAACGGCGATAAAGTGTTGGTGCCTGATCCTGCCTATCCTGTTTATGCAAATGGAAGCACCATTCTCTGTGATGGCCTAGTTGTACCCATGCCTCTGCTGGAGGATAACAATTTCCAACCAGACCTTGACATTATTGATACTGATAATGTGCGTATGATGTTTCTAAACTATCCCAACAATCCCACCGCTGCAACTGTGGATAAGCATTTTCTAAAAAAAACTGTTGACTTTGCTAAAGATAACAATATAATTCTATGTTATGACAATGCCTACTCAGAAATTACATATGATAATTATCGTGCTCCAAGTATTCTCGAGATTTCAGGTGCCGATGAGGTTGCAATTGAATTTAATTCTTTATCAAAAACTTTTAACATGACAGGTGATCGCATAGCTTTTGCGGTTGGCAATAAACAATTGGTTGCTGGTTTAACAAAAATTAAATCTCAAATCGATTCTGGGCCACCTGTTTACATTCAAAAAGTTGCAGCGGCAGCTTTAGGCGTATATAAGAATAGCAATCAGCCTGAGTTTTTGCGCAAAAATAATCAGGTCCTCCAAGAACGTCGTGATCTTCTTGTAAACACTTTAACAAAAATTGGTTATCCTTGTGAAGCACCGATGGCAACTTTTTATGTATGGGTTAACTGCAAGGAGGACTCTGTGAAATTTACAACAAAACTGCTCGATGTAGGTGTTGCTGTAACTCCTGGTATCGGTTTTGGTAAATATGGTGAAGGATATGTGCGTATCACTTTTACACAGCCAAAAGAGCGTATAAAAGAGGCCTGCGAGCGTATCGTAAGCATTTTTTAGTTTTCTCTTATTTTCTTTTTATGTATGCTATGTTTGTTAGGTGGGCTATTTCTATACCTTCGCGTTCAAAGGCTTCTCTTATGCCTAAGTTGATTTCTTGTTGTACATCTAGATATTTGGCGTACTCTGATGAGTTGACAAAGTAGCTTATGAAGAATTTTAGGCTGTATTCGCCAAACTCGTTAAAGTTTACAAATTGAGGTGTAGCGTCTTTAACACTTTTTATTACGTCAATAATCATTTGTGGAATTTTTCTAAGGGTCTCATTTGGAGTGTCATAAGTTACGCCTAAATTGAATACTATTCTTCTTTTTTGCAGTTTTCTAAAGTTTCTGATGTATTCTGAACTGAGTTCTTTATTTGAAATTATTAATTCTTCACCCTGTAATAATTGAAGTCTTGTGGTTAATATTCCAATGTTTTTGACTGTTCCGCCATGTTCACCTACAAAAATTAAATCTCCTATTTCAAATGGGCGATCAAAATAAATGTATAATGAACTAAAGAAGTCGCTTAAGACGCTTTGAAGCACAAAACCTACAATAATAGCGCCGATGCCTAAACTAGTGAATGTGGCTTCCCATAATTTTGTTACTTCAAGCATGTTTAGAATTATTATAATGATAGCAGTGCTAAAAACAATGATTGTTATAGCTTTTTTTAAGATAAATATTTGGTGTTTTTTATGCTTAACGTTTTTTTGTGATGTTGCTATTGTTGTTTTTTCTGCAAATAAATCAATGAGACTGTTTACGATTTTAGAAACTGCGTATGCTGTAAGCAAAATTTGTATAACTAGAAATAATTTAATTAATATATTGCTATATGGCTCAAGAAAGGTAAGTGGCTTTAATGAAAAACTAATGGTTATATTCGCAATTACTATTATTATAACCGCTCTTAGAGTTGTTGCTATCTTGTCGCCCAGTGTAGTTGTAGTTTTTTCTGCCCATTTGTTAATATATTTACTAATAATAACATACGAAATTAAGCCCACAAACGCGGTTATACTAAATATTAACAGTGCAACTAAAATTTCAGCATTTGTAGAAGTAGTATTTAACAACCGCTGAAATGTGCCACTTATGTTAGTAACCGGACTAGAGATAGTTTCATTTAGACTCATTTTCGCTCAAAATCCTTTATTGAACCTCTTGATTTCTGAGGATTCTGAGCGACATTACGTCCTACATATAAATAAATCTACTTTCTCAAGAAATGAAAAAAGCGTAGGAAAACTGCTTATTTTGCAGTAGTCTTAGCCAGCTTTTTTAAAATCGTGTCTTTAGCTATAGTGTAAGCAATGGAGTAGTCAAAAAGCCCCTGCGCTTCAGCAACCGCACGTTTAATCATTTCTGTCTCAGTCTTAAGCTTCAATTTACCAATAGCTAAAGCACCTATACCAAAAACGCCCGGTTTAAGCTCAACACCGTCATCACTGGAACCCAAACCTTCAACACCTAAGGGATTAATTGCGTTAATGTCTCCTATAATCCTACATTTCGTTGCCATGGCAATATCTGCCTTGGATAACAATTGAACTCCTCCTGCACCTGCAGCAAGAATAATTTCCGCATCCTTTATCGCAGCAACTGTCTGCTCTGGTTTACTTACCTCAACAACTTTAACTCTCTGCATGCCTACTTCAGTGTTAATTTTGTCTGCAATAATCTGCCCCTTAGAAAGATTTCGACTAGTAATTGTAACATCTGCCTTTTCTGTAGCATAAATACGTGCCGCTGTTTGACCAACTGGACCCGTACCTGCTAGAACCGTAATTTTTTTGCCTTCAAGACTACCTAAACCTTTTTCCATAGATGCGCCAAAAGTTTTTGCTACTGCCGCGGCCGCTGTGGAATATCCTCCTCTTGGATCAACAATTATGCTGTTTCCCCATGGAGCAGATTTCATAGCTTTTTGTGTTGCAGCAACAACTTTTTCTACTTCTTCAAAATTACTGCCATTGATAAACACTTTCGTATGCGCGGCACCAGTAGAACCGCGTGGAAAAAGCAAATCAAAGACAATCTTTGGGGCATCTTCACTTGTCACATTTTCATACTTAAATATCGCCGAATCTGGAAAGCAATCAACTGCTACCAGTATATCAAATGGACTACAATACTTATCAGTGTCAAGGAAAACGAAAACTGTTTTGAAATTTGGTTGCGACATCTTTTTACACCTACCTATTTGAAATACAGTTTACCAATTTAAGAATTATCTATCACTCACACAAAAGAAAGATAGACGATTACGTGAGTTTTACATATTTTTGTACTATAAAGTCTTCTTGATGATATTCTTTGAGATTTTTCCATACATTGGAACTTTTTACCATCTAATTGCTCGCTATTTTTAGTATATTGTAGGTTTTAAGAGTCTGTAAAATGTGGGTTTTGGAGAGGTTTTTAGAAGGGGTTCGTATTTTTTTGATAGTTTAGGTCATGCCTTAATCTAGTTTATAAGTGGGGTATCTGTTATTTTGTTGAGGATTAACTGTGGTAAATGTGTCTGTGAAGTGTATACATTGTGGAAGCGAAGACGTAGTAAAAATGGGTAAACAGATAACAAGTGGAACTCCAAGATGCAAATGTAATGCATGCAAAAAACCTTTCAA
>WQSY01000031.1 GCA_009787585.1 Candidatus Bathycorpusculum sp. | reverse complement strand
ATTAAAAATTAGTAGAGTGAAAAGTAAAAAGTTTAGTTAGCAGGGCAAACCGGTTTTTCCATTGCACTTCAATGAAAGTTCACTTTATGAGATTTGGTTTGAGGTGAGGCTCCATTATTTTTGTATGGGGTTTGGAAGGTTTTGCCACACGTTTAGCATTTGTATCGCGGTTTCCCATTTACTTGTTTACCCATCTTTACAATATCTAAACTATTGCAATGAACGCATTTTACACTAATCTTTACCATGTTGCTCGCCTACACAGGCGATCAATATGTGTCACACATTTAATAAACTATTTTGAGACATGATCCGAATTTGCATATTGTTCATGGAAATTATGGGCTTTTTGAAAGAATTCTACAGGCTAAAAGGCTACGCTGTCAAAACAAAACATAGTGGTGTATCGCGGGAATCCAAGATGTATAACCCTTCCAGGATTTTAGGACCCAAATCAAAACTATTAAAAACCAAATAAACAAGCCGCCCATAAATCTACGCAATTAAACAATCAAACCAACAAAAATCAACACACTTACAAAAATCACTCAAAGTCACCAAATTTTGTCGGAGGTATTATTTCGGCTTGTTCACTGCTTATTCCATGCCATTTTATTTTGTAACCAAGTTTAGCTAATAATGTTGTCGCATCACTTATGCCTTCAGCTTCTAGAAGAACAGCTGCTTGATTAAAAGTCATTTTTCCTAACTGGTTTAAAGTGTCTCTAAGAATCTGGGAGACTTGTTCAAGTTTTCCCTCGCTTATTAGTCCATTTGACAGTAACACGTAACCTGTAGGAGGATTTTTAGTTAAAACTTCTACTACAGCGTCAACTGAAACGCCTACGCGCTTTGCAAATTCAGCAAAAAACAGCACTGACTCAGTAAATTTGATAGACATTTCTCTTAGTAAGCGGGTTTCTTTTTCTTTAACTTTTTCAAAGGCTGTTTGAAGATAACATAGGAGGGGGGCCATGGGGAGTTTGTCTTTATAATATATAAAATGTAGTTGAGGTCGTTTCTCTAAAGAAAAAAGTTTTTCACAGGCTAAGGCTTCACGGACTATTAGGATCATTTGGACATTTACATGTTTGAGTTTTTCTGCTTTACGTCGCAAATACTCGTCAGTCCAAAAACCAATAATTTCTAAATAAATTTTAAGACCAGACTTTTCAAGCGAAAAATCAGGCACTAACACTTGATTACCTGCCAAAACAGGTTCAGGTTCACGTTTAAGAAGCCAGTCAGGGCATAGGGCTTTGAATTGACTGGCAAAGCTCTCCTCAGCTGCACTGTCAAAACTTGTAGGCAATAGGTTGTCAGCAGCACTGTTGTTAGGGTTGGGTATGTTTAGTAGGGGGCCTTGTTTGGTGTTGTCCATGTTTAGGGTGTATATTTCGTTTGTGTATTTCCACAAGATTTTAGCGTGTATGGTCCATGTTTGATTTGCAACAATTGCTGGTAATAGTTTGGCTATGTTTACTCCATAACGTTTGGTAAGCTTAAATAGGGTTGAGGGTCCGGTTATGGTTACACAAAAATTGTTGGTCTCATCTTGGGACACATTATATATGAGGCCTAATTTTTTAACAAAAAAGAAGAGTTTTTGCCAGTTGCCTGAAACTTTAAAAGTTAATTCACTGCATTCAAAAAGAAGGGTTTGCGCTAAGCAAAGATTATACTGTGCAAGCAATTCTAAAGCTGAGGGAGCGGTAAACTTTTCAAAAAATAATTCGGCGTCTAGATCAGCGTATAATTGTTCCTCTATAGTTTCAATAGTTAATTCAACGTCTAATGCAGCGCTCTCCAAAATTTGACGTCGCGCCTCAAAATTGGTTGGTATTCCATATTTTTTTGTGACTTGAAAAATCTTTTTTCTTAAAGTGTATGGTTCAATTTTACTGTTACAAACAAAAAGACTTTTTCTATCTAAAAGCAATGTTAAGGCTCTAACAAAACGGTAATTATGACCTTGATTTTCCAACTCAGATGTAAGGGCTAGGAGAACTTTTTTCTTCGCTCCTACGTTTTCTTGATATAAATTGATAAGGCGTTGTGCGAACTGTAAATTCTCAGAAGAAAAACGGACGTATTTGGGTTGAATTTCTCCTTTATGCTTATACACTAAAAGCAGATTACTAGGTAACATTACGGTTACACTCCTGCTGCTTTACATGCCGTCTACGGCTAATGTTTACCTCGACGGTTTCCTTTGAAATTATCTCTATCAACTTGGCAATTTTACCATCCTGCCGTCTTAAAAGACGGCCTAACCGCTGCACAAACTCCCGCTTACTCCCTGTTCCACCTAAAACGATACCAACAGACGCGTCGGGAACATCTACACCTTCATCTAAAACCTGCGAGGTAACAATTACAGAATAGGTACCATTGCTAAAATTAGCTAAAATCTCGCGACGCTCCTCTCTAGACGTTCGATAAGTAACCGCTGGTATGAAAAAACGACGGCTAATAGCGTAAACTAGATCGTTATATAAAGTAAAAATCAACACTTTCTCATTATGATACAGTGCAAGTTTTTCTGCTAACACAGCTAATTTAGCCTCAGAGTTTACAGCAATTTTTAACGCCTTATTACGTGCAAGAAGAGCCTCCCTAGCCTTTGGATCTCTACCGGTGGACATTATAAACCGCTGAAAAGCAAGTGCAGACCGTAACACTATGTGCTTCTGTGCAAGATAAGCCTTAAAAACAGCCATATTTGCCTCATACAATTGCTGCTCGGACACAGTTAACTCTACAGCCACCTTTTCATAGGTATAATCTGAAAGATGCTTACTAGCCGTTAACTCTTTTACAGAAACAGAGTAAACAGGATCCCCTACTAGCAAAGGCAGCAGATCATGCCGCTTATCACTTCGCTCATAAGTAGCAGTTAACCCCATACGATAAGGCGCAAGATACATTTCCGCAATTTGCATATACCCGGGCGAGGCTAAATGATGCACTTCATCAAAAACTAGCAACAAAAACTTGTTACCCAAAAACGCCGCCTGCAGATACGCAGAATCATAGGTTGCAATAGTTACCATACGTATAACACATTCACCCCCACCTACAACACCCGCCTCCACACCCAAACACTCCCACACACGCCGCTTCCATTGATCCAATAAATCTAAAGTAGGAACAACAATCAAAGTCTGTACTTGTAATAAATCAACAGCCCTAAGAGCAATGAAAGTCTTACCCGCCGCCGTAGGCAAAACTAACACACCACGCCTACCCGCACTTGACCATTTATCTAGCGCCTCATCCTGATAACCCCTTAACTCTATACTACTCTTCAACTGCTCAAAAACAGACAAACTTTGAGCAGTATCCTCAATAGGCAGACCACTTTCTCTAAAAAAACCCAAAACATCCCTATAATGACAAGACTTTACTCTATAACAACCACTACGAGGATCCCATTTACCATACGGAGATCCAACAGACCCCTTCAACAACAAAGTGCCCTTATCAAACAACAGAGAAGACATAAACAAACAATAGGGTAACCAACAATTAAACTTAACCAACACCAAAAAACAACAACAATACAACAATACAGCAGGTAACAAACAAACTTATATATCAAACAGTCTGATAACAGATACAAATGAAATTGGGTATACTATTTTCAGGCGGCAAAGACTCTGTATTAGCACTGCATCTAATTGCCGAAAAAAAACAATACCAAACAACTTGTCTAATTACAATGAATTCAAAAAACAAGGAAAGCTACATGTTCCACACACCCAACATAGACATTACAGAACTGCAGGCCCAAACTATAGGGTTACCGTTAATATCAGTTGACACTGAAGGCCAAAAAGAAAAAGAACTCTTAGACCTTGAAAAAGCAATACTGCAGGCTAAATCACATTACAACATTGAGGGCATAGTTACAGGCGCTGTAGAATCTACTTACCAAACAAGCAGAATTCAAAAAATCTGCGACAAACTACAATTAGAATGCTTAAACCCCCTATGGAAATACAACCAAAAAGCACTAATAGAAAAAATAGTTGAACAACAATTTAAAGTAATCATATCGGGAGTATTTGCCTACCCACTTGATAGGACATGGCTGGGAAAAACATTAAACCAAAATACAATAAAACAACTCTTAGAATTATCAGAAAAATATGGCATTAGCATCATAGGCGAAGGAGGAGAAATAGAGACCACCGTCTTGGACGCACCTATGTTTAAACAAAAAATCAAAATCACAGATTTTGAACTAAAATGGGAACACACCTCAGGCACTTATATAATCAAAAAAGCAAAACTAACACAAAAACAAACAACAACTGTTTAACCAACAACATAATTACCACTGCACTTCAAAAATACGTGGCTAATTAATGTTGGCAAATTAATTGTTCGATAAGGGTGTCAACTTTTTTTAGAATGCTGCATTGTTTAGTGTTATTGGGTCATGCCTCGATCTAGTTTATAAGTATGGTATCTGTTATTTTGTTGAGGATTAACTGTGGTAAACGTGTCTGTAAAATGCATACATTGTAGAAGTGAAAACGTAGTAAAAATGGGCAAACAACCAACAAATGGAACCCCAAGATGCAAATGCAACACTTGTGGCAAAACTTTTCAAACCACATATAAAAACAATGGAGCCACACCCCAAACCAAACAACAAATAATAAAAATGTCCCTAAACGGAAGCGGCATACGTGACATCTCACGCGTACTAGCTATTAGTCAAAACACTGTTATGTCGGTTTTAAAAAAACAGAAAAGTTCCTCGTAAACCTAAACCCAAAATACAAAAACCCCACCGAACCACTCACAATACAACCTCCTGAAATGAATAAAATGTGAGAACGAGTCTACTGCAAAAAAACACCCCGCTGGCTATGCATGCCATAAATCATGATAGTGGCGATATTGTGGCGTATGTTTTTGGAACTCGTAAAAGTGAAGCGTTAAAAGAGCTTTGGGTTCTGTTAAGTGGGTTAAATTTTTGTATTGCGGGTGTGTTTTCAGATGATAGTTTTGTCCATCATGAGATTATATCGAGTAATATTTTGTATGCAGGTAAGTGTAATACGCAATGTATTGAGTGTAAGCATTTAACGTTTTGTACTTGGTTGAAGTGTTTGGCTTGTAGGGCTATTTATTACTCTAAGTTTTGGGTTATGCATAAAATTGTTTTTGGTTTGCTTATAAATGTGTTAGAATTTGGAAATAAACTAGTTTGAGTCATGACCAAATATCAGTAAAAACGTCAAGTTGGCGTCTTAAAAAGTGAAAATACCATAGATTTTTATAACAGCTTCTTAAATATTTAAGAGGTTACAATAAGGACGGAGCAAATTAAATATGAATGTATGTGTCATGGGCTTGGGCAATATTGGGTTACCTGTGGTTCAGCATATCTCAAAAATGTATAAGCAAACTCAAGGATATGACATATCTCAGGAAGCTGTAAGTGCTGTTAAAAAAATGGGTATTGATGCTTCTATTAAACTTGCTTATGCAGACATTTACGTGATTGCAGTTAACACTTGGCACCGTAATGGTTGTCCAGATATGAGTGCTATTGAAAACTGTACAAAACAAGTCGCAGAACTTAACCCATATGCGCTTATATGTTTTGAATCGACTCTTACCAATGGCGTTGCACGAGAACTAGCTAAAAAATACAATTTATCCAACATTGCTGTTTGTCCTCATAGATGGTGGAAACAAGAAGAGGATAAACATGGTGTAGTTCAGCTTAGAGTTTTAGGTGCGTTAAACCAAGAAAGTCAAAGAAAAGCACTGGACTTTTATAACACTTTAGGCATACCTATTCATGTTGTTAGCTCATTAGAGATAGCTGAGCTCTCTAAACTAGTGGAGAATACTTATTATTATCTTCGTATAGCCTATGCAGAAGAGCTTAAACTGTTGTGTAACAAAAACATGTTAAGTTTTGAAGAATTACGAGAGGCAGTTAACACAAAATGGAATGTTGACATGGCAGAGGCTCGTGATGGTATTGGTGGAGAATGTTTACCTAAAGATATAAAATTACTTATGAGCGCCTACTTAGATATGCCTTTACTGCAGGGTGCAATAATTGCAGACGAAAACTATAGAGCAGAGTTAACTCACAAAAAATTTTCCACTACATCCCATGAAAATCAACGTAAAGAAAGAGATACAAAAACTTACAATATATAGAGAGTATGTCGATGCATCATCCTAGTAAAACTGCGCTTTTATGTGGTGTAAATGTCTGTTTTACAGTTGCAGTTTTAGTGTGTTTATACTTGTATAGAGTGAGCATACTTGAGTGGCATTGGACTTACTGGGTTATAGTAATTTATGGACTAGTTGTAACATCATTCATGGTTTTTCGATTAATAAGCGCGTATTTGTATAAACCTGTGCCTGATAGAGGTTATCGACCTAAAGTTAGCATTATCATTCCAGTATATAATGAAGAAAACGTTATAGGCAGTACTATAGATGCAATTTTGAACTCAAACTATCCGAAAGACAAGTTAGAATTAGTAGTTATTGACGATAAAAGTAAAGATAATTCCTTAAAAGTAATCAAAAAGAAAAGTTTGGAATACAACTTTAAAGTCATTACACACTCCGAAAACATGGGTAAACGTCACGCAATGGCATCAGGCGTTAAACAATGCACCGGTGAAATTTTAGTTTGTTTAGACAGCGATACCCTTGTTGAACCTGATTCTGTAAAAATGTTAGTACAACCCTTTATAGATAAAGAAGTCTACTGTGTATGCGGCAACACCAGTGTTATTAACAAAAACAGCTCAAAAACTACTACATTGTTAACACGATTCCAAAAAGTTTGGTATGCTGAAGCATTTAGAGTACGGAAAGGGGTAGAAAGCCTCTTCGGCATGGTTCTATGTTGTTCAGGCGTATTTTCAGCCTATCGTCGAGAAAAATTTGAAGCTGTCATTAACGAGTGGTTAAATGAAAAGTTTCTCGGAAGAACAGTTGTAGCAGGCGATGATAGGCAAATGACAAATTTAATGATGCGCATGGGAGGAAAGTCAGTATTTCAATCCACGGCATTAACTTACACAATTGTACCCCATAGCGTTAAAAAATTTATTAACCAACAAGTGCGTTGGGCTCGAGGATCCGTAAGAGGAACAACGCTTGCACTTACATTTTTCAACAGAAAGAATCTATCACAAAAAATTCTTTTTTATTTAATCACTTTTTCCACCTTTATAACACCATTTGTCTTAGTTATAAGCATTATTGGTTTAGCATTATTTGGAGGTACATCAGGATTTGTTAGTTACGCTTTAGGTTTAATAATAGTTGCTTTTCTGTACGCATTAACAGACAAAATACTGATAAGTTATTTCACAGTCAAAGATGCAGCATATCGAATTGCTCTGTTTGTTTTAATGTTGCCAATAACATTTGTTTACTTATATGGCTGGATTACCCCTTGGAAAGGAACTGTTTGGGGAACCCGCTAAACAAAAACAAATAACATACATTTTTCATTTTAACAGGTTATTATTGCTAAGATCAGTAAAAATTTTTGCACAGCAATAAGGCGAAAACGAAAGGGACCAATTCTGTGTTTTAGCAAAATCAATAGCCTCTGGACTTGGAAAAGCAATAGCATCCACACCCGATTTTAACGCCAACACATCAATAGACGCACGCATCAAACCGTTTGGACGCATACAACCTAAAACCAAAGGCGTTTGAGGAAGCATTACACGTGCAGAGGCTACAACACGAGCAACATCATAAGGTTTAGGAGGTACAATAGTTGCCATTTTAGTTCCACGTAGAGGCATAAATACAAGAATAACCAAAGCAGAGGGAACCACTTTAGAAATCATCTGTAAAGCAAAAAGTTCTCCACCTAATTTACCCTCATTTAACCCAACAATCACGTGAGGCACAAAACTTAAACCGACTTGTTGTAGTACATCAAGAGAGTTAACATAATCATAAACAGTGAGTGGTAGGCCGTAAATTTTATTAATTATCTCTTGAGAACCGATAACATCAATTAAAACGGCATCAACCCCGGAGTGCTTAAGTAAAACGGCCGTTTCTAAATCAATTATACCTGTGTGAACAAAAACAGTCAAACCTAACTCATGTCTAATCCGTGCAATTGTGGACACAAACGGTTTAAGAGGAACAGCCCCGTCAACTAAACAACCTCCACTAATTAAACACCCTACAGCGCCAGATCGTTTAAATTTAGAACATACCTCAAATAAAGCCTCTGGCGTAATTGCAGGCTGCATGGTAACTAACAGTTTACCACCACAATGTCTACAGTTTAAAGCACACCTATCACCCGTTATGGAGATCGTTGGAAACCTCTTGGACGAAAAACAAAAACCGTTATGCACGTAATAGGTAAAACTTGGAGAGTAAAAATGTATTCTGCGATTTTTTTGCATAAATACTTTTGAGTCTAAGAGACTAACTAAATCTTGTTGATTTAAACACCAAAGAGACTCAACAGAAGGCGGCAACATACATATTAATATATGTTAAATAGCGCATTTTAAAGATAGCGCCAATTTTTACCTTACAGATACATAGACAGAAAATAATGCAGATATACAAATTATCATTTAGTGTATAAATTTAAAAAAGGAGCAGATAAAGTGTTGATTATTCAACGCCCCAACGTTTTGCAACTTTAACTGCAATGAACACCAGCAGAGCTACTAACGCAAAGGTGAACAGGGCAACTAAAAAGTCGCCATACGCAAAAACCTGAGATCCAGCAATAACTGTTCCCTCAGCTAAATTATCCAAACCGGGAATAAGTAAACCAATAGCAGGCAACAACAAATCTTTAACTAAAGCTTGAATCAAAATACCTAAGTACATACCGATAATAAATGCAATAGCCAGACCAAATATTTTGTATTTAGATAAAAATTCTTTGAATTCATTCCACAGATTTTGTTTAGGGGGAGGCTGAGGGGGAGCAGCTTTTTCCACGGATTCTCGAATCTTTCGTAACTCAGCTAATATTTCCTCATCACTTGTCAACAATACTACCTCAAGATATTATACAACAGATAACTAATAAAAATATCCGTTAAAACCAATAATACCCATAAATAAATATTAAAAAAACAGGAAAATTATAAAAAACACAAATTCACACAGTCATATCACATGTGAAGCACAAAATCACCCGTAAAAGACTTATCCTAAGTCCACAATCAATTAGGGTGGATGATGAAACCAGAGTCACAGAGCCAAAACAATGATATTGACTCGACGGGCGAACTGACACAACAAACCGTATAAAGGCACGCACACCCCACGTAAAGAAAGAACTAACTCAAAAATCTAAAAACACTGATTGACATAAAAAAAATAGCAAAACCAAACTCACACCGCAATCTTGTATACAAATTATGAATACATAGTTTTTTTCTTCTATTAAAATTGTCATTACATGAAATACGCGCTACACATATTCATTTTGTTACATCATATCCACATTTTCGATAATAACTACAAAACCTATAAAAATGAATAGTGCAATATATAACCTACAAAGATGGATATTTATAGAGCGAGTTCATGACGCACAGAATTTCAACACACAGTCAAAAAGTTGACCATAGGCACAAACACAATCACATAACTCGCAAAAAAATAGACCTCTATAAAAAACACAACATGTGATAAAAATGATGGAACAAAAAAACGATATACAACAAAAAGAGTTACAAATCGGTGTTACAAAAAAAATGCTAGATGTAATAATGCTAATGTTTCTACGCAAAAGATCAAGACACGGTTATGAATTAATGAGCAAAATTCAAAAAACATTTGGCGTACATTTTAGAGCAAGCACTATTTACCCCACTCTAGCAGAATTACAAAGAAATGGACTCGTTGTAAGCCAATGGGACACCGAAAAAATTCGTCCAAGAAAAGTTTACAGCCTAACAGACAAAGGACAAGAAGCACTTACTGACGCTATAGACTCGTTTAGCATATTTTATCAAAAAATATTAGATAACCAACTTACTATCGAAGAATAAGTTAAAAACAACACTTAAAACATGGCACTAACACCATCTTTTTAGGTGCATGTTTAGTCCGTCAAGAATTTACAAAAAAATACAATGTTGCATAGCACTGTTGATAACTGCTGAAACGACCTAAACACGGTCCACTCACACCATTTGCTCACACTAAACACGTGAGCTAACTATTTATAACAATTAATGTATAACTATTCAGTCGCAAAAAACTTCAATACGGGGTTATTTTTGAATTTAGAGTCCTAATACGACAGATTGTCGTAACCACAAACACGCGTATTCAGACGATTTTAGGAAATTTTTATTTTTCGCATTCAAAAAACACAATACGTAGTGGATAAAACTCTTAAACGACCACTATATTCGTGACTGAATAGGTACCAATTAATTACTGACAAAATACTTTTTGCGACACTTTGTTATAAACACGCAAATTTATCAAAAAACAAAACAATACAACACACACTCAAACATCAATCAGTCAAACAAAAACTTTTACTAACCAAACGCCTACTCGACTGAACTGAAATCAAAGCGAACAAAAATTCTGTACATTTTACAGATTTTTACTCGTAAGAGACTAAAAATTGAAAGTTCAGACTGCGCAAAAACGCTAAAATGACTTTTTTAAACACTATTCATAACACATATTTGTTTCTGTACCGCTATGTGATGGTCTTGATAAATTTTATCAAGGTTGTTGCGCAGTCTGAGTTACTGATTAACACAATTGTCCAAGCTTTGTTATTGTGATTTTTTTCTGAAAACAGGCAAAAATCAGTATGTAAATCTGCTTTTGACGTATTATCATAATTGTTGGAGTGTAAACCTGTGACTTTTCGGTGCAAGTTTTTTCAGAAAGAAATACAGCAACAAAGTTAGGGATCGTTACAAAATAACTTTTATAGTTACAAAGTGGACATTGAAAATAGCACAAATATTTGACAAAAATAACTCACATCAACACATATACACGAGTTTCCATAGAGAATAAACTACAATATTACACCCACTAATGTCCAACTGTAAAAAGTTATTTAGTTACACTCCCTTAGGCATTGTATTGCTCCAAAAACTGATAGTAAGGTTTTAAAAATAAGAGTATTCAACAAACAAAATTTGTTAAATGGAGAGAAGTGTTAGTCTTCTTCTTCCTCGTTTAGTTTTCGTTCTTTAATTTGTAGTGTATTTTCGCCTTTGTCAGCTATTACGCGATAATTGTCAATTAGTTCGTATTTATGTAGAAATTTTTTTGTTAGAACACGTAAGTATTTTTTAGCTACTGCGGGTCCTTCGCCTTTAACTATTATTGTGTTACCGTTATTAGCTACGTCTGCGCCTGTTTTTTCTTTAATGAACTCGGTATATTTTTGAACCATGTCATTTTTTCCTTTTATTTCGTTTGCGTCAATTTTCATTTCAACCATATTTTTTCACCTCGATTGTTGCGGTCTCTTTTTTGTTTCTCTGTTTTCCTTTGTTTATGTTTATTGTACTGATAAATTTTCCGCTATTTATTTTTCTTTGTTTGATGTTTCATTTGTAGTTAACAGTTTGAAATTTTTCTTTAGTGTATTGTGTTATCATTTTTAGTATCTTACAACCTGCATTCCCGAAATACACAACTATGTGCCAAGTACCATAATTCGAAGCGTTTAACATATATAGCGCAGTTTAACATTTCTTTTACAACATCCTGATGAAGAAAAACTAAATATAGTTCATAAAAATTACCCTGAAAAATCATAGTTATGTATTGCAATACACCACTATGCATTTCATACACGTGTCTTTTAAAATTAATTTAACACAAACTACAGCTATCATCTTTATGAATGCAATGTTTTAAAGAAGTCACATCAACTAATAAAACATAATATGATGTATCACGGAAATCCAGGCTACAAGTAAAATTCTGTGTAGACTTACGAGTTTTGTTCGCTTTGGTTTCGGTTCAGTCGAGTTAGGTATATACGATGCAGTAAACTAACTGTAAAACACGACATTTTTCTATTTTAACCTCAAAAACACGTTTTCAAGCAAATCTGCTACTAAAAACTGAAAATTACGGTTGGTGTATTGCATATACTGTTTAAAAAGTTCTAGAAAAATTTGAAAGAAAAATTAAAAATTAGTTAAAACAAAAAGAAAGGTTGTTTGAGATTATTCGCTCTCAAAGTATTCTTCTGGTTTTGGTGGAACAGGTGGTAGTCCTTTGCGTTCGCGGATTTCTTTGACTATTTCTTCTTGTAATTGTTCTGGAACTGGTGCCCAGCGGCTAAATTGAGTTGCCCAAAACGCGCGTCCTTCGGTTGAGCTTCTAAGTTCATCGGCGATACCAAAGCTTTCAGATACAGGCATTTCTGCTTTAACAGTTATCATGTCTTCTTCTGAGGGCATATCTAGGATTTTGCCACGGCGTTTGTTAACAGTTGCAAGGACACTGCTAACGAAATTGGAGGGGACATTGCATTCAAAGTTTATAAGTGGTTCAAGGAGTTTTGGTTTGCTTAGTAGTATAACACAGTATATGGGTCTCCATGTCATGGGGATGGCTTGTGCTGGGCCTCTGTGGACTGGATCTTCGTGTAGTGTGATATCTTCTAGGTTAATTTTTAGACCGTGTGCTGGTTCTCTTGTAAGAGGTGAGGTATGGACTGCTTCGCGGAAGCCGGTTTTTATGTGGTCAATTATTTCTTCTACATATTGTCGTCCGCGGATGCGGTTAACTAGAATGTTGCTTTCTTCAACTGCAACTGCGCCTTTTGCTTCGTCTGGTGACCAACCGAAGGTTTTGAGAACTTTGGCTCTTTCGTCTTTGTTTTGTAAGTCAGTGATTTTTTCTGATTTAATAGCTTCAATAATGTCTTCAGAGAGTTTTTCTATGGTTATCCAGAGTTTGTTGTGTTTATTGGGGCTTTTACCCATAACTGCTGGGCCTTTGTAGTCATGGTTAATGGTTTCTCTGTAGATAACAATGGGTTTGCTAAGTTTGACTTTAAGGCCTGCTTCTTGCATTCGGTAAGCGGTGATTTCAAGGTGGAGCTCACCCATACCTGAGAGGAGGAATTCGCCTGATTCTTTATTCATGACAAATCGTATACAGGGGTCTTCTGTTGTGAGTTTGTGCATAACTTTGTCGAAGAGTGGTAGATCTTTAACGTTTTCTGGTTCAACAGCTACAGTAACGACTGGGTCAGACACGTATGTTAAGCCTTCAAAGCTGTGTATTTCACAATTTGCCTCGCCTATAGTTTCGCCAACACGCATAACGGGTAGTCCTGAGACGCCTCCAATGTTACCTGCGGGCACTTTGTCAACTATGACTCTGTCAGTGGCCATACTCATGAAAACTTGTTGTATGGTGCCTTTGCGTTGTGAGCCGACTAGTTGTACTTCTTTGCCTTTAGTAATGGTGCCGCTGAAAATTCTGCCAATAGCAACTGTGCCGCTGTGTGGGTCTACATCAATTGTGGAAATGCACATAAGCAGTGGAGCCTTTGGGTCAACTTTTGCCATGCCAACACCGACGGGTGAGGTTACATCGCCTGCCCAAATTTTTGTTTGGCGGTATGGTTGAGCGACTATTGGGCTTGGTAAGTGTTTACAGAACATGTTAAGAATTGGTTCGGGTATAGGTGCTTTCTTGCTTAATTCAACTATTTTTGCGCTAACGTCATCAGGTTCGCCTGTGTATGCGTCAATAATATCTTGGAAGCTTATTTGTTTTTGTCGCATGTAATCAAGGCTTAGACCCCATTTGTGTAGGGCTGAGCCGAAGGCTACAGTGTCTTCTATTTTGATTTTCCATGCTTCTTTGAATTCTGGTGGAGCGTGTTTTTCGATTAGGTTGTTGATTTTTGTGAGAACTTTGGCGAATTTTTTCTGAATTTCTTGGGGAGATAGTTTGATTTCTTTGATTAATCTGTCAACTTTGTTGATAAATAAGAGTGGTCTAACTCTTTCTTTAAGTGCTTGCATTAGAACGGTTTCTGTTTGTGTCATTGGGCCTTCTACTGCGTCAACTACTACAAGTGCGCCGTCGACGGCTCGTAAGCTTCGTGTGACTGCGCTTGAGAAGTCAATGTGCCCAGGGGTGTCGATAAGGTTGATTAAATGTTCAGTGTCTTCGTATGTGTGAACTAGACTGACGTTTGAAGCAAAAATTGTAACGCCTCGCTGTTTTTCAAGGATATAACTGTCAAGGAATCGTTTTTGTCCAGCGGCATCTGCACTGATAATTCCTGCATGTGCCAAAAGACTATCTGACAAAGTTGTTTTGCCATGATCCACGTGAGCAATAATACTGGTGTTACGGATGATTTTTGGGTTTTCCATCAGTTTAACAATTTCTTCATTTTGTCTAAAACGCGCCATAGCTATTCATTCTCCACTTTAATTTTTATAATGTTATTATTTTGATTTGAACATAGTACATTTTTGAATATTTTATACATAGGGAAATCTCGCGAATAATAGAGTAAACCACAGGGACATTGAATTTGTAACCTATTAACTTTATGGGCATCAAACTATAAACTTTAGCAAAAAACAAGCTTCTTCAAAATAGAACACCGTTTTTAGACTGAAAATAAGTAGTGTTTAAAAGATTAAAAGCATCCTTCTACTAACAAATACTTTCAAAGGTGTATGTATGCCTACTTTCCAAACTGTCAGGGGAATGCGAGATTTACTAGGTAAAGAAGCCCAAACCTTTACGTACATTATAAACGAGGCCCAAAAGGTTGCCTCTCTTTTCGGGTTTAAAAAAGTTTTTACTCCCCATGTTGAGTCCTTAGAATTATTAAGTGCTAAATCAGGGGAAGAAATACGGCAGAGAATGTTTATATTTGAAGATTTAGGAGGTCGAAAAGTTGCTCTGCGCCCAGAGTTTACAGCCTCCATTGCACGTTTAGCTACAACAGACTTAAAAACTGAACCTAAACCGTTAAAACTGTTCTCACTAGGCACCGTTTATCGATATGATGAGCCTCAACGCGGCCGATACCGAGAGTTTTGGCAGTCAAACTTTGAATTAATAGGCACCAATAAACCTGAAGCGGACACTGAAATTATTCTGTTAACAAACAAGTTTATACAAACGTTAAACCTGCAAGGATACGTTTTCAAAATTGGTCACATAGGCATCATTCGAGGCATTTTAAGCCAAGAGGGCATTGAGGAAAAAACTCAAAACGCTATACTACAACGTATGGATAAAAAAGAGTATGACTTAGCCCTAAAACTTGTAACTTCAGAAAAATGTCGCCAAACCCTACAGAATTTAATTGACCTAAAAGGCAAAGATTGGCAAGATACTTTAAAACAAGTTAACACTTTAGTGTCAAGTTATGAAATGGCTAAAACAGCTACAGATAACCTTTTGGAAATACTTACATTAATAACTTTTTCATGCCCAAATATTTCTTTAACTGTTGATCCAGCCTTTGCAAGGGGACTTGAGTATTACACAGGTATGATTTTTGAAATTTATATTCCACAACTTGAAATTGCATTAGGAGGCGGGGGTAGATATGACCGTTTAATGGAAACCTTTGGCAGCGAATCAACACCAGCAGTGGGTTGCGCCCATGGAATTGACCGCATAGCCATAGCCCTACAAACCCAAAACACTGTCAGCAATATAGGAGCAGAGCATAATGTTATGGTAATTCCCATTACAGAAACCGTGAAGGGAGAGGCGTTAAAAATTGCTCAGCAGTTACGTGAGCGAGGAGTTTCAGTAGAGTTTGAGCTTATGGGTCGTAAAATGGGCAAAGCCTTAGAAGATGCTGATAAACGTGGTCTTGACTACGCTGTTATTGTTGGTAAGCGAGAACTAGAAGAGAACAATATAGTTCTAAAAGACCTTAAAAAAAGAGAACAAATAATAATCCCTCTAACAGAGCTCTATGAAAAAATTATAAAATAAAAATATGTGAAAAAATTGTGCGAACGCGTTATTAAAGCCGTTTGATGTATCGGCTTACTTCCCATTCGCTTACTTGTAGGCGGTATGCATCCCATTCGCGACGTTTTTCTTTTAAAAAGTTTTCAAAGGCTGTTTCGCCCAAAGTTTCTTTCATAAGGGGGCTTGTTTCAAACTCGTCTAGAGCCTCTTTTAGCGATTCTGGCAGGGAGACTATGCCACGTTCTTTGCGTTCTTCATAGCTCATGTGGTAAACATTTATCTCTACAGGATCACCTGGGTCAGTTTTATTTTTTATACCGTCAAGACCTGTGGCTATAAGCACGGCGAATTGTAAATAGGGATTACCAGCGCCGTCAGGGCAGCGGATTTCGCATCTTGCCGCGCTTTTTCTTCCGCCAAAGTTTGGCACTCGGATAAGAGGGCTACGGTTTTTGTGTGCCCAGGCAATATAGACGGGGGCTTCGTATCCGGGGACTAGACGTTTGAAGCTATTGGGCCAACTATTAAGGACGGCGCACATTTTTCGTCCATGAGCAAGTTGGCCGCCTATAAAGTTTCGAGCCAACTCTGAGAAACAGCCGTGTTCTTGGTCTTTTTCGTCGTAGAACAAGTTTGTTGTTTCATCAAGACTCCACAGGCTTTGGTGTGTGTGCATGCCACTGCCGTTTATACCTTGGAAGGGTTTTGGCATATACGTTGTCAAGTATCCTGCTCTTGCGGCTACGACTTTTCCACACATTTTTAGAGTTATAGCGCGGTCGGCGGTTTCTAGGGCTTCGCCGTATTTGAAGTCAATCTCGTTTTGGCCTAAAGCACCTTCATGATGACTAATTTCTATGTCTATGTCAAATGCTTCGGCAGTGTCGGCGATTTCGCGTCTTAACTCATCTGTGAGGTCGCCTGGATGAAAATCGAAATAGCCGGATAAGTCAATAGGTGTAGGTAGGCCGCCGTTTTCGGATTCTTTTACTATGAAAAATTCAAGTTCAGGAGCGCAGAAAAATTTGTAGCCTGCTTGCTGTGCTTTTTCAATAGCTCGCTCAAGAATATAGCGGGGATCTGCGTCATAGCGTTTGTTTTGAGGCGTGTAAATATCGCAGAGCAGACGACAAGATGCTTTTTCTTTAGAGCGCCAGGGGAGAACTGCAAAAGTTGATGGATCAGGATATAGAACCATGTCAGATTCTTCAACAGATCTATAACCTGTAATGGAGGAGCCATCAAATGATTGTCCGTTTTCAAAAACACTTTCAATGTTCCTATAGCTTACAGCTAGATTTTTTAGCATACCATTTATGTCAGTAAATTGAAGTCTGACAAATTTTATGTCATCTTCTTGTATAATTTCTATGGCTTGAGATACATATTGCTTCCAAGTAGCATCCTTGAAATTTTTCATTCAAATACCTTCTTCTTATACTTCTTAACTTTGTTGTCAATTTTATCTTGTTTTCGCGTGTTCTAAGTGCGTATAAGCACAATCACATATAATACGGTATTGTTTCAATTATTAAACAACGTTCAATAAACAAGTTTTAACGAAAAACACAGTTAACTACACAACATTTTGAGATGTGATAGCCTGTTCAAAAAAAAATAAATATTTAACTATACCTCAGCAGCATGGGTTTTTAAAATTGGGTAACATACAGGTAGTTGTTTAGTTTTTCTATTTTTCTTTGTTTATCGCTCAACTATTTTTTACAGGTTAACATTGTTCAACAAGTTTCATCATGTTTAAATCTGTCAAAACATTAACTCATAACAAAGTCATAGTGTTATAAACCAGATACATAAATGGAAAATTAACGTAAGGAAAATTTTAGACCTTTATAAAGCAAAAGAGATGGTTTCCGTATGGAAAAATCTCACTCCAGCAAAATAAAATAAGTTCAAAATTGGCTTTAAACAGCAAAATGACGTGGAAATAGTTTTATAATAGACTACTTTCTGTTTTTCTAAAAACGGAAACATACATTTAATAATTCAATTTTTAGTTAACTATGTGAAAAAACAAAATATTAAACACAAAAGTAGCTTGCACATCTTACAAATCTTAAGCGATACATATATTAAAAAAAGTTTTTACTGGCACGCCAATCAACTATAAAGTTATAAACATTAACTAAACACATACCGTGTAAATATTCTAAAAATATTTGAGTTATAGAGCGATATTAAATAAAGAAAGCACGAATCAATTAATAGTTACGGCCTAACGTCACTCACATCCTAAAATCCCGGAAGAGTTATACATAGGATTGTGTTACTCCTTGTAAATATGGTGGATTTCAAAAACGTCGTTAAATCTGTCTGTTTGACAAAATAACGGCATATGTATAATTATGGAAATTATACACAG
>WQSY01000030.1 GCA_009787585.1 Candidatus Bathycorpusculum sp. | reverse complement strand
ACCACACCACCACAATAATCATCACCATCAACACCACGACCATTATTACCCGAGATCTCGCCACCAGTCATGAAAAGTTTGCCACCAAAATCAACAATTATCCCTCTTCCTCCAGCATTTTTAGTATGAGTCACAATAACGTCTGCAAGGTGCAATACTCCATTGTTATTGATAGTAATTGTTTCTTCTGGTTGTTGTTTGTTTGTTCCAATTAATTTGTAAAGTTTAATGTTATTTTTGTTGTTGCTTGTTAGGGTGATATTTTTGTTGTTGGGAATGACAAGGGGTTTTGTTAGTTTGATGTCTTTGTTAAGTGTGATGGTGATGGGTTCTATGACGTTGTTGATTGTGTTTGTGAGTTCTTTTTCGTTTTTAACATATATTGTATCGTCTGTGGAGGAGAGATTATTAGAATTCATTGTAAATACGTGGGCTGTGAGTATTGAAGAGATCAGTACCACAGTTAACAGGACAATTAAGGGTGTTCTATTTTTATGTTTTTTGGGTTTAGGTTTAGTAATCATGTCATGATAACCGCCGTATTTGTGTATATTACTTCAAGTGTTGAGTGTTAAATGTGTTTCCTTAAACCGTAGTGCGTGTCCTTAGCGTTTTATGAGAAAATTTTTGTTAACATTATCTTGTTCTTATTGCTAATGAAGTAGATGATGAACCTTGTGTGTTTTGTCTGTTTTGTTTGAACTGGTGTGTAGCATGAATATTTAAGTATCATGTGATACTAAGTATCATGTGATACTGAGTATATGGTGTTGCTGATGTCTCTGTTTGATACCTCTCCAAAACACGATCCAAAACTCCTCTTCTCCAGAGAAAAAGAACTAGCTGACCTAGTAAAATACATCCAAGAAAAACGCTGGACCATACTAATAGGCCCACGCAGAGTAGGCAAAACGTCCCTAGCCAAATGTGCAATTAAGCAATCAGGCCATCAACCAATAATACTTGACGCCCGAGAAAACACCAATTTTACAGACAACCTGCTTCAAAATCTAACCCCTAACTCAAACTTTCAAGTCACCGGCAACATAACGGTTCCCAACATGCCCTACATTTCTATAGGTGCCAGTTATTCTAAACAAGTGCTCAAAAAAACTCTTGACAACATTTTAGAGGGAAGAAAAAAAACTGTACTCTTGTTAGATGAAGCTCAATGGTTTAGCAATCGACGCACCCTAACAATGATGCTAGCCCACCTCTATGATTACCATTATGATACAGTAACACCTATAATTACCGGGTCAGCAGTAGGTGTTTTAAAATCCATACTTGAACCCGACAACAAATCGCCCCTATTTGGATGACCTATAATGCAAATAAGCGTTAAAAAATGGCACCCCTCTGTTAGTATGAGTTTTCTTCAAAAAGGTTTAGAGCAAAATCAACTCTCTTTAAGCACTGACTTGCTGGTTAAAACCGTTGAGCTTCTAGACGGACTTCCCGGTTGGCTTACCATGTTTGGCTATTACTATACAGCTAAACCCTCAAATTATAGCGATGCCGTAAACAAAACCTTAGGCGAAGCCTTAAAAATCGTTAGCAACGAAACAGACAGTATTGGAAAACTTGCCCGCGGATGGCTAACACATCTAAAACTTTTAACTGAACTCTCCATAGGAAACAAAAGTTTCACTGAACTCTTATCAGTATCGGGGCAGTCAACAAACTCGGCACTCTCAAAACACTTAGATATGCTCCAAAGACTAAATTACATTGAAAAAAGACCTGAAGATGGACGCTACGAAATAACCGATCCGATAATGGCTGAACTATTAAAAAGAAAAATAACCCGCCAATAAACTAACAAACACAGTTGGTTTCATGACCCGTTGCCAGTAATACTATGTTAATGGCGACGTTGTTAAAACGCGTTTTTTGGTTTCAGGTTTAACTTACACGTAGCTTTGGGTTAACCTTTTGGGTCTTCTGTTGAAATGGGATAAAACATTTTTTTATAACTATTACACAACTATATTGTAGAAGGCAGTAGAATTGAGTGAAGAAACAATTGATACCTCCAGTGCTACTAGTATTATTGGTCATGGTACATGGTATGATATGATGGCTCAGAAAGTTGTTGTTCGTGAGAAGCAACTGGGTCGAAATATAGGTTTAATTAGAACTGAAATGGGTTTAGGTGCTTCAGGGTTTCCGCATATTGGCAGTTTAGGAGATGCCGCGCGTTCTAACGCTGTGTCTTTGGCCTTAAACGATTTAGGTTACAATTCTGAGCTTGTTGCTTATTGTGATGATAAGGATGGTTTAAGAAAAGTTCCCGCTGGCCTTACAAATGCTGGTTTAGAAAAATATCTTGGTTACCCCGTTTCTGGTATTCCTGATCCCTTTGGTTGTCATGAAAGTTATGGTAAACACATGAGTAGTTTACTGCTTGACGCGTTAGACAAATGTGGGATTCAATACAAATATTATTCTGCTAATAAAGTTTACAAACAAGGGTTGCTGCTAAAAGAAATTCGTGACCTACTTACTGATGCTCAAAAGGTTGGACAAATAGTTAAAGAAGAAGTAAAACAAGAAACCTATACTGAAGTTTTACCATACTTTGCAATATGTGAAAAATGTGGTCACCTATACACCACAAGAGCCTACAGGTTTGATCCTAAAACTGATAAAGTCTTCTACAAATGCATAGGTCTTGAAATTAAGGGCAAACTAATCCCTGGCTGTGGCTATGAGGGTGAAATGGACATTAAAACGGGTAATGGTAAACTAACTTGGAAAAGCGAGTTTGCCGCTAGATGGCGCGCCCTTGACATACGCTTTGAAGCCTATGGCAAAGACATCGCAGACTCTGTACGCATTAATGACCGCATTAGCCGCGAAGTATTAGCATTTGAGCCTCCCAGCCATGCAAAATATGAAATGTTCCTTGACAAAGGCGGCAAAAAAATTTCCAAATCAGCCGGAAACGTGTTTACCCCCCAAGTTTGGCTCCAATATGGCTCCCCACAATCTTTACTACTATTAATGCTAAAACGCTTCGTTGGAACCCGCAGTATAGATGTTTCCGACATTCCATTGTACATGAATGAACTTGATGAGCTTGAAGACGTTTACTTTGACAAAAAACAACTCAACCCAAAGGAAACTACACGACTAAAAGGAATTTACAAATACTGCTGGTCAATGAAAACACCCGAAAAACCCAGCGTCCATGTACCCTACAACTTACTTGCTTTCCTCACAAAAATGGCGCCAAAAGACTGCTTAAACGACTATATCGCCGAAAAACTCCAAACATACGGTTACCTACAAAAAAACCAAAAAATCGACGAAAACTTGGCTAAACGCATTGAATACACACAAAACTGGTCCCATGACTTTGAAGAAATCAAAGAAACAAACGTTACCCTAAGCCCTGAAGCAAAAAAAGCAATAACTGAGCTACTCCAAAACCTGCCCGCCGCAGATGATTCTGACAAAATCCAAAATACTATCTTTAACGCTGCAAAAAACAATGAACTAAAACCAGGCGAATTTTTTAAAACTCTCTACACAATTCTAATGGGTGCCCCTCAAGGCCCAAGATTAGGACCATACGTCTTAGCTATGGGTAAACAAAACGTCTCCAAAGCCCTTGAAAGAGCCCTTAACAAACAATAACACTCTTATTTTCTATTTTTGTACAACAATATCCTGCGTATCTATTTGTTTTTGAGAACCAATAGACTCTTGGATAGCCCATACTTTCGGTGTTTCGCGTTTTTCTCTGAGTGCTCTTGTTTTGGAAATTGGCTTTAAGTAACTCTTTTTGTTTGAGTCAGGTTTATTTAGCTCTGGGTGTAGTGTAGTTCTATTCTGGGCCTGTCGTCTAGCACGGATTATGACACCAGCCTGCGGAGCTGGAGGTCTTGGGTTCAAATCCCAGCGGGCCCGCCATACTATTCTTGCTCTATTACATCGCTGTTAGCGTTTGTTATTTCTCTTTGTTCAACGGGACCTTTTTTATCTCTTTTCTTTTTTCGTAAATAGTATATTGAAAAGGCTGCTGTAACAATGTTTGTGAAGACAATCACATAGGTTATAATATTGACAAAGGTGTCTGCTAACGGTATTCCTTCTGCAATTGTAAGTATGGCAAGTGTGGCCGGTGTTAATCCTAATGCGCACATTAACGAGATGGTTTTTCTATCTTTTGCTAAATCACTTTTAATAGTTGAGATGCTTACTGCTCCGTATCTGGTTATAAGAAGTGCCACTGTAAACATTATGCCTGCTAATAGAAATGACGCATCTATTACAAAGATTAACCCTAATGAGACAAAGAACAAAGTTTCTAGAAGGAACGTTATCTCTTCATAAAACACGTTAATTTGATGTTGTATGCCGTCTATGTTTATTTTTGTTTTTAGAATCCTGTTGACTAAATGATAGTTGCCAAAGATAATGCCAAAAACTAGGACTGATAGAACGCCGTTACCTCCGCAGAATTCAGCTATGCTATAGGTTGCAAAAATAAGGCCTATTGTTAAGACGTGAGTAAATTTGTGTCTCTGGAAACGATGTAATATGTAAACCCATGCTAGGCTTAAAAGAAAACCTACAGCTATGCCTGCAAAAAACTGTACCGATATGCCTGAAACAGCGTCTAGTATGCTACTTTTGCCTGTTGTGTAAACTTTGATTAATGTTGCAAAAATAACAACCGAAAAAACTGAGCTTATAGCCGCTTCAATTGTTAGAAACGTCACTGTTTTCTCTCTAAGTTTCATTGAACTACTTAATGGCACAATTACTGCAGCTGTAATTTCTCCACCTATAATTCCTGCGAAAATAAATGATTGTAAGAAATCCCATTTTAAAACAAAATAGCCAAGAAGCCCAATTAAAACAATGCTAATAGTTGTATAAACTATTGTTTGAATAAACACTCGACTACCTATGGCAATAACTGACTTTGTTTTTAACCCTAACCCGGCATGGAATAGAACCATTAACAAAGTTAAAGTTGCAAAAAGACCCAAGGTGGAAAGCAAACTTTCTCTAGGAAAAATGTTCAATCCAGGCCCTAATACAATGCCTGCAAGTATGAGAAAAATAAAAATTGGAATACCTGTTTTCTTTATCATAAATTCTCCTGCAAACCCTACAACAATAATTACTGAGACTACACTAAAAATGGTGAGAGCTCTAACGGCATTTGATGGTGCTCCTTCATTAACTAAATCATTACCCTGCTTAGCGGTGTTACCTGAAATTACACTGCTGCCTGACATTGTAAATGAGCAACCATTAGCATTATACACTCCCCCGCCTCTACCGGCTGCAGTGTTAGCATCTGATGGTTTTGAACCGCCAATAACTCCATTTTCCATATTAAATACGTCGTCATTATATACTCCGCCTCCATTTCCTGACGCAGAATTACCAAAGATAACCGCGTTATTTGTCATGTTAAATATGCCGTTATTGTATACACCACCGCCGTTACCTGCTTTTTTATCAGCTCTATTGCCTGAAATTTCACCGTCAATCAATAAAAGGGTGCTGCCAGCGTTAACAGTTACTCCTCTGCCTATATCATTTTTATTATGTGTCACAATAATGCCTGCAAGAGTCAATGAACCCCTATTAATGGTAATAGTTTCTTGATCCTTTGCGCCTACAAGTTTCCAAAAACCTTCTTCTTTTTCACTTACTAAGGTAACCTCTTTATTTATTGGTATATTAAGCGGCGATCCTGTAAGTGTAATATCTGCTGTAAACGCAATGATAACGGGGTCTTCTGCATTATTTATCGCATTTCTAAGAGCAACTTCATTTCCAACATGCGCCGCTGCATGATTAACTAAATAATTCCTATCCTGCGCAGCAGTACTACTGTTTTGCATAAACACAATATTTGACAAAGAAGAGGCATCACTAACAAAAACAGAATCATTTACCGCAGAAACAAAGGGAGAAGCAAACAATAACACTATAACAACCAAAGAAACAAGAGAAAAAACCACGTCTCTACGGTAAAATTTTTTCAAAGCACGATTGAAACTATACTTTTCATTACTCATACTAAGCACACAGCTACAGCACTATGACAATTATAGTAATAGCCCTACATATATGCGTATTTACAAAACAACACCCAGACCCAACTTTGAAACATAAACGCGCTATCCACCTACCTCAAAAAATTATACCATACACCTTGCACATCTGAACAGCAAACATCCTAAAATTCCAGAAAGTATAGCCTGAATTCTCACCAAAATTGTAGTATACGGAGCTGAAAATTATTTGACCTATTTATCTCAGATTATTTGTTATACTCCGTAATGTTTGATTTTTATTCGCTGACTCTTTTTTTCCACGTGCCAACTGTATCGTAATTTTTCACTCGTGATATATATTGCAATTATGCTATACAACAAAAACCCAAGTTGCAAAAAATAACACATGACACAAACAATATTATAATCAACACACTATTAACAAAAACAAATTAAAACTAATGCATATACGTGTATAGTACAAAAACACGCAGAATTCAGGGTATAGACAACATAGCAAAAAGCTATCATTAAGCACACAACCAAAATTTTTCACACTGTCTAAGTCAGCAGTAAACTTTGCATTCTTCTTGTTTTATAGTAAAAATTAATTAATCCTCTTGAGTTACACTTTTTGCAGTGAATGTTAATGATTAAAGTTGGAATTAATGGATTTGGAAGAATTGGCCGTCTTTTGTATCGTGCCGCCCTTGAACGTAATGCTAACATTGATTTTGTAGCTATTAATGATCTAGCTGACGCAAAAACTAGTGCAAACCTTCTCAAATATGACTCTGTACATGGACGATTTCCTGGAACCGTTGGAGTGGATGGCAACGATTTAATTGTTAACAATAAACGATTAACCGTCTTAGCACAGAGAGACCCCGCACAACTTCCATGGAAAGATTTAGATGTGCATTTAGCTGTGGAGTCCACTGGATTATTTACTAAACGTGATGGTGCATCTAAACATCTTCAGGCAGGCGCTAAAAAAGTTCTCATATCAGCACCCGCTGAGAACCCTGATGCAACTTTTGTATTAGGCGTTAATGACGCAGAATATGATGACAAAAAACACCATATTTTAAGTAATGCTAGCTGCACAACTAACTGTTTGGCTCCAATTAGTAAAGTTCTTGCAGACAATTTTGGTCTTGAAAAAGCCCTTATGACCACCTGCCATAGTTACACAAATGATCAACGAATACAGGACTTAGTACACAGTGATCCCCGTAGAGCACGTGCAGGCGCATTTAACATTATTCCAACAAGCACCGGCGCTGCTAAAGCAATAGGGTTAGTGCTTCCTAATTGTTCTGGAAAAATGAATGGAATATCATTACGTGTACCCACACCTGATGTAAGTATTGTTGACTTAACTGCCGTTCTAAGCAGAGATGTTACAAGAGAAGAAATTAACAATACCATGAAAGAAGCCGCTGAAAGCACATTAAAAGGTATATTACAATACACAGAAGACCCAATAGTGTCAAGTGACGTTTTACATAGCACATACTCCGCAGTTTTCGATTCACAATTAACAATGGTACTTGGCGAAAAAAGCAACTTTATCAAAATCTTTGCCTGGTATGACAATGAATGGGGCTTTAGCAATCGCATGGTAGACCTAATTGAGATTGTAGGCAAAAAAACAGCCTAACTTTTATACGGAAGTAATAAATAACGCCCTCTTTTCTTTACCATCAAATACCTAAAAGGGTCCTGAAAAATGGTACACTTTAAGACTTTAGACGACTTTAACGTGAAAAGTAAAACTGTAATCGTACGTGTAGACTTTAACTCTGAGGTTGATCCCCAAACTAAACAAGTAACAAACGCCATACGCATATGCGCACATGCGCGACACACCCTTAAAGAACTAGTAGAAAAAGGCGCAAAAACCGTTATAATATCTCACCAAGGACGTAAAGGCGACCCCGAATACACTAACCTCAAACAACATACAGACATTCTAAAACAACTCATTCCCTGCCCCGTAAAATATGTTGACGACCTTTTTGGCGAAAAAGCCCAAAATGAAATTAAACAACTCAAAGACGGAGAAATCATAGTCTTAGAAAACGTGCGCGGATGGTCTGAAGAAACAAAAAAAGGAACACCTGAACAACAATCAAAAACAGCCCTTATTCAAAACCTTGCCCCCTTAGCCGACATCTTTGTCAACGACGCCTTCTCCGTTGCACACCGTGACAATGTCTCCGTAGTCGGCTTCACACCCGTTTTACCCAGTGCCGCTGGCCGTATTATGGAACGCGAAATCAATCAATTAAAAGCCTTAGAAGATCCACACCGCCCCTGCGTATATGTCCTAGGTGGAGCAAAAGCTGATGACAGCCTAGAAATTAGCAAATACATTTTAAACAACAGCATTGCCGACAACCTTCTATTAGGCGGTATAATTGCGCAGCTTTTTATGACAGCTAAGGGTTTATCTTTAGGAAAAGGAACAATGGATTTTCTAGCAAAACAAGACCTTCTACATCTTATCCCTGGCATACAAGAATTACTTTTGAAACATCCTGATAAAATAATGATACCTGTTGATGTTGCATTAAACGTTAACAGCAAACGCACAGAGATCCCTGTAACAAATTTACCTTCTGAGTCTCCAATTTTCGATATAGGCACAAAAACTGTTGAAAAATATGTAAACATACTCTCAATGGCGCGATCCATAGTTGTAAGTGGTCCCCTTGGCGTTTACGAAAACACAAACTTTTGCTATGGCACTAAAACCATCTTTGAAACCATTGCCAACAGCAACGTTCTAAGCCTTGCTGGCGGAGGAAACACTATTGCAGCAATAGACAAATACGGTTTAACTGACAAAATCCGCTACATCAGCACTGCTGGCGGCGCGTTAGTAGAGGCTTTAATGGGCAAAAAACTTCCAGGCGTTATAGCGTTAGAAACCGCAACTGACACAAAAACTTAGCTCTCTCTAACTTTACAACAAACTTGGGAATGCAGTAAACGTAACGCTGCAAAGATGTTGGTTTTAACGTAGTTTCATTAAGGCCATTTCTGCAGCTAAAACCATTGGTTCCCAAGTTTCACACATCGGCGGCGCATATGCTGTATCTGCTTTAGCGAGATCACGCACGGTCATTTGTTTTTGTATTGCAAAAGACAACGCGTTAATGCGCTGCGTTACTTCTTCTCCGCCAACGATTTGAGCACCAATTAGGTGTTCTGTTTCTTTTTTCACAACAAGCTTTATCCTAAGGGGTTTTGCTGAGGGATAATAACCCGCTTTAGTTTTACTGTTAACTGTGCTAACAACTATGCCTATTTGATTTTTCACGGCAACAGTTTCACTTATCCCTGTAGAACCCGCTTCTATATCAAACAATTTAGTAACGGTAGACGCTAAAACACCTGTAAACTGCGAGTTAACTCCTCCAATGTTTGTGCCTGCCGTTTTGCCTTGTCGAACTGCCACAGTGCCTAATTGAGGACAAATCGGTTTATGGGTAATAAAATGTGTGGTTTCAGCACAGTCACCAACGGCATAAACATCTGCTATAGCCGTCTCCATATACGCGTTAGTTTTTATAGCTCGCGTTTCTCCAATAGGTATGCCTGCATCAACAGCTAGTTGTGTATTGGCTCGAACACCAAAAGCATTAATATACAAATCTGCCATGAAATTTTCTCCACCAGCTTTAATGGATGAAACTTTTTCTTCACCTAAAATTTCCTCTACTGCGTTACCTAATAGACATTTTATGTCTCTCTGCTCCAGATGAGTCTGAACAAGCTTTGCCATGTCCGCGTCAAGAAGCTGCGGCAAAATCTGAGGTTGCATCTCAACAATTGTAACCTGCAGACCCTTCTCATTTAAGGCAACACCTAACTCTAACCCGATTAAACCTGCCCCCATTATTATAGCCGATTTGGCACCAGCTTTAATGGCAGCATCAATTTTTTCACCGTCGTCTAAACTTCGAAGGTTTAACACGCCATGTTTTTCTCTGCCTTTTATTGGCGGCATAAACGAGTCTGCTCCAGTGGCAATTACCAACTTGTCATAAGGAATTATTTCTATGATTCTTTCCAAAGTTTGAACAGTGATGGTTTTCTCTTTAATGTTAATTGCTATCGCCGTTGTTTGAGTACGTAAATTTAACTTGAGCATTTGAAAATATGCTAGCGGATAAACTGTTAATGCTTTAAAATGTGAAATTGCTCCACTAATTACAAAAGGTAAACCGCAACGAGAATACCCTGCTGTTTTTTCTTTAGTGATAAGTGTTATCTCTGCAGTGCGATCTTTTTTGCGCGCTGATGAAGCGGCTTCAATTCCCGCAGCGTTTGCACCGATTATCACTATTTTTTGCGGCACCTTTTATCAACCCTGCAATTATTTTCCCAAAGTTTGCGTTTTATGCCATTCAACAGCTTTACCAAAATCCATAAGACTGACTAGTTCCGCTTCCAAATTAGCTGGCTTTATGACAAGTAACCACGCTTTACCATATGGATCTTCATTTAATATTTCTGGATGTGAAAGCACTTCTTCGTTAACTTTTTCTATTACTCCACTAATAGGCGTTGTAAGGTCTGATACGGCTTTTACAGATTCCAGTGTTCCACAGGTCTCATTTTGATTTACCTCTGTTTCTACACTTGGCAGTTCAGCATATACTATTTCGCGTAAGGCTTTTTGAGCATAATCTGTTATGCCAACACGAACTTTCTGGTCCTCAATTTTTATCCAAACAAAATCTTTTGAATAATACAATCCTTCAGGAACCTCATATCCTTCAATGTCAACCATGTAGCTAACCCTCATTCTTCTACTAATAGTATAACAATTAAGTTAAAACCTATCTAAGTATTACGTTTAAAAATTTACAAAAAATAAGAAGGCTAGCGTTCCCGCTTACCTGCTATCCATTCTTCTGTCCACTGACGCGCTTGATTATCCGGCACTTGAATAGGTGGATGCTTAAATGAGTATGAGGACATACTTAATAGAACACCGGCAATTTTACGGTCAAGAGCAATTTTTGCTGCACGTATAAGATCAATAACTACTCCACCACTGTTAGGAGAGTCTTCTACTTCTAGTTTAACGCTGATTTCAATTGGACGGTCACCAAATTTACGACCTTTAACATTAATGTAACAAATTTTTTTGTTACCTAAAAAGCTAACATAGTCACTTGGACCAATACGAGTGGGCAGAGCATATGGGACAAGACTTGTTACAGCCTCTGTTTTGCTGATACGTTTTGATTTCAGACGATTTTCAACTGTCATGTTTAGAAAGTCTGTATCTCCACCAAGATTAAGCTGATACGTTTCGTCTACAACAACTCCACGGTCAAGACAAAGACGCACAAGATTACGATGCAGAATAGTTGCGCCAACTTGACTTTTAATGTCATCACCTAAAAGTGGCAGACCTGCAGCCTCAAATTTTTTCGGCCACTCTCCTGTAACGTCACTTCCAATGAATTCTGGCATACAGTTAACAAAGGCACATCCTGCCTCTATGGCACATTGCGCATAGAAACGCACTGCATCATGACTGCCCACTGGCAGATAATTAATGAGAACTTCCGCTTTTGTATCTTTAAGTGTTTGAATAATGCTCTCACGAGTGGTATTTGAGTCATCATAAACATTGAATGCCTCACGCATATGCGGGGCGACACCGTCAAGAATCATGCCTGGCGAAACTTTTACACCTACTTTGGGTACATCACAGAATTTCTCGCAGCAACAGGGTGCAATCCATATGGCCTCTGAGAGATCCTTTCCAATTTTATCCTTGTTTACCTCAAATGCCGCAACAAACTGTATGTCCTTTATGTGATATCCACCAAAGTTTACATGCATAAGACCAGGAACCGTTTCTTCCTCTTTTGTATTTTTATAATACTCGGCTCCCTGAAGTAACGCGCAGGCACTATTGCCAACGCCGATAATTGCTACACGAATTTCAGGCATCAAACTACCTTCCAATTAATATATTAGAAACCTAAATGCTCTACTACGATAAATAACTTTTTCTAAAAAACACATGCTAATAAAACTAACAATCCTGCAAAACAACATCTTCAACACGAAACCCTTTTTGAACAACTTCTTCTACCTCTAAGGGATCCTGCAAAATTTTTCCGTTACTATAGCAACTGTTTCTGCTATATTTTTCAAGCTTCAATTAAAGACAAAGCTGTATCAGAGTTTTATTATGGTAAAATTAAAAAGGGATGTTTGTTCTCTTATGTGTTTGTTACGAATGGTGTTATTTATGAGTGAACATCAAGTTACGGTTTCATATGAGCCTTTTCAAGAGATTGTAATTATGGAGAAAAACCATTTTAGCAGTCCAGACGAGCTTGCACGTTTTACTTCTATTATTGCCGGAGGCAAATTGGCCGGTTTGTATTGGGCTGACGGTGTAATTTTTCTGTATTTTCCTATATCGGCATCTACAACGGTGGTTGCTAAAGAGTTATTGGAGAAACGCAAGGTTTACTGGTCCTATTTAGGTTACGCCGTTATGCCCAAATTTGTACCTATAATTGAAACTAAGGAAAAAATGATTGTACCTGTCGTAGATATTTCCTCTGACTCAATTCTTAGGGGCGTCGCAAACTGGGTTAAACAACAAACCTAACGTCTCTTGGTGTTTTTTTGCAAGTAATCCCCTTTGTTGGCACAATTTATACAGGGCAAGAGGTTGGCAAATTTTTTATCGAAATGCCTTGGGTAATGCAGCAATTAAAAAAGCTCGTAGAGTTTACACCATATCTTGGCACTTTGAATTTACATTTAACTGTTGATAGCACAGAGCAGCGACGGGTGTATTTGACACCGCAGAATGGTCTGTTAATTAAGCCACAAAAGGGTTACATGCCTGGTTATTTGTATAAAGCAAAAATTTTTGACACCCCTTGCTGTGTGGTGTTACCTGATGTACCTAATTATCCCCCGAACTCTCTTGAAATTATCGCGGCTGAAAACTTGCGAAACAAATTTGCCCTTAAAAACAACGATACGGTAACTGTTTTAGTCACCATTTAATGAGTTAAAAATAACCTTGAAAAATAAATAAAAGTATGTTAAAAACAGTAACTGTTAGGTTACTGTTTTTTTGTTGCTGCTTTGCGCTTGTTGTATTCTGCGATGTATGTGTCTAAAGCGCCGTTCTTTTGTAGAAAGCTGCCGTATTGGAGTAAGGCTTTCATTGCGTGAGCTGCGTCTTCTGGTGAGGAGTATGATGGAAGTCCTAAACGGTCAAAGTGGTCTCTTGTGTAGAGTGCCATTTCTGTTTCACCTATGTCGCATGCAACAATTGGCTTGTCATATTTTGCTGCAACTTCTGCAACACCTGTAATGTATTTTTCTTGTAGTCCTGGCATATGGTGGAGTCCTAAAAATATGATACCGCTAATTGATGGTTCTTGGAACATGAGGTCAGCTGAAATTACAAATTGGTCATCAATAACGCTGCCTGTTAAGTCAACCGGATTGTTTGTGGCAGAAATTTTAAGGATGCTACCGTTTTCTTTTAGTTCTTCAAACTTTTTCAGTATATGGTCACTGAATTTGTTGACTGTTAAACCGACAACTTCACATTCGTCAACGCACATAACACCTGGACCACCTGCATCAGTTAGAATGCCAATGTTTGAGCCTACTGCAGGCTTCATTGATACTAACGCTTTGCCGATGATGAAAAATTCATTCATGTTCTTTGCGCGAATTACACCTGTTTTCTCAAAGGCGGCATCATAAATTTTGTCTGCGCCAGCAATTGCTCCTGTATGTGAGGCAGCTGCGCGTGCGCCTGCTTCTGATCTGCCGGATTTGATGATAACAATTGGCTTTTTAAGCGAAACTTTTTTTGCCACTTTAAGAAAGTTTTCACCTGATTTTATATCTTCAAGATAGATTAAAACGACATGTGTTTCTTCATCTTCTAGTAAATATTCTAAAATGTCTGATTCTGAGGCATCACATTTATTTCCAAAACTGACAAATTTACTTACGCCCATTTGTCGCCCTGCTAAATAGTCAAGAGCTGCTGAACCAAATGCGCCACTTTGAGTAATCATTGCTATATTACCCGGTATTGGACGTGGAGTAGCAATAACTTCTTTGCCTGTGGATAGAGTTTTAAATTCTGGCAAAAAGATGCTGTCTACACCTGTTTTAGCATAAAATACGCCAAGACAGTTGGGTCCAAGTACGCGTATGCCGTGTTTTTTGGCTACAGCGACAACTTGTTCTTCTAATTCATGGTTTCCTACTTCTTTGAAACCTGCACTGATAATTACTGCTGCCTTGGTTTTCTTATGGGTGCCCGCTTCTTCTAGAACGCTTGCAACTGCACCTGATGGTACAATAACTACGATTAAGTCCACATCACCTGGGACGTCACTTAAAGTTTTATAACATTTGACCCCTAAGAGTTCTTCTTCTTTTGGGTTAATTGGGTAAAGTTCGCCTTTAAAATCACCTCGGCGTTTATTGTTAACAAAATTTTCGAAAATAATTGCTCCTGCTTTTCCTTTTCCCTTTGTTGCACCTATTACTGCTACTGAACGAGGGTTAAAGAAAGCGTCTAATTTTTGTATTGCTTCATCCATGGTAATCCCAGTTTGTCCTAAAAGTTCTACGTCTCATTTTTATGTTTTACTATGAAAAAAACAAATCAGCATCACTAACATTGCAGGCTATATTATCCAGCAAATTATGCAACGTTACGTTTTTCTGACAATAACAATTGGTTTATGTTCAATCTGAAAAAGCATGTCCCATGTAACACAGTTAACTTGCACATGAAACCGTGATGCCATATCCCATACTGTTGCTCCTGACCCCGCACCACGTGCCCTATCTGCAATGTTTGCAATTTTCAACACCATGAATACATCTATATTAACACCTGCAACAGCAAGCGGTGTAGAACTCTCACGAAGCCTCAAAAATTTACCTATAACATATGCCAACAATGCAACATGACTAAACGAATGTATGCCCTCAAGCGGACTAGGACGAGGCGTAAAACAAAAATTACCAAACCGATACGTCTTATCAGTATCCACAACAATAACGCAAACTTTTTTGCCTAAACACTGCTGTATTTCTCTTTGAATCTGCTCTGATATACTTTGAGAATTTTCAAGAGGTAAACTAACTAATGAATAAGGCAGATTCGAACCGTCAATAGCTCCCTCAGATCCAAACATTAAAGCCTGTCCCAAACCCGCATGTTCTAACACTACTTGTTTATGCTTACCTCCGTGTTCAAACGGGTATGCTCTTAAACGTTTAAGCAAACGCTGCCCAAAATGACATAACACACCTAAGGGGTAACCCCAAACAATACGCATCCAAAAACCTGCAATAAACTTTGCATTAGAACTAGCAATAATTTTGCTTTCATCTACAATGTTACCCAACACAGTAGAGATCGCTTTTTCAGAAACAACAACAAAATCTCCATCCTTAACTTTTCCTGACACAGCTTCAATGATACCGTTTAGATAATTCTCTTTTGGCATCCAAAATTCTGTAACTATTGATAGAGCTTTGTACTTTGTCATAAGCGACACATAACTAACACAAAATTAGCTTACCAGTAAATAAATGATAAACACAACTTTTACTCCTCAATAGTTAACAATAAACTCTTGAACACTTTGTTTACTATTTATGCTTCACGTTAGATTACCTAAATGGTTGTTATCTGTTTGAAAAATTGTTTGTGACTATAACGACAAAACTGTATGTTAACCTACATAGAATTGAATGTTAATGGTAGCGGGGAATAGATTTGAACTATCGATCTCTGGGTATCTCACAGCATGTAATATATGCTGTTATGAGCCCAGCGGGTTAATCCTGGCTACCCCACCCCGCTTTGTTGGTGCAAGACATTCTTTTTGCAGTTTATTAAACTTAGTTGTCAGGTATTAATAGTTTCTTTTATAATACGTGGCAAAAGCATTTTATTATGGAGCCTGTTTTAAACAGTAGGGCCGTCTTAATGGATAAACCGTATTTACGTATGCTTTCAAATCCTCAACTTGAAAATCCAATTCTTGTTCAGGGGCTTCCAGGCTTTGGAAACGTTGGCAGAATAGCTGCACATTTCATGGTAAAATTTTTCAAAGCAAAACACTTTGCAGAACTTTACTCACCAACTTTTTCTGACTATATTTCAATAACCTCCAAGGGTATTGCGTATCTTCCAAAATATGACTTCTATCATGCCCAAATGGACAAAAATAGCCTTATTATCATGAGCAGTGAAATCCAACCTCCATTTGATGATGTAACTTCGCATTACAATGCCTGTGAAGAAATTCTAAATGTCGCTGAATCACTGGGTTGCAAATTCATTGTAACTTTGGGTGGTGTCCCGTTAACCGAAGATAAAACAGAAATTTTTGTTGCAGCCACTTCAAATAGACTTGCAACGGACTTTATGGAAAAAGGCGGGGTTATTTACAGTAAAGGCCGTATAGTTGGTGGTACAGGTTTAACTTTAGCACTTGCTAAAGAACGTAACCTTACAGGAGTCTGCTTATTAGGAACAACACTAGGCTTTAAGGCTGATCGCGAAGCAGGATTTCTAGTTTTTAAATTTCTAATGAAGGCACTAGGACAAGAGATAAAAGATGGACTAAACAAAAAAGATACTACGTCAGAATAATCTGTCTCAAGTATTCACTGCACTTTGTGCAATTAATTTTTGAAAAACAAGTTTTGCCTCAGATACCCTAGGGTGCATCATCCAATCAGCTTTTTAGATTCTTCATCGGCGACCTGTTAAGGCATCTGTGTTTTATTAAGTATTCTAACGGTTTGTGTAGCGTCATATTTTACGGTATAAGAATACCGTAAAGTATATGGTTATGTTTAGACAATAATTATTTATGACGTCAAGCAAAGAGCGCCTAGAGCAATTATCTGATGAGGCGAAAAGGACAACCCTTATCTTGGAAAAAGCTGAACGTGACTTTATTGATCGCTTAATAAGAGATGGTAAAGAATCTGGTATTAAGCCTTTGATTTCTAAAATGCTTGACATTTATCGTAGCTTGATGATTTACGGTTGGACTTTTCCTGGCGAATATTATTATGGTATAAGCCGCGTTGCCTTTGTAAATATAGAGCTAATTAATTTCTTAATTCAAAACACGCCAAAAGAAAAATGGTATGATACTGGCAAAAAAATGGGCAACATCCTCAAAGTTTCTATGGACGCAACCATAGGGATTGATTCTTTTAAACAGGAAAATTGGGAAGACGTATTCAAAAGACTATGCTTACAAGGGTTTGGCTATTTTTCAGTAAAAGACAAATACCTCTTGCTTAAGAACCCGTTTCTTAATGAGTCTCTACTTTGGGAAGGAATTATAGAGGGTTTATTTGGTATAAAAGTGGAGACTAAAACTTTTATATCACCCCTTGTTTTTGAAATAAAGCCCCCTGTTTAAAACTACTACAACTTTAATGAAATATGCTGGCTGTTTCAGTTACTATGAACAAATAAGAAACATGTATAATTAGCATGCAATCACTATGTTAAACCGCGTAACTGAACATATTGTCCGCCAAAAACATTGCAGTTATTTTCACAATTCCTAACATATGTTCGTATTATCCATAATTCCCAGATTTTACCGCGAGATGAATATTACCACTTCTACCTAACCTAGATGACAACGTTTAACAATTTTTAAAGGTTTGAAATAATTTGTATATAAAATTTTTGACATTATAGATGTATCTTGTTTTTTCGCAAAAAAATGTTAGAAAAGTTTGGATTGTTTATCTTTTATTGCGTATTCACATTTGTAGGGGTTCACGTTTTTCTGTTCTACAACGCACCAACGTTCATTAGTGCAAAATTCGCCAGTGCGGCCACAACGAAGTAACATGTTGTTGTTTTTTCCAGACTTGAAAGACATTAAGAATCAACCGCTACCATTTGACGCTTTCAAATATAACTCTGTCGATACATCTTTGTGGCTAAATTAGAAAATTTTGTAGTATTAACTGTCGAGCTTTATTTTGGAACACAACAATGTTCTTCAAATTATCAAGCAAAACTATCAACCGTTGAGCATAATTAAAGCAGTAAAATCGTTTACAATTTCTATGCAACGGCTTGCATAGCGCTTCAATGACAGTTCACTTTATAAGCTTTTACTATATATTGTTCCTTAGGGATAGTTACAAAATAATTTTTATAGTCGTGAAGTGGTTATTGAAAATAGTTGCAAAATATCTGATAAAAACGGCTTATATCAACATATGCGCGTAGGTTTTCATAGTTAATGAACTAAATACTGCCCCCAATAATATCTAAGAACCTGTATTCAATAGATTTTTAACTATTGACGCGTATACTGTGTTGTAGTTAACTCTTTGACATATGATACTGATTTAACTGATAAAAAATGGATCATAATTGAACCAATATTTACCAAAACAAAAAAGGCAAACACTTACAAAAACACTCCAAACTAAAACTAGCAAACACAGAAAGACACCTAACAAAACAGGCTACCAATGACGCATGCTACCTAAAGAATACCCAAACTACCAACCGTACACTCTTTTTACCAACGAGCCAAAAAAAGCGGCCTATGGGAAAAAATAAACGACCCACTAGTAACCATGACACAAGTAGAGACAAAACGAAACA
>WQSY01000029.1 GCA_009787585.1 Candidatus Bathycorpusculum sp. | reverse complement strand
CATTCAACATGAAATACGTCATAACTGAGTTATTATTTGCGCAAACGCGTTAAAACAGACGCGTATACATGTATACTACAAAAACAGCGAGAAATCAGGTTCTAAGTATCGAAGAAATGTATCATTTATAATACACGCTTAAGAATAGTGAACACTCAAATAATTACACCTAAAGTCTATTAAATTTTTAACTATAACGCTGGAGATTAAGGGACAGTTAAACTATGATTTGGGAAAATGTGTGGGCACAAGGATTTTAAATTGGTGTATTAGGCAATAACGCTTTATTTTTGTCTTAAATTTATTTGCTAAAGCTATAATTTCACAAATTATTATTTAACCGTTCCTAAAGTGAACTATTCACCTTTACAGACTGAGACAAAACAGAAATTAGGTCATAAAAACTAAAGAATATCAAATTTCTATGTAAATAAAACTGTTTATGTACAAAATGTATGTACATTCAATTGTAAGCATGAAAAAAAATCACCAAAAAGAACTTTTAATCCAGTGTATAAGAGTAAACAAAATTTCGGCAATTAACACTTATCAGGGGTATTTTTTTGTGGTATATGAGGTTTATAATTGATTATCGGACCAAATCTTATATCAGCACCAAATACGTCACGAATAAGACCCCTAGAAATTTCAAGACGAATTTTCTTAGTTCGTCCATAACGTCCCATGCTTACAACTTTGGCGTTAACAAGACCCATTGAATCTAACTCGTTAACTAAACTACCTAATCGTCGCTGAGTTAGAAGACCAGCTCCAAATTCACCACAAAGTTCGTTATAAACATCATAAATTTCGCCAGTAGTCGCATTTGACTTGTTAAGATGATAAACACTCAATAACACTAATTTGGAATGTAAAGTCAAGTTATTGAGAGCTTCAACAACACGATTATGTTCAATATGTTTCTCAGCTTGATGAACATGATCAACAGTAATATTTTTCGCTTCTTGTCGTTCAGCTACTTCACCTGCAACGCGCAACAAATCTAACGCACGCCGTGCATCCCCATGCTCGGCAGCTGCAAGAGCAGAGCAAATGCTTAAAGCAGAATCTGTTAAAACCGCTTCTTGAAAAGAAAGCTTTGAACGTTCAAAGAGAATATTTCTCAATTCGCTTGCATCATAGGGTCGAAAAACTAGTTCTTCTTCACTTAAAGAGCTAAATACACGAGGATCAAGAAACTCTTTAAGTCGTAAATCATTAGAAATGCCAATAATAGACACTTTACTTTTTACAAGCGTTTCATTAATTCTGGTTAACTCGTACATGAAAGCATCACCTTTCTCTTTAATTAGAGCGTCAACTTCGTCAAGTACAATTATAAAAAGAATCCGGGAGGTATCAAGACTATCACGAAATCGAGTAAAAACTTCTTCTACAGACAAACCAGTAAAGGGGATAGTTATACCTACGCTTTGACTTAAACTTGCAAAAACACGATACTCAGAACCTGTCATACGACAATTTATATAACAAAATTTCACTTGCGCACCATACTGTTTTGCCTTTGCTTCTAAATGGCTTAAAACATATTTTGTTACAGCAGTTTTCCCAGTACCAGTTTTTCCATAAATAAAAATATTTGAACATCTAGCATCTTTAAGAACAGGAGCAACTCTTTCACCTAACAAACGAATTTGATCTTCCCGATGGGGTAATTTATCAGGTATGTAATCGTGTCTGAGAACTTCTCTATCCTTGAAAATGTTTATTCTGTTAACGAAACTATCGAATACATCATCAAGTACGTTTATGTCTCCCATTTGTCAGCCTCAAAGTTTCAAAGGATACACCGTTATTTCTATTGGAACAAATAAAGCCTAAGGTACAAAAAACTGGTTTGATTACACAACATTTCTACAAATGTACATACTTAATTATGATAAAAAAGGTAAGAGTACCCACGTTTAGTGGGTATTAGTTATTTACTTAGTTACAACCTGCATTCCTGAAATACATAACTATGTGCCAAGTACCGTGACTCGAAGCGTTTAACATATATAACACAGTTTAACATTTCTTTTACAACATTATGGTGGAAAAAAATCAAATACAGTTCATAAAAAACATCATGAAAAATCCATAGTTATGTATTGCAATACACCACTATACGTTTCATACGTGCGTCTTTTAAAATTAATTTAACACAAACCATGCTTATTAACTTTATAAATACAATGTTTTAAAGAAGCAACATTAACTAATAAAACATAGTGATGTATCACTGGAATCCAGATTACAACTTAACTCTATCTTGCTGAATGTCTCCATCGCAACTGTGTTACCTGAAATTTCGTCACCATACTTAGAATGTTCTAGTATACTATGCAATGCACACAATACAGTTTTCAAATTGATGCGTTATCAGTAATTTTATCACCTGACAATATTAAACCTGAATTTTGCAGTTTTTTAGCGTACACAAAATATGTATATTTATTCGATTTTCGATGTCAAATTGATGTATAAATGGTTATAGTTCATAAAATTTTTTTACGTCGCAATTTTTTAAAATTTTAGTCATGTATACGCTATTATTAGCGTATACAGAAAATATATGTAATATACTGTTAAATATTAAAATATTTAATGTTAAATATTTTTGTTTAGATAAAAATTCAAAGTTTTCAGAATTGTTTGGTGCTACGCTATTTTCCTGAAAAATTTAGGATTAAAATAACCATTATCAAGTCGTAACGACATATAACTATTAACAGTCCCTAAAACCTTTTCTACTGGTTAAATATGTCTTTGTTAGCATAAATATCAAAAGCTGCCACAATGGTAATACGTTACCAAGTTTTATAACTTGGTTTATACAGCATCTATGAACTTTTCTCATTACTAACAAATATATTTTTAACAAGAAACATGTAATCAAGCAAAAAAATTACACTACAGTAATCACAAATAAAGAAATAATGAGTTTTATACCAAGAAACATGTAAACCAGTTTGAAGTTTAACAGTTACAGTATATATTTTTTTTTATTTTTATAAAAGTAAGCACAATGTTAAGAAGTTTGTATTATTAGATAGCTAACGTGTAATTAAATATGTCAATTATATTTTATTTTGTTACTACTTAGCAGGGGTTCCACTACGTGTAGTGTTTTCATGATGTAATGACTGTGTGGATGGTGTTTGTTTTTCTTTTTCATGTTTTAACATCGTATTTTTACAGACGAGCCACTACACATAGTGGTTCACAGATAACACTTAACACTACATAACCTGTTGAGTAGTAACTTTATTTTTATAAAATTTTCATGGAAAATAGACGCACACCAAAGTTTCCACTGGATAAAATTTGTTATTAAAAAAATAAAATTGTTAATTAATATATTTATTTAATATACTCTTAGTAGATAATAATAAATAAACTATATAAAGTTTTTAATCTACAAAATTAAACTAAAATTTTGTGATTTTTTTGTTCGCCAAAAAACTTGCTTTAATAACGAATACTCGAGCAGAAATGAAGGGGTGTGTCTGTAAACTACCGATAACTATGAACGTGTTAAGTTTTTTCATGATGAAAAACTTTCTTTTACAGCTGATTTTTACATAATGAAAAACTGCTTAAGACGAATTAATAAAGCAAACTATGTTTCACAAAATTGTGAAGTGTGTGTGAAAATGTACTTATAACTCTGTAGTTTAAGCTTATTTCCGTTAAATTTAGATGTATTTTGCCTATTTCTTGTGAACAGCTCACCCCTTCATTTCTACTGGAAACTATGAATCAACGGAGGAATATTTCTTTAATGATGTTTTATTTAATTGTGAAGCTTGTAAAAGCATAAACAATGGCGTTTACGTCTAAAAATTAATTTTAAGTCTATTTTGAGCTTTTTCACAAACTATATTTTCACCATAACAGCTATAAGCTCTGGGGTCATAGTGTTGTGAACAACATCTAGGTAACAGATAATGCCAGTAAATAAAATGCGAGTGGAGATATACGATAATGAAGGTAATCGGTATATCGTTGCGTTTGATGGTAAAATTACACGAGACAAAACTTTACGTATCTTAGATATCGCGGAATTACTAGGCGGTACGTCCAATGAAAACCAAGTAGTAACAAATTCAACAAATGTGCTTCCAAATATGCTTTCTCGGTTTGAAAAAGTACAACAGGTTATACAGAAAAGTTTTCCATTAGTTTGGTTTGTATCTAAAGATGTACAATTAATTTATGAACAAGAACTTAAAGAACCAGTTAGTTTAAGCACAGTTTCAACATATTTATCACGGATGACAAACAAAGGAATGCTAATGAGGACAGGTTCTGGAAATAACGTTAAATATAAAGTAGCACCAAACTTATCACAAGCAAAAATCAAACAACAAATCAAAAATAACTACTAAACCAATCTACACACGGTATAACTAATTATTTCACAACTTTAATTATGAATCTCTGATTTCCTTATTATATTTCGGGAATGTTTAGGTCTTCTTTTTTTAAGAATTTTTCCATTTCTTTTTTAACACTATATTTAAACGGAATTTTCCCTATTTCCCTTTCAAGATATCCCCCTTCATAAAGTTTCTTCATTAACCTTGCTGTATGTTCTCTGCTGAGTCCCACACGCTCTTTAATTTCAGGAGCTGTTTTTGACCCTTCAGAAGATAACATTTCCAGTACTGCAACTTCTGTATTAGTTAATGACGCTAAGGCTTTATCACGTTTGATAGGTACTACAGGTATAACTTGTTCAACCTTAATCTCGTTGGGCGTTAAAAAGATTTTTTGTATTTGTTCTTCAAAACAACTGATTTTAGTTTTGAGTAATTCCTGACTAACTTCAATATCTTTTATTTTAACATCTAAACCTGCTAAGGTCGTTGATAAGATAGTGTTATTTTGTGTTAAACTGTTAAGTTGATTTATTTGTGTCTCAAGTAGGCTCTTTTGATTTTCAATAATGTTCTTTTGATCTTCAAAGTTTCTTTTATGTACTTCAAGCTTGTTAATTTGGTTCTCAACAGGTGAAATTCTTTTTTCAATATTGTCTATTTTCATTAGTCCAGTATCTGATTTTGCTAGGCTTCCTTCAACTTTAAACGCTATTTGCTCAAGTCTCTCTGACTCACGTTTAAGTTCACGATTGAAACTTAGCACAATATCTTCGAGAGCATTATGCGCTTTTTCATACTCTTTTTGTGCTTGACAAATCCTGCCATAATACCCAGTTGATGCAATAACTATCACTATTAATAAAACAACCATTAATATTGGTAATATAACCTCACTCATTTTCCTCATCTCGTGTGATGTAGTTGTGATTTATTCCGTGATTTATGATGTTGCATCACACATCACAGTTTCATGTGAGTCTTTTAAGCTTTATGGTGATTATCATGGAAGTAAGGTATGATATCACACATCACATAATATTGTGTGTAGATCACAGTTTAATGTTAATAAACGATTAAAAATAAGGGTAGAAACAGCCTTGTTTTTTAATTAGACTTTATTTTACTAGTGTATGGTAGTTGCCTTTGTTTTGGGAAAAGGGGTTTAAATTAGCCTTATTTTATGTGATTTGTGATATCACAAAGGCTGATTTGTTGGGTTTGAGAGGTGTTTTAGGCTTGTTTCTAGCTCTTCTTTGATGATTTCTAATAATTTTGCGTGATCCTCTGGTTTTTCTTTGTCAGATATACCTTGGTGTGCCTCCACGTAATCTCTTAGTTTGTTTGCTATTTCGAGATATGGGTCTAAAGTTGAGCTTTCAAACACGCCTAAATACCCTAAAAGTAGTACTGTGTAAATGGATTTTATCACGTTTTCTTTAGACTGTGTTAAAGTCCTGTTAAAGGAACCCCGGCTTATTTTTGCCTTTGTTAGTCTTAATTTAGCTTTTTCATCGTATTTAAGCTGTTTACCTGATATATTTTCAGCCAATATATCAATTAACAATGTTTCTAGCTGTATTTTTGTTAATTGACTGTTTTTTGCCAATATTTTTGTAATGGGGTCATTTAAAGCCCCGTTTAACCATATTGTTGTGTTGTCTTTTAACTTCAAAGCTTGTCCCTCTTGGTTATGTTAAATGGATACAACTTTGTATACCACCGTCACTTTTATAGCTTGTTACCCCTGAAATAACTGTTTTTTACTAATAAAATTGGTGTAAATCGTGACTATTATTTGAAAATAATGAATTATTGTGATGATTTACGTATTATAAAATGAAATTACGACTAAAACAGTATTTAGAAACTATTTTATCAAAATTGAAATTGTTTACTATAGATGTTTTTAGGTTTTTTCTAAACCTTTATGCTAATTCTTATTTTTATGCCCAGTATATCTTTGCCTGTTTGATGTTTATTTTTTTGCTCTAAAACACACTTTTTTCCCTTAACATTACATTTTTCCTCGTTATCGTGACTATTAATAACCATGAATTGACATCGTGATGTCACATAAACATAGCAGTCACAGACTAAATCACGTGATTTCATATGGAAAAGCATGATGTCACAAACTGTGATTAGTTTGTGACGTAAATGTGATAGCTTGTGACGTGATTATCACACTCATGATTACAAAAAAACACGTTTAAACGGCTGTTTTTTGATAATTTTTTAACCTTTAACTCATTTCAGGCGGTTGGCTTGCCATTTTTTTCTAAACTTGTATGTTCTGCTTGTGTTTGGATAGCTTGATCTCCCAAATAATAGTGGTACATACTTCTCTTTGTCCCGGTTCTATTTTTTAGATGTTCCTGAGAGTATTTTGATAGTTTATAAATTTGGGTTTGATGTTCTGTTACGTTACGCTTTTTAGAAAATTATATGCTGGTTTTGTTTTTAGTGTTTGGTCCTCGTATTTTTGTTGTTTTGTTTTTTCATTTTTACTGTTGCTGTAATTTTGGCTGGGACAGTTTGGCGATATTTTTTATTAGTAGACCTAAGCGTAATTATTTGAGTGTTCACTATTCTTAAGCGTGTATTATAAATGATACCTTTCTTCGATACTTAAAACACAAACACCACACCTGCACACTAACAAAATACATGACCCACCACCAAACACTAATCACACCTAAGATATAGTAACTTTTTAGCAGTTTTGTATTGAACGTTTAACACAATTTTCAACGGCTCTATTATTATCTATTTTGAATGTTATGGGTAATCGGCGTTTATGTTTATTGTGTAGTAACCGTTTTTTAATTGTTTCAATAGTGTTTTCTTCAACGTCTAGCTGATTTGCTATTTCGTTTGTTGGCATGAGTTTTTCAAGTCCGTAAAGAATGAGGTCTAGACTTTCATATTTTATTCCCAGTTCACTTTCAGCTAACTGATTAGGCCACAGTGCTGGTGTGGCTGGTTTTGTTGCAATTGACTCTGGTATTCCAAGTTTGATTGCGAGTTTGCGAACTTGCGTTTTATAGAGGTTCTTTATAGGTGAAAAGTCTGCTGCACCATCTCCCCATTTTGTAAAGTATCCCATTAAAGTTTCTGATTTGTCAGAACTTCCACAGACAATTTTGTTGAGTTTATTTGCGTAATAATAAAGAATGATCATGCGCATTCTTGCTTTTATATTTCCTTTGCATGTTTGGTTTTTTTGGTCATATATGGGTATTGTAGTGTAAATACTTTCAAGAGTTTGTGACATATCAATTATTTGTGTTTCGATATTAAATTGTTTAGCAATTGTTTCTGCGTCGTTGATGTCTTTTTGGTTTCGTGTTTCTCCTTCAGGTAGCACTAATGCCAGAACATTTTGGCTTCCTAACGCTTTACTGCATAGTGCTGCCGTAGTTGCGCTGTCAATTCCACCTGAAAGTCCAAGTACGACACCTTTAGTTTGGCTATTAGAAACGTATTTTTTAATAAAATTGGTAATTTCTATTTCTATCTCGGAGAAATCCAAGTTTAATACGGAAGGTGTCAACTTCACGATTTGTGCACGTCTTTATTTTCATGTTTAGTAGACAAGTATTTAAAGACAAACATAAATATTAAAAGAACACATTATCAACGATGAAGGTTATTTAATGGGGCGAAGAAGGAAAAAAGCTGTTCACATTCCAAAAAAACGTTTGCCTAAATTCTTTTCTTGCCCTACATGTGGAAAAGAGACGGTGTTTGTTGAAATAACGCGGGAAGAAAGCGGTCAAGCCTTTGCACAGTGTAGTAGTTGTGGTCTTAAAGAAGAGTTTCAGGTAAAACCTGCGCAAAGTGAAATTGATGTTTACTGCATGTTAACTGATCATGTGTATAGTGCGTTAAAACGTACATCTATAACTAAATTAAAAGAGTAAATTTGAGCGATTTGAGAGAATAGCTAATGCTTGGACGTGTAGAAAAATATATTCTTGAAAAGATTGCAGTAGAAAGAGCAATTCATATGACTCTTATTGATCCAGAGAAAATTACTCCAACACAAGCTGCTATAGTTGCAGAGAACTCTGAAAGCAGTGGAAGTACTGCTATAATGATTGGGGGTTCAACTTTTTCTTCAAAGGATCATCTAGATGTGGTGGTTCAGGCAATTAAGGAAGCTGTTGATTTGCCTACAATACTTTTTCCAAACAATGAGACTGGTGTCAGCAAATATTCTGATGCGATATGGTTTATGTCTCTTTTAAACTCTGTAGACCCATACTACTTAGTCGGCGCCCAAGTTTTAGGGGCTCCTTTAATTAAAAAATTCAATATAGAACCTCTCCCTATGGGTTACATAATTGTAGGGCAAGGCGGGACCGCTGGTGTTGTCGGCAAAGCAAAAACTATTCCCTACGATAAACCCGAGTTAGTAGCAGCTCATGCTCTAGCGGGGCAATACTTTGGTATGCGGTTTATTTATCTTGAAGGTGGTTCTGGTGTAGCTAACCCTGTTCCCGCAAATGTAATTAGTGCTGTAAAAAAATGTCTTGACATACCTTTGATTGTCGGGGGGGGCATTCGAACCCAAGAGCAAGCAGCAGTAGTTACCAAAGCAGGTGCTGACATTATAGTAACGGGGAATCTCATAGAAGCCGTTGACAATAAACAACGTATAACTGAGGTTATCAAAGGAATTAAACAGAAAGGATCTAACTGATACTATTTTTAAGCTCATTTTTTAGAAAAGCCAAAATACCTTATTGTTATCTCTATTCTCTATTAGAGAGAGTTCCTTGAGCAACAAATTAAGTCAAAGTTACCAAAATTACATTGATGACCTAAAGCGGCAGCTAAAAGAATTATACGTAATTAGTGATAGTGCAAGAGCCAAAGGCTTAGATCCAGCTTTAAAAACTGAGTGTATTGAAGCTCAAGATATTGCTGACTTAGTTGAGGGTCTTGTTGGACCAAAAGGTGTTGCTTTAAGTATTCGTAAATTAAGCAGTCAAATATCTCGTGAAGAAGTTGCTTTCAAAGTTGCACAAGAAATTGCTCAAGGCGCCTTCACTCTACCTGATGAAGAACAAACCCCTGAAGAGTTAGCTGAACAGGCTATTAGAACTGCCCTTGCAATTTTTACTGAAGGTTTAACTGCCGCACCCATTCAGGGTATTGCACACGTTAAAATAAAAAAGAATGCTGACCAAACCCGTTACCTAGCTATATATTTTGCTGGTCCAATTCGTTCAGCAGGAGGTACTGATCAAGCTTTAACACTAGTTGTAGGTGATTATGTACGGCGGGAATTAGGATTAGACACGTATAAACCTACTGAAGAAGAAATTTCTCGTTTCATCGAAGAGCTGCGTCTCTATGAACGCTCTGTTGGACGTTTTCAATATCATATTCCTGATGAAGAATTACATAAAGCCTTAACTCTTGTTCCTGTAGAATGTACCGGTACTGAATCAGACCCTGTTGAAGTTTCTTCCTATCGTAATTTGGAACGTGTGGAAACTAATCGTGTCCGTGGTGGCGCTTTAAGAGTTATTAATGATGGTATTGTTGGTCGTGCACAGAAAGTATTTGTAATAATTGACAAGTTGGATTTTCAAGGATGGGATTGGTTAAAAGCTGTTAAGAAAAAATCTGAGAAAAAAACTGGAGGGTTCATGGATGATGTTATCGCTGGAAGGCCCATTTTTGCTTTTCCATCAACTCAAGGAGGTTTTCGGCTTAGATATGGTCGTTCACGTAATACTGGTCTTTCAGCAGTTGGTATTCATCCAGCAACAATGCTTGTAGTTGAAGGTTCTTTAGCGGCAGGTACACAGATGCGGTTGGAACTTCCCGGTAAGGGTGGAGTTACAATGCCTGTGGATAGTCTTGAAGAACCAATTGTTTTGCTTAACGATAATTCTGTTATACGGGTGTCTCTTGAAAATTTTTCTGCTATTAAGGATAAAATTCAAAAAATTCTTTTTCTTGGTGATATACTGATTGATTTTGGCGATTTTCTCTACTGTAACAAGTCTCTGTTACCTTCGGGTTATGTGGAAGAATGGTGGATTAAAGATCTAATAAACGCGATTGCTGCAAAGTTTGATGGCGATAACAAGAAAGCAGCTGAAGCCTGTTGTTTTTCGGTGCAGCAACTTGAAGCTTTTCTTGTTGACCCTTTCCAAAATAAGCCTACAATTAAACAAGCAGTTGTTCTTAGCAAAAATTTGGATATACCCTTATCGCCTAATTGTACTCTTTTTTGGTCTAGTCTTTCTTCAATTCATGATGTTTACTGTCTACGGGACTGGTTGCTTACCTCTGAAATAGCATTGGGCGTTGATGATTTTATATGTAATATACTTGGTGTCTTTAGCGATAAAGTTGTAATGTTGCTTAGAAAAATTTTGTTGCCCCATCGAATTGTTGGGGATAAAATTATGATTGAGGGTAAAGATGCTGCTGTTTTTGGTTTTTCACTTGGTTATGACGTGTCTCATTTAACGGACTCTATGCAGGATGTTTCTATATTGGCTTTATTGACTATGTTTAGCGGTGTGCAGATTAAGGATAAAGCTCCAAGTTATGTGGGTGGTCGCATGGGTAGACCTGAAAAAGCTAAACATCGTGAGATGCGGCCACTAGTTCACGTGTTGTTTCCTGTAGGGTTGGCTGGAGGTGTTCATAGAGACTTTGTTGAGGCTAGTAAAAAAGGTCCTACATTTGTTGAAATAGCCAAACGTAAATGCCCTCAATGTAATTCTTATACATTAAAAGTTCAATGTCCCACATGTGGCTGTGGTACAGTCGCGGAAAATTCATGCCCGCGTTGTGGTAGAACATTAAAAGGTAATTATTGTGGTGCATGTAAATCAAAATCAGTTTTGTATTCTAGGCAGGCTGTTAATTTTAAGGAAATGCTCGAGTTTGCTTGCTCTTCTCTAAAGATTCCTGTTCCAAAAATGCTTCGTGGCGTTAAAGGGTTAACTAATGAAGATAAAATGCCTGAATTTCTCGAGAAAGGTATTCTGCGTGCTAAACATGGTTTATCCACATATAAGGATGGTACTATTCGTTTTGATGGTACCAATGCGCCTCTAACACATATAACCCCTGAAGAAGTAGGCGTTTCAGTTGAAAAATTGCGTTCACTTGGTTATACCTTTGATGTTTATGGAAAAGAATTAGTTGTTTCTTCTCAGATTTTGGAGTTAAAGCTTCAAGATGTTGTTATTCCTTGGAAAGCTGGTAAGTATTTTATTCAGATAGCAAATTTCATTGATGACTTGCTTGAACGTGTTTATCATCTGCCACGGTTTTATGATATCAAAAAAACTGAAGATTTTGTCGGCCAGTTACTTTTTGGTTTAGCTCCTCATACATGTGCATGTATTCTTGGGCGCGTAATTGGTTATACTGATCGTAATATTGTTTATGCTCATCCCATTTGGCATTCTGCTAAACGCCGTGATTGCGATGGTGATGAGGATGCTATAATGTTGGCTCTTGATACTTTGATCAATTTTTCAAAGAAGTATCTGCCGTCTCAGATTGGCGGGATTATGGATGCTCCCCTTTTGATGATTCCTTTTGTTAACACAAAAGAGGTTCAACGCCAGGCGCATGATTTTGATGTAAGTGCAGCTTATCCTGTGGAATTTTATCAAAAATCTTGGCAAAAAGCTGAAGCTAGACAAATAAGTTCTGTTATGGACACCATTGGGCATCGTCTTGGTACTGAAGCACAGTTTGAAGGGTTTATGTTTACTGTACCTGCATCAAACATCAATTTAGGTAACGCTCAGAGTTCATATAAAGACCTCAAGTCAATGGTTGAAAAACTTAATATGCAGTTAAGTCTCGGTGAACAGTTAGCTGCTGTTGATGCTAAGCGTGTTGCACTTAAAGTTATCAACACTCACTTTATGCGTGATATCGCTGGAAATTTGCGTGCTTTCTCAACTCAGTCTTTTCGATGTAAAAAATGTAACAAAAAGTTTCGACGCTTACCTTTGACTGGGCAATGTTCTTTTTGTAACGGAGGTTTGGCGCTTACTGTTTATCGGGGTAACATCGAAAAGTATCTGTCTGTGGCTCAACATTTGGTGGATAAGTATGGTTTGCCCAAGTATTACACTCAACGACTGATTTTAATTAAGGAAGAGCTTTCTTTGATGTTTGATAACAAGAAAGCAAGGCAAGCTACTCTTTTTGACTTTGGAAGCTAAAGCTTTACAAACAAACTTCATATTATGCCTTACGAAAGGTCTTCATATGTCTCACCCGAATGCTTACCTAAAAAACGTGCGTAACGTGCGATGTGGACTTGTTGCAAGAACAAAAATTTTGCTTGTCCTTGCTGACAACTTTTGTAGTACAACTGAATTAGTTAATAAAACTGGCCTTTCATATAATGTTGTGATGTATCATCTGCGTTTGTTGTATAATGAAGGTATTGTTGGACATAAAGGTGTTCGGAAATATGTTTGGTTGACTACAAGTGTTGGGCAGACACGTCTGATTTAACTTTTATGAATTTGCACGTACACGGTGCTTGCTGACATTTTGGGCATTTATATTGATATTTCTCTAAAGCGGCTTTTTCAAGATTTACCTCTGTGATGTTGGCTAAAGATGCAAGCCATGCTAAGACGTCGGCGAACTCTTTTTCTAAAGCGGTTTTGTCTTTATTATTTAGTGCCTCTTTAAGTTCTTGTAGCTCGTCGTTTAACCATTTGAAAGTTGCTTCTACTCCTCGCTTTTTGTCACTTTTAATGTACAAGTGTTCCATCATTTTTTGAAACTCGTAAATCTGCAAATACATCACCTGTGTGTTGCGTTATTTATTTTAAACCTTAAGAATAAAACAGTGTTGTTTTTTACACAACCTTAATAATCTACAATAAATGACTATCTACTTAATTAATAATGGTGAGATGTTATGAGTAAAAAGCGAAAAGACGCAGGTCCAATGCCCGCTGCAAGTGCTGGTTTACTTAGGTTCTTTGAAGAAGAAACTGAAGGCATTAAGGTTAGGCCTGAACTTTTAGTGGGTCTTTCTATTACTTTAATTGTTGTGTCTGTTCTTGCAAAGTTTTTCTTCCCAGTTTAAATTGACACTTTTTCTTTTTTAAAATTTTATCTGCTTCTGTTTTGTGTTTGTTGTAGTATTTCGACTCTTTGTATGGCGTTTAGAGGTAGGTACATGTCACCTGTTTCTTCTCTGCTTGCTATTTGTGGAATTGGTTGTGCAAGAGTTGTACGTAAAACTATGGCCTCTACTTCTGATAACCAAATTCCTGCAGGTTCTTGAGTTACCGCTTCTAAGATACCCTCAAAACCATAGGTTGAATCTATTATGGCTCTAACTTTTTTGCCAACGTTCCTTTCAAACATGAAAAATGTGGACCGTGGCAATTCTTGCGCTGGCATAGGCTTTGCAGAATCAATATATTTGTCGTCTTAGGATAAAACGTTTCTCCCTATTAAACTGTCTTTTAGCATGATTCATATTGCTTTTTTCAGTTCAAATGATTAGTGCATTTTGAGTTTTTTCTGTCTAAACTTGGCTTGATTGTTTGTTTGAAAGTGTGGCTTTTTGTATTTATTGTCAAATATTTTCTACTCATCTTTCGCTATCTTTTAATAATGAAGGTGTTTCAATAAACTCCTATGAGTTGCTTAACATGGTGGAAAATTCTTCTAGTAAACCATTGAATGATTCTATGGATGGCGCGTTGAAACATTATCGGTCCATGTTTTCTCTACCATCGTATAGGCTGGTGTTTTTAGCTATAGCTGTGTTGTGTATTGGTGTAATTGGTTTATCCACTTATGTTTTGTTTCCCACACCTTATGGCTTGCAAAACAGTTTAACTCTTGGCATAACATTGTTTGTTGTGACCATTATTTTTGATGTTGTAATAAGTAAAATAGTTTTAAAAGACCCTATTTATATCCTGCGAAGAACTGCAGCTGTGTCCTTGGTCTGCTGGATAATTTGGGTGTTATTTCTTGTTATAGGCGTAGTTTTTGGTTTAATGTTTGACAACATTTGGTGGTTCAAATTATCTCTGTTAGGGTTTGGTGCAGTTTTGACTCTGCGTTTTATTGTTTTGCTTGCTACTTCTTCTGCAAGTTTTGTACGTCAAATTTTGTCTGCTCTACTTTTACCTTACATTTGTATTGGTTTATTTTTTCACTTCTGGTTAAAAATGGTCAGTAGTAACCCTCTAACACGTTTTGTACCTTACATTGTATTTGCTCCAATAATTGCTTATGTAGCTGTGTTCATATTTCTAAAATCATTAGATAAACTTGGTAAAAGCTTTAATGATGCACCTGCCTTGGTTCTGTTTAAGGCTTTTATGCTTAACTGGGTTGTCGCCGCAAATGATCCTCTTGAAGCACAGTTAGAAAAGATGGGTAAAAATGAAGACATAGATGTTACTTTGTTGCGTTTTGATACCTCTAAACCTAAAGCAGCCATAATTGTGCCGCTTGTTCATCCTGGACCCTTTAAAAATATTGGCAGTAGCCTTTTACCTTCTTTGCTTAAAAAACATTTTGAAGACGCTTATGGGTGTCAAACTTGTACCCCCTTGGGTCTTTTAGGGCACGAACTTGACCTAGCGTCTCAATCACAGAACTTTAAAGTTATAACGCATATTATTGAAGCTGCAAAGTTTGAAGCAACTGAAACTTTGGCAACGCCTGTTATTCAAGTTTCTGAGGGTTACGCTACAGTTTCATGCCAAGTTTTTGGTGATACCGTTTTTCTCTCTTTTACCCTCTCGCCAAAAACCACTGAAGATCTCCCCCAGGAACTTGGGCAAACCGTTCAAAACGAAGCTCAAAAATATGGGTTAAACTATACAATTGCTGTTAACTGTCACAACAGTTTAACCGATGTAATTGATACGCTTGAGCATTTACCAGAGTTTGAATCTGCCGCTTTTAAATGTCTCCAAAAAGTTGCTTTGCTGCCTAAAAAACCTTTCAAAGTTGGATCATCAACAGTTTATCCCAAAGATTTTACGCTTAAAGAAGGCATGGGGACAGGTGGTATAACAGCAATAGCTGTGCAAGTTGAGGATCAGAAAAACGTCTATATAATTATTGATGGAAATAACATGATATCTGGGTTCAGAGAAAAAATTCTTTCAGCTCTAATCGCTTCAGGTTTTGCTGCCAGCGAAGTATTCACAACTGATACTCACGCTGTAAGTGCCCTTGTCACTGGTAAAAGAGGTTATCATCCAGTAGGTGAAGTTATGAATCAAGACAAGCTGATCCGCTACATTACAGAGGCTGCAAACGAGGCTGCATCTAACTTGGAACCTGCTAAAGCTGGATGTAAACATTTTAATGTCCCTACTGTTCGTGTAATCGGAGGATCAAGTATAGCTTCTCTCTCCTTACTTGTAGATCAAGCAATTAAGAAAGCAAAACAGATGGTTATTCCAGTATTTCTAACTGAGGGCTTACTGCTACTTCTGCTTCTATCCCTGTTATAGATGCTTTTACTCTTTTGTTTTTTTTGGTTTCCTTTTAAGGTCTGTTCCACAAATTTGGCAATCATTAAATGTGCTATTAATGGGGTATTCTTGGTGGCACGCGGGACAATAGCGTATCCATTCTAACAGTCGTTTTATGCCAAAAGTTGCAAGAGCATAAAACTTTATTCCGTTTTGTTTAGCAACGTTTTGAATTGAATAATCATCGGTTATGATTTCTGGGTTGTTCCCCAGAGCTTTTAGTTCTAACGACAATGCAAGGAGTTGTATGTCTGTTTCAGAAAGAAGATGTGAATCGCCTATTTTGTTTGCGGACAGTTTTATTCTATTTATGTATTCGTCGTTGGGTGTTTTGATTTTTACTTTGCCACTTTCAATGGCTACGCTAAAACGTACGCGTGTCATCATGTTGGATTTTACTTCATCATGTACTTTTGGTACTGTTACTTGTTCTTCGCCCAGTGAGAAGGGATCAAATCCTGCTAAAAATGCCGATGTGTCTAACACAATAGTTTTTTTCTGAGAATTATTATTGTTGTATGTTTGTATTTTTGTCATCTCGGTCCTTGGAATAACAATCTGCCTCTGAGTTTGTCATAAAAATCGTTTTCAAATCTGATAAAACTTGAAACATTTTTTGACTTTGTAATTTTTACTGTAAGTTCTTTTTCGCTTTTCATATGGTGATAGTTACCGTCAATCATTATACACATCATTTTTGGTCTGATAACGTTTAAAGTGATTTCGGCTTCACTTGGGAAGACAATTGATCTAAATACTGTTAACGAGCATATAGGCGTGACTAAAATTGCGTCCATCATTTTGTCAAGTACTGGACCACCTGCAGAAAGTGAATATCCTGTAGCGCCTGTTTGTGTTGCAACAATTAAACCGTCTGCTTGACATTTCAAAATTGATTTTCCATCCTTACAAATCTCTGTGTAAAGAATTTTTGAGGGTTCGCCTGCTGAAATTACAACATCATTTAATGCATCAGGCAATGTTTCATCGTCTATTTTTGCGGAAAGCTTTGTGCATTTTTCAATTCTAAAGTTATCTTTAAGAATTCTGTCAATTGCATTACATGCATCATCTGGTTCAACTTCTGTTAAAAATCCTCTAGCGCCCATATTTATGCCCAAAATGGGTGGTTCTGGTTTTGGACTGTTTAGGCATGTGCGTAGAATTGTGCCGTCTCCACCAATTGTAATTATAAAGTCTGTTTTCATCTCTTTAAGCGGAACCGTCTCTATTGGTATTTCTATTTTGTCCGCTAAGCTGTCTTCCATAAAAACTTTGATACCTTTACTGTTTAAGTGCGTTGCTATCTCTTTTGTTAACTGTAGAGCTTTCTCTTTATCGTAACGAGCGACTAGTCCCGCACTTTTGAACACAATGTCACCGTTCGGGTTAATATCGTACCTTAATCTATATATGGGTGTTGTTTCGTTTTTTGAATTAATAGAAAAGGAATTGTGGTGAGCGAATGAGCAGACCAGTTGATGTAGGCGAACTTCGTGTCGGCGGTTATATGATGATTGATGGGGAACCATGTCGCATTGTAGACGTAGCGAAATCTAAACCTGGAAAACACGGTGCAGCGAAAGCAAGAATTGTTGCGATAGGCGTTTTTGACAATCAAAAAAGACAATTTGTAAAACCTGTCGATGGCAGTGCTGAAATTCCAATTATCGATAAACGACCAGGCCAAATTTTTGCTGTTAACCCCAGCGGCGTCCAAATTATGGATTTGGAAACATATGAATATATTGATGTTCCATTTCCAGAGGAAGAAGACTTAAAAACTAAATTAGTTGCCGGCGCAGAAATTGAATATTGGAAAATTTTGGGTAAAGTCAAAATAAGCAGAGTTAAATAATTCTGCTTCCAACTTGTTTTTTTAATTATTTCATTTACATAACTTTTTGATAAAACATTTAACATTTTCATAACTTATGTGAATAATTGTGATGAGCATCAAACAATTGAAAGCTTTTTGTCCATATTGCTTTGAGAGATAACTTGTAGTTACAAACGGTTTATGTAGGGTTTGTTGGGGCGTTTTATTTTGTTAACGTATAAAACCTTTTGTCAAAAATTATCTGCTAAATTTTCATGCATGGTCATGTTGCAAAATAGTTTATTAAGTGTGTGGTACATATTGAACGTCTGCGCAGACAAATAACATGGTAAAAATTAGTATAAAATGCATTCATTGCAACAGCTCAAAAATTGTAAAAATAGACAAACAAACAAATGAAAAACCACAATACAAACACAAAACGTGCAGCAAAACCTTCCAAACCCAACACAAAAACAACAAAACCAAACAACAAACACTAAAAACAACCAACAACGACAGCGGCATACAAGACATCGCACACGCCCTAAACACAAACACAAACACAACAGTTTTAAAAAAACAAAAAATCCCCTAGTAAACCTAAACCCAAAATACACAAACCTCACCTCACCACTCAAAACCCTCTTAGAAACAGATGAAAAGTAGGACCAAGTCTACTGCAAAAAAACACCCTACTGACTATGGCACACAATAAATCACAAAACAGGTGAAAATATCGCATACATTTTTGGCACACGCAAGCATGAAGTACTACAAAAACTTTTAGATCTACTCTCAAAGTTAAATGTAGAGATAGAAACCGTGTTTTCAGATGACAACTTTGCTCATCATGAGGCTATACCGGCGAATATTTTGTTCACGGGGAAACGCAACACTCAGAGAATTGAGCGTAAGCATCTAACGTTTCGTACTAGGCTTAAGCGTTTGGCTCGTAGGACGATTTGTTATTCTAAATCGTTGGACATGCATAAGATTGT
>WQSY01000028.1 GCA_009787585.1 Candidatus Bathycorpusculum sp. | reverse complement strand
ATTTAATAAACTTTATTAGTTATGTTTTTATCTATTTATTCAGTTGGCGGTTAAAACAGTTGGTCTGACTTTTTCACTAAATTTTCATGCGTTTGACGTGACTGATGACCTAGTGCCTAATTTTCCGGGAATTTAGGAATTTAGTGTTAATTTTATGGTTTTATGTGCTATCAGGAGCATTTAGAGAGGGAGGTTTTACATAATGTTTAAACAATTTGCATCCTAAAATAAGCGGGACATAAAATGATAAGTCGAAACTGCCAAAAAACATTGCATATTAGTCGATGCTTACAGCTGGCGATTTTACTTGAAGTTAGTGCTAATAAGCCAGGTAACGTAAATTTTACCTCCAATTTTAAAGATACACATATAGAACATTTTTTAGCCTCTGCCATAGCAGCTGGGCCAGTTTTTCAAAAAGCTGCCAGTAGAGGTATTCAAATTGCAGAGGGTAAACGTACAATTGATAAATCAGGTTTAGGGGAGCTCATTGAGCTGTGCATAAAAGATGTTATGGATTGGCAGCGTGGGGGTAACACCATTTTAGGTACCATTATGCTGCTTATACCAATAAGCATCGCGGCAGGCATGACGCCTATAAATGAAGAAAACAGAATAGATTTTAAAATTTTACGCAAAAACATTAACAATATCATTTACGCCTCAACAGCTACAGACTCAGTGCACCTCTATGAGGCTATTGATCTTGCGAAACCAAACGGGTTAAACCAAGCCCCTGACCTAAACGTTAATGATCCCACATCAAAACAACGCTTAATAACGGAAAATGTTACTCTTCATCAAGTATTTAACATAGCCAAAAACTATGATGACATATGCAAAGAATGGATAGATAATTATCCTATAACTTTTGATGAGGCATATCCTTATCTTAGAGAGCATTTAACAAGAGAGGATCAAAACAGTGTAATTGTAAATGTTTTTTTAAAAATTCTAGCTCAACATCCAGACACTTTTATAGCTCGAAAAGCAGGTATAGAAAAAGCTCAAAATATTTCCATTGAAGCAAAAAAAATATTAGAAATAGGCGGCGCCACAACAACCGCAGGCAAAAAAGCTATAGCAGAATTTGACCATAATTTACGTAAAACAGGAAATAATCACAACCCGGGAACTACAGCAGACCTCATCGCCACAGCACTAGCACTCTGCACACTAGACGGTTACAGACCATAAACAAATACGTGCTACAGAGATCAGATAGACTTTTTCACTCTAAAACTAAATTATGACAAACCTGCTTAAGGCGATTACGCTTTGCAATTTAACAACATCAAACATGATTTCACAACGCATAGATACGTCACGGGGCTATGTTCATAGGCTCTAAAAACGTTTTTCAGCCTAATATTTACGGTTAAACATGCTTAAGAAAGAAAAAAGTGCTGTTTAAAACAGCGGTTACATGCCTTGTTTGAGGCGTCGGTATGTTGAGTAATCAACGAATTCTGTGAAGGGGTTTTCTGCTAAGAATTTTATGTTGACTTTTTGTCGAGCTCTTTTTTCTATGATTTGGTTTGTTACACGCAGTATGTATGCATCGCTTCCGGCGCCTGAACCATAGCTGGTTACTAATATTTGGTCATTGGGTTTTGCTATATCAAGAATTGCGGCTAACCCAACTAGTGAGGCTCCAGAGTATGTGTTACCAAATTTTGGCATTTGGATTGCGGGCAGAAATTGTTCTTCTTTGAAGCCTAAATCTTTAGCTATACGTACGGGGAAAGTAGGGTTTGGTTGGTGGGGAACAAAATATGCAAAGTCACTGGGTTTCATGTTACTTTTTTCCATCATTTTGCTAGCGGCGTTTCGTACATGTTTGTTATATGCGGGGTCACCTGTGAATCGGCCACCGTGCATGGGATAGTGTTCACCATCGCGTCGCCAAAAGTCAGGTGTATCAGAGGTGCAGCTGTACCAGACTTCAACTTCGGCGATAACGTCTTTTTTGCCAAAAAGATAAGCTGCGCCACCATAGCCTACAAACGCGTCAAGTTCACCACCGGGGCATCCACGGGGAGCGGCTTGAGAATTATCAGAACCAATAACCATGGCATAATTAACGTTTGAGCGTGGATAACTTACAAGTGCACAAGCGTCTTTAAACATGCCAGAGGCTGCTTTGCAGGCAAATTCTGTGTCTATAGCGTCAACAGCTTGTAAATCACCATCGGATTCACCTAATTGTAACACTTGAGCTACTTTAGCTGCAATTGGTTTAACAGCATACGGGTTAGATTCCGAACCTACATAAATTTTACCTACTAAACGGCTGTCAAGTCCTGAGTGGATAAGGGCAAGTTTTCCTGCTTCAACAGCAGCGGTTACAGAATCCTCGTCTATGAAGGGAACAGCACGTTCGATACTTCCGTCTTTTATACGAAACCGTGAAATATAAACGCCATAGCCTACAATACCCGGTAACTCGTAATCCTGAGTTGGTTGAATAATTTTGTATTCTTGATAGGGATAATACTGGTCAGCAAAAGTGAAAGCCAAAGATATTGTTGGCACAACGTCACTTTTACCTACAGAGCAACGACGCCTAAACCGTGGAATAACTTCGCGACCCTCCAAAAGAGCAGGGTCGAAATTATCTTTTAACAATTGATCAGTTATACGGGCAGGTACACGAATTTTACCGTTATGAAAACTAACTATACCGTAAATAAACCGGTCAAGCTTTCGAAACTTGTTAGTTGGCTCATCAATTAACACGCAACACTCCAATGTGCCTTTCTCGTAAAACAAGTCAATGTTATCCATTTTACCATAGCTTTCTCGGCCGCAGTCACCACAGTAATCACGAGTTTCAAAATATTCTTTGCCACAAGTCTTGCAACGGATAGCACGTAATCGGTCGCCAAGATAAGATACACGACGCTCTATTGGTTCACTACTCAATTTTTAATCTCTCCCTAAAATGTTTACATACGCCTTAGTGCCAAACCCTTCAAATTCTAACATTCCACCGTATTTAGGAGCAGCACCGTTAAGGCTTACCTGACGTTGCTCTGCTTTACCGGTTAATTGACAGAAGAGCTCATAGATTTGAGCGCCACCTGCAGCGCCAAGAGGATTGCCATCGGCTTTTAAGCCGCCATTCATATTTACATATAATTCTTTACCGTCAACTACATAGCAGCCCTTATCATGAGGATAAGACTCATCAATGCTTTTCCATGCAGACCCTGCAGTACAATAACCCAAGTCTTCAAGAGAAACCATCTCCATCATTGTAGACTGATCATAAATCTCCCAAAGTCTAATATCCCAAACATTTAAACCACTATCATTTAGAGCGCCTTGCATAGCAAGTTGTCCTGCAACAAAATGGTTTAACTCAGATCTAGCAGTATAATTAAGATAGTCCGTTGCAGAACCGTAACCATAAATATACACAGGAGTCACACCAAGTTTTTTAGCAACAGACTCATTTGTAAGAATTAAAGCTGTAGCACCATCTGATATCGGCGCGTAATCAAATAAGCCTAAAGATCTATTAGCAGCTTTACGGGGACCTAACACGGTATCTAAACTAATTTTACGCTGAAACTGGGCATAAGGATTCTTGGCACCATTAGCATGATTCTTCACAGCCACCTGAGCTAAAGCACAATACAACCTCTCAAGATCCTCTCCAGCTATGCCGTGTTTTTTAATGTACTCACGTAATAAAAGCTCATGATTAGCCTCAGGAGTACCTCCGGCATAGTAACTCCATGGATCCTCAAGTAACATGAGGTCATCACGAATTTTATCCCAACGGTCCGTCATCTTTTCAATGCCGCCAACAAGAGCAGTACTATAAACGCCTGCCTCTATAGCATGACACGCAGTTTTAAGAGCAGCACTAAAAGAACGCGTAACCTCCATAGGTACATGAAGCTCAGTTAACTCAGAGAGAAAACCCTCCTCTAAACCAAGCTTGTTAGTAACAGGCAAAAAATAATCAGACATATAACAAGTATCTAGCTCTTTTCGTTCTAGATTACACTCATTTGACGCTGCAAGCCAAGCTTCCTCTATTAACTTTTCAGGCTTTTTACCATAATGCTCGCCAAATTTTGTTCGGCCAACAGCAACAATTACAGGACGATTATTCTCCATATGTATATTACCTTGCGCATTTCAATACAAACTTTTTAAAAGGCTATAAATGTTTGTTTATCTAATCGTTCAAATCAAAAAAAGTAATAAACCCGTTAAGCATGGCTGTAATTAGCTACCTCAGTTGTTATAATTTTTTCACGTAAGAACTCAACAAGTTTGTGCAATTTTGGACTTAACTTTACGGGATAAGTTTCAGCGTTAGTAATAGTCTGGTATTTCTCAGAAAGCTTAGAAGAATTTTCAGAGGCAAACGTTCTTATCTGATTTAACGATGGAAAAGAGTAGACCAGTTCACCCTTAGACATTACATTTACAAGTAAAGACTCAATTTCAGTAACATTTTCTGTCATTGTTATTTTCTTTTCAGAAGAGAGGGCAATAACATCTTGCACATAATTTCCTTTAGAATCTTTGCAGCGGTACACCTGCTTACGACCGGGCAGGGTAAACTTGTCAGGGCTTAACTTCATAACGGGCACATATGCTCCAGAGGCTGATAGGGTTTCACAGGGCTTATAGATAATATCAAGATATGGTCTATCAGAGGAAGTGCCCATTTTAGTGCCCACACCAAAAGAGTCAATAGGTGCACCTTTACTAATCAGCTCAGAAATACGAAACTCGTCTAAATCTCCGCTGACAAAAATTTTAACATACTCTAAACCGTTCGCATCTAGAATTTGTCGTATTTTTTTGCTATTGGCAGTTAAATCACCACTGTCTAACCGTACGCCGCTTAACTGTAACCCTTTAGTCTCAAGCTCTTTAGCTACAATAACAGCTTTTTCTAACCCTGAGAGATCATCATATGTATCAATAAGCAAAGTAGTTTTTTCAGGAAAAGTTTTAGTAAAAGCACGAAACGCATCAATTTCGCGGGGATATGTCATAATAAAAGAATGCGCCATAGTTCCAAATACAGGAATATCGTAAATCATACCGGCTAAAACATTAGAGGTTCCCCGACAACCCGCTATGTAACTGCTTCTTGCCACTTTCATACCGGCGTCAACACCATGTTCTCGCCGCAGACCAAACTCGATAACAGTTCGACCCTGCGCGGCATGTATAACACGACTAGCTTTAGTTGACATTGTAGTTTGAAGGTTAACTGTATTTAGAAGAAATGTTTCAACAATTTGTGCCTCTATAATAGGAGCAGTTATACGCACAAGGGGCTCATTTGGAAAAACTATAGTACCCTCAGGAACAGCCCATACATCACCTGTAAATTTGAAGTCTCGAAGATAATCAAGAAAAGACTTAGCAAACCCTTGCTGTTTAAGATAAGCAAGATGTCGCTCAGTAAATTTGATGCTCTGCAAATACAAAAGAATCTGCTCTAAGCCGGTAAATAATAAATAAGAACGATTTTCAGGCAGACGTCTAACAAATAAATCAAAAGTGGCAGGCGCAAAATTTTTGTTACCAAAATACGCCGCACACATGGTTAACTCATAAAAGTCAGTAAATAAACTTAGATCCTCTTCGTTGTAAGCACCAAGAAAACGGTTCATACTCATTTAAAAAAAGGTTTATGATTTAATTCTTTCTGCCAAGCACCATTTATAATGTACATAACAGTCTAATCAAACAAATGTTACATGCTTTGTTTTGAAGCTTTATATACGTCAACACTAATGATTTAGTGAGTAACATGGCTGAAGTTTGTTCAACGTGCGGGCTTCCAAAAGACTTATGCGTTTGCGGAGAAATTGAAAAAGAACAGCAGAGAATTCGCATAAGACTGGAAACGCGAAAATTTGGTAGACCAACTACAATTATTGATGGTCTTGATGATAAGAATTCGAATCTGCAAAGTATTGCACAAAAATTGAAAGGTTTCTGCGCATGCGGTGGAACACATAAAAACGGGCAAGTCATGCTCCAAGGAGACCACCGAGATAAAGTACGCGAATTCTTAATAAAATCAGGTTATCCACAAGAAAACATTGAGCTTCAATAACAACAATAATTTCCTTCCTTTATTACAATACTAGTAGGGGTAACATATAAAATGGGCATACGAAAAGTTTTCAAAAATGTAAAACATAGGAAACCTACACAAATTTTTTGTCCAAGATGTGCCAGCCCAAAAATTCACCTCTTCACCGGTCTTGACATATGGTTAACTCCAAGATCTTATCTTTGTGACGACTGCGGATATAGAGGAGTAATTGTAATGGAACTTGAAAAAGAAAAAGAAAAACAAATTAACGAACAGAAAGAAGAAAAAGAAAAAGATGATTAACTTTTTTAGTCTGGTAGTTCAAGATTTAATTGTTTTTTGAGGGTTTTGTATCGGTTGCGGACGGTGACTTCGGTTACGCCTGCGGCTTCTGCTATGTCTTTTTGGGTTTTCTTTTCGCTACTCTGTAAGCATGCGATATAGAGGGCGGCGGCGGCAAGTCCCATGGGGTCTTTGCCAGCTGCAGCGCGTTTACGTCTTGCTTCTCTTAGAATGTTTATAGCTGAACCTTGAGTTTTTCCCGAGATGCCGGTTTTTTCTGCAATTTTTGACACATAAGTTAGTGGATCAGCTATGGGCATGTGTACTTCGAGTTCGCGTAAGAGTAATCTATAGCAGCGTGCGACGTCTTTTTTGTCAACAAGGCTTGCCTCAGCGATTTCTCGCAGGGTACGGGGTGTTCCGCTTCCACGGCAAGCAGCGTATAGAGCTGCAGCAGCAATGGCCGCTATGGATCTGCCTCGCACTAAGCCTTTGTCTAGAGCTTTTCTGTAGATAACGGCTGCTTTTTCTTTAATTGGCGGGGGAATGTAAACTTTGTCGGATAAACGGTCTAATTCAGCCATTGCCTGTGCAAGGTTTCTGTCAATGGATGAGTGGACACGGCTTCGAATTTGCCATTTTCTAAGTCGCCACATTTGTAGCCTTGTAGATAGGGGGAGTTTTCTTCCGAAAGCATCGCGGTCTACTTGGCTGATAGCAGTGGATAAGCCTTTATCGTGAACTGAGTAAGATGTTGGAACACCAACACGGCTTCTGGAAGCTTTTTCTTCTTGAGTGAACGCACGCCATTCTGGACCTTTGTCCATCATTTGTTCATATATAACTAGCCCGCAGCCTCCACAGATGGTTTCACCTGTGTCGTAGTCGTGAACTAGATTGTCGCTTCCACATTCAGGACATTTATCAGCTAATCGCTGTGCGGGTTTGGGTGTTTCATTTTTACTCAATTTTCTTTACTCCTTAATGTTTATGTGTGAACCGTTACTGTTGGTCGTTTGCGCTGAACAAAACTGTACATATGGTCTACACAAAAACTTTTTAACATCTCCAATATAAAAATATTGTGTTATTATTAAACTTATCGGACACATAACTCAACGTCTTTTACCAAAAAATTGCATCACCTCTAAGCAGAAGAACCGCAAAACCACAAATGTTTCCATGGAAGACTACACCATCATCTGCGCCAATGTGGAAGAACCACGAAAACATGAAATATTTTCATGAAAACGCCACTACGAAACAAACAAACATGATAAAAACAACAACCACACGCTAATCACAGAAATTTTTTAATAGCAAAACAACTATTAAAATTTGCAACAAAACAACACATAATTATGCTATAACTAACATTGTTTTAAATATATTAAACATGTTTTTTATGTTTTTTAAAATGGCGCCATAACACCAGTACCAGTAGGGCAAGACCAAACAAAAACAGGCTTATCACTGCCATCATTAACCAGTAAGAGGTACCAACGGTTACTGTATATGTTACAGACTTGTCACTCCAAGTGCCGTCTTCACATTGAACTTTAACCTCAACAACGTATTTACCGGCAGTGTTCCAAAAATGAGAAACCTCAACGGGCACACCTGCAGCCGTATAGTCTGTTACTGTTTGCGCTGTATCATCACCCCAATCAAAAAAGTAGCGTACATTGTGATCAAAAGAGTCAACTGAGTACACAGAAAAAACAGCGACGTCCTCAACGCCAACAGATTGAGAACCATTAACATGAGGATAAGCAACCATATGAGAGCTTTGGAAATTTTTTAGATGAATATTGCCATTGCCATACACCGCTAAAGTACTATGCAGACCCTGAGCATTAGGCGCATCTTGGGTAAATGTGTTATTTTCACCATCCCAAACAGGCCAAATAGCTGTAAACCCCTCATTTCCTTGAAGAGAGCTAACACCAAAAAAAGGACACCCCCACTGCATACTACAAGCCCAATCAAGAGCCTCATTTACAGACACATCAAAATTAAACGCCATATAAGAAAAAAAAATAACCCATTGATACCAAGGCTGCCAATTACCATTATAAGCAATATACTGGTCTAAAGCAGCAGAACCATAGGGGAAACCTATGTAACACTGTGGAAAAGCATCCGGACGATTATAACCGTCATCACTCATAAGAGAAGAAACACCTCCATCAGGCACATACCCGACTATTCGATGCGTAAAAGCAAAAGGCATTCCCATAGGATATCCCGAAGGCGAAGTGCCCTGTCCAAAAAGTTTAATGTTAGCAGAAAGACACGTGTTAATTAACGCAAAATGAACCTTACCAACTGAAAAGGTTTCATAAATATCCACATCATACACTCCATGACTCCAGTCAACAGTATAATCAGAAGGCAAACCAACTAAAGTTCCCCAATCATCCTCAAACATGTAATGCAACTCATCATCAGGTATACCAAAATAAGAAGAGTCGGAAAGGGTTCCCAGATAACCACCTACACCATGGTCCCAATCAAAAACGGCCACATGGTCATAATAAGCGTTTAAACTTTGAGCTTGAGAAAGAATACTGCTTTTATTAGTCCATATGTTAGAAAAGCCAGCATACCCATTAGCAGCGATAAGGCAATTAGACGTAAGGAAACGGGCAACAGACTCTTGATAACTGATTTCAGAATCAGTTTTACGCCAGCTGTAACTATCATGTAAATCATTAGAGGCGCCGCTACTTCTAGAGCCCCAAACAACTCCACTCCCAGTAGGTGATAGCGCATTAACGGATCCAACTATAGGCAAAAAAGCAGCAAACACGATAAGCAAACAGAACAGTAAACTAAACAGTTTCTTTTTAATAAAAAACCTTCTAAAAGAAGAACACCATTCACACATTCTTTCTCGCATATATAATCCAATCATAAACACGCCACCCACGCCAACAGCAATGAGCAAGGCAGCAAAATATCCAGTTGCACCTGTAGCAGATAAAACGCTATCGTTGCCAAAAAAGTTTACATCCGACAAATTATTAATGTTAACAATGTTTGTATTTACTGTAGCATCATTTTCAAGAAAGCAGAAGGTTTTATCAATACCATTATTGAGTGTCCAAGTGTCAGTAAAAGAGACTATCGCACCGTCCTTAAAACCTAAGGCTACAAACATAGCGTCCGGACCTACAACATCAGTCTCAACAGTGGAATACCACATAAAATTAGTTACCCGGTTATTATCATAAACAGATACGTCAAGCACTGCGTTTTCAAAGGACTTTGTATAATTTTTATTAGCAACCACACCATTAAGGGTTGACTCTAAATTTCCAAAAAAAGGTTGAGACAAATATTGCTCATACTGACCAAGAAAACTTTGAGCATATCCAACAACATTAGCAGCATTGTCCTCAATTGTTGACTTAAATAGAGGTGTTCCTTCATTTTCAAACACATACATATTTTGCAAATTGCCATTTACAAATGTGAAAACCAGCCGAATTTTACTATCTTTAGACGTAAGAGAGAAAAACACAGACTCATAGACAGCATTACCAAGAGAAGGCTCAGACAAACTGTTTTCTTCAACTTCAATATTATACGTGGATAAATCAAGACCAAAAAAGTCATGTAACACACTTAAACCCATCTCAGATGCAGACAACTTTTTCGCGTAAACTGTAGATGGAGTTAACACACAAAAAACAGAACTAAAAAGAACGGCAAAGAGAAATATCAACATAATTTTTTGATGATTTTTTGCCATCAGCTTACTCTCCAAACACTGTAAAACAGGTTTTTTAAGTATAATATTTGGTAAACTTTCATGCAAATGCTATGAAGAGTAACAATGCAAATATGGCTCCACATATATTCACGCTCTATAATAGAGAGCACACCCACAAATAAACTCTACATTCTACAATCTCTAAAGGTTACAGCAACACTACAGGTTCTGGGTTTTTGTTTGATCTTTGGTAACTTGGAGAAGGTGCAGGATTTCTTTGCGGGCCTCACTAATTGTTAAAGGTAAATCGTCGGGAATTGGTAAGCCGTCTTCTTTCTTTAAAACTTCAAATAGGTGTGCTATGCGGGGAGAGCGTAAGTTTACGTTTCGAATTAATTCAGTATTTGAAAAGCTTGTTTGTGGCGTGCCCTCAGAGACTATTTTACCTTTATTTAAGATATATAGTTTGTTTGCAAATAGTGGAACGATGTCTACATCATGCGTAGCTAGTACCAGTGAAATGCCTTTTTCTTTGTTGAGTTGAAGTAGTAGATGTAAAATGTCGCTAGTGGCTATGGGATCAAGGCTGGATGTAGGTTCATCCATAATGATAACTTCGGGTTGCATAGCAAGAACTCCTGCGAGGGCAACTCGTTTTTTTTGTCCACCACTGAGAAAATGTGGAGGTTTATTTGCGTATTCAGTCATGCCAACAGTTTTTAGTGCGTCATCTACTATTTTTTTGACGGTTTCAATTGGGTAACCAAGGTTTAAAGGTCCAAAGGCTACGTCTTGTTTTACGGTGGGAGCAAAAAGTTGATCATTAGGGTCTTGGAAGACAAAGCCGACTCTTTTTCGCAGGTTTAGTAAAGATTTAGAGTCGTATTTTAAGGGTTTATCTTCAAAGTATATGTTACCTGATGTGGGTTTTAGAATTCCGTTAAAGTGATTAAGTAGAGTGGTTTTTCCTGATCCGTTAGTGCCTAATAGTGCAATTCGTTCGCCTTTATCAAATGTTAGGGATATAGCATTTAGGGCTAATGTACCATCTGAGTACTGATGTGTAAGGTTCTCTACTCTAAATAGCATATTATATGACTCCAATGTTCAAAGTTAAAAAGATTACAGCAACTATGAGTATATCAAACAATATGATAGCTGCTATCATTGTTTTTTTGGGTTTTGGAAACTCTTCTAGGGCATAAATGTTTCCATCGTATCCTCTTGCGTTCATAGCAACAAAAGTGCGTTCGCCCTGTTCAAGGGTTCTTATGAAAAGGTTGCCAGCTAGTAGGGATACTTCGCGGATTTTTTTCATCCAGCCAGTTCCGCCGAGGCGTAGTTTTTGGGCGGTTGTCATAGTGTGTGAGATTTCCATAAACATAAAGATGTATCTGTAAATTAGTATGGCTAGTTCTACTAGTACTGTTGGAACGTGTACTCGTCTAAGGAGGAGACTAAGATCTGTTATAGAGGTTGTCAATACTAGGAAGAATAGACATGAAAGGGAGCCCATGACGCTAAAGAAAATGTTTAGGGCCATTGAAATTCCGCTTTTGTGTATAGTCCAAATGGTCCAAGGTAAAGTGATTTGTGTTAGGGGTTCGCCTACACCGAAAAATAGAGCTATGAAAATGCAGCTAAGAATAATCATAAATGTTGGGTAGATAAACATGTTCAAATAGAGATGCGGTTTGACTTTAGCTAGACCTAAAGTTAAAGTGGTGCATATAATAAATAGTATTATAGGCACTATGAATGCTCGTGCGGAAAGTGCAGAAACGCACAAGATAAGCGCTGAGAGTGCGAAAAAAGTTTTTGTTACAGGACTGTTTTCTGCTAACGCGTTTGTGTAGGCTGATCGGTCTACTTCTACATAGAGGTCCGAATGGCTCAAATGGTGTTTCCATCCATGTTATCAATTGCCCTTTGCTTTTATATACCCTACAAGATACGCGAGTATAATAGCACCTATGGCTACCTGGAGGGAGAATATTACTTTCTCGCCTAACTCGCCGGGTTGGAATCCCAGTGGATCAATCCAAGGTGTGTATCCGCCTTCTTCAATAGCCGCAGGTCCTTGACCATCTGTGCCACTAAACTCAGCATTTGGGTGAATTGCAAACGGCACTATAAAGATAACTATTACAATTGCAAGTAATACCAAGTATTTTAAGTCAAATTTCGGTTTATAAGTAACACCTTTACTTGGTGAGGTTTTTCTTGATTTTTTGCCTTTTTTGGAGCCAAAAAAGTAGCCTATAACTGCAGCGCCTAATCCGGCTTGAACACTGAAAAGCAAAATTTCAGTTTCATTTGGCAGTGTGATAAGTTCCTCACATAAAGGAGTATAGCCTAGAGCAACAACGTAGCCTACAAATACTATGGGTAGTATAACGGCTAAAGCAAGATATGGGAGGTATTTCATTGTGTTGTCTCCTCTTTTTTTGTGTTTGAGAAGGGACTTTTGAAGACATTTAGTAAAGTAAGGAGATCGTTTTTGTATGTTGCTAGAAAGCTAAAGATTATAACTGCGAAAAGACCTTCAGCTATAGCTAAGGGAATCTGTGATACTGCATATATGCCAAAGAAGTATGTAAATGACGCAAATATGCCTCCTTCTAAGGGAACAGCAAGAGCTAGTTGCATAGCTGTTACAATGTATGTTACTAAATCGCTAATGGCAACAGCAGCAAAGACGCCTATAGAAGCGCGAAATGTTGATTTTTTGATTAAACGATATGATGCATCCTCATCTAGTGAGAGTTGAGCACGTTTAGGGTCATGGAATCTTGTTCGTTTGAATAGCAACCATACTGCGTAACCTACAGCAGGTCCAACTATGCCCATGGAGAATAAATTTGCGCCTAGTGTAGTTAATCCGCCATGTGCCAATAGTAGGGCTTGGAACACTAAAACTATAGAGGAGAGGACACATGCTATTCCAGGTCCAAAAAATATTGCAGCAAATCCTGAGCCAGTTGGATGTGAACTACTACCAGTTACAGCAGAGGGTAGTTTGAGGGCAGAAATTACAAATATGAACGCGCCCATCAGTGCTAGAAGTGGTTTAGCTTCAGGTATTTTTTTTACAATTTTTGTTAGTCTATAGACACCGTATGCTAGTATAGGCAGTGATATGGCAAACCATATCAGACACCATTCAAGAGGCAAATAACCTTCCATTATGTGCATGTAATTATTTTTCTCCTTGCTGGATAATTAGCCAATAAGCATATAAAGGTTCGTTTAACTGTAGTTAACTAAGGGTTGAATAAGAAATATGCAGAAACAAACACAAGACATTTTACTACGAGATAAAGGAGAATTTACAAAATTTCAAATTTTACTAGAAGTTATGAGGAATCAGCCACATGTCAAACAAAAAGACATAAGCGACACCATAGGGATTACAATTCAAGCCATATCAAAATATTTTAAAAAATTATCCAAAGAAGGCCTTCTTGAAGCGGGAAGTGAACGAGCAGACTACCGTTTAACACCAAAGGGTATAACAAAACTTCGTGATGAACTAAACAATCTTGACACATACGTAAGAACTATTAAAAACGAGCTAAAAATTGATCACGCCTGGATAGCCATAGCAACCCTCCCCGTGAAAACAGGTGAACCTGTGGGGCTTATAACTAAAGGCGGCATATTTTACGCTATATCTGTAAATGACCCAAATGTTGAAGCATCCGGCATTGCAGCCAATGACGCGCACCCAGGAGAAGACATAGGCTTAAAAGACTTAAAAGGCAAAGTAAAGTTAAAACAAGGAAAAATTTTAATCATCAAATTACCTAGCATTCGCAAAGGCGGCTCAAGAACAGCAGATATGGAAAAAATTAGAACATTAATTAAAGAGTTTAAGCCTGATCGCATTGGAGTTATGGGCGCTGTTGGCAGAGCAGTAATTAACAAATTAAATGTTAAAGCAGATATAGAATTTGGCATCAGCCATTCTAGCGTTATTGCTGCCTCAAGAGGTCTAAACGTCTTAGTATTAGTAGTTGGCCGTATGGTAAACAAGATGATACAGGAAATTGACGCTCAAAACATGCGTTTTGCCAATGACATAATATACGAAGTAAAAGACGCTAAAAACACATAATAAAAGAAGACTTTGATATGAGCATAGAAGGCACTGAAGCATACATTCTTGCAGGTCAAATGGATAAAGAGTTAAAGGAAAAAACGATCATCAACTATGAAGTGCAAAACAGTCAACAATTACAGCAAAAAGGCTTCATAAGCACAAACACTGTCCTAGACAATCTAATTGGCCGCAGAATCTTATCTGTTACCTCACGAGGTAACACCATTTTAACTAAACTTTGTAGCAACTGGAACATAGTTTTAGCACCTGAATACGGCGGCAACATTTTACTGCACAAACCACAAACAAAGCCTTCAAAATTTCACCTCAAATTAGACTTACACAACGCCATTTTAACAGTCAACTTGGCAGGCATAGGCTGCATACAGGCAGTTGAGGACAGTTTACTAAGAACCAATTATCTATACAATAGAGATTTCAGTCAAATACTTAACCCCCTTGAGACAAACTTTACCTATGAACGCTTTACAGAAAAACTGGACAACAAAAAACAAAACATAAAAGCGGCCCTAGTTGGTAAAACCGCAGCCATCGTAGGGGTATCTAACAGTGCTTTCCAAGACATAACATACCGCGCTAAAATTAATCCCAAACGCAACACAGCAACACTTACACCAGAAGAAAAAAGGAACCTCTATACAGCAGTCATACAACTAATTAAAGAGCGAATAGAAGCAGGTGGAAAAAACCAGTTTATAGATTTGTATGGCAACTCTGGGCAATACATACCAAAAATGGGGTCAAATCAAAAAAACCAAATGTGCCCTACATGCAAAAACAAGATAGAAAAAATCAGCCATGGCGGCGGACAAGTATACATTTGTCCAACCTGCCAAAAATAACAGACACGGAAAAACTTTTACACTACTAAAAAGGTTTTAGTATTTTCAAGGTTTTAACTCTGAAATCCCAAAAACCGGTTTTTAACGCGTTTACTAAAATCAGCAAATTTTGAAGATGGGTTTACATTTTTTGTTCTTTGTTCATCACTGCAAAAAGCAGGATGTGACTGAATGTGTGCTTGTTCCATAAAGTTTTCCTGTGAATTAATCATCAAGCCGGTTGAAGAACAACGTAGATATCGCCCATCTGAAAGTTGTTCCCAGGCCTTAACATTATCTTTAAGCATAGTTTCCAGCATTTCGCAGATTCTTTGTTTTAATTCTGCATCTAGAATAGGGCAAACAACCTCAATACGTCGTTCAGTGTTTCTTGTCATTAAATCAGCAGAGGAAATGTAGAGTTTTGTATCAGTGCCTGTTCCGAAACAGCAAAGTCTAGAATGTTCTAAAAACCTGCCAACAATACTTATAACGGTAATATTTTCCGTGTACCCTGGAAGTTTAGGAATTAAACAGCAAATGCCTCGTATGATTAGAGATATTTTTACGCCAATCTGAGAGGCTTCGATTAATTTTATTATAACATCTTTATCAGTGAGGGAATTGCATTTAATAATAATTCTACCATTTTCGCCAGCTTTTACTTTTCGGCATTCTTCTTTGATGCCTTGAATAAGATTTTGTTTATAGTAATTGGGTGCTATCCAAAGATGTTTATATTCGCCATTTAGATTGCCCAGTAAAAGATTGTGAAAAAACAAAGCTACGTCCTTTCCAATCTCTTGGTTGGCCGTTAACAGGGACAGGTCTGTGTATAACTTTACCGTTTTTTCATTATAGTTACCCGTGCCAATTTGGGTTATATAACATATTTTTCCAGATTCTTTTTTGGTAATTAGACAAACTTTTGTATGTACTTTATAACCGGTAGGTCCATAAATCACGCGGCAACCAGCTTCATCGAAACGTTTTGACCACTCTATATTATTTGCTTCATCGAACCTAGCACGCAGTTCCATTAATACAATAACTTCTTTGCCATTTTCAGCAGCACGAATTAACGATTCAGCAAGTTTAGATTGAGAGTCAAGTCTGTAAAGGGTTATTTTTATAGATAAAACTGTTTGGTCTTCGGCTGCTTGTCGGATCATTTCCAAAAACTGTGAAAAACTCTCGTAAGGGTAAGAAAAAAGTAAATCTTTCTTTTGGACATATCTTATAATATTTATTTTCTTATCAAAATGCTCAGGCGTAGCGTATACGGGTCTTGTAAGTTTTTTTCGTATTTCAGGTGTTAATTTTTCCTCCAATTTAGAACAATATGTAAGATCAAGCGGTGTAGAGGATGAAAATATCTGTGTTTCTTTTAAATTTAGTTTTTCACAGAAAAAAGCGATAAACTTTTTACTTGTTGTAAACTGGAGTTCTAAACGAACAGGGGTAAGGCGGTGACGTTTTTTTAAAATTTTCTGCATAAATTGGCGATAATCTAAAGCCTCATCCACGTCTCGTTCTTCTGTGTTTATATCTGCATTTCGGGTGACAGCTAGAATTGTTTTACCATGTACTTTATATGGTTCAAACGCAACATGTAAATAATAATAAACAATATCCTCAAGTAATAAAAAACTAGTATTATTTTCAAGAAATATGACTCTTTCCAAAGTTGTAGGTATTGCTATTAACCCAAATAACGTATGGTTTTTATGTTCAAGAGTTACGGCTACGTGTAATTGTTTGTTATTAATGTGAGGAAAAGGATGGCGATTGTCAATTATTTGTGGCGATAATACGGGCAGTATTTCTCTTAGGAAATATTTTTCTATTTTTTTATGCTCCGAAGGCGTTAGATCACACATTTTCAGGTGGTTAACGCCATGTTGTTTAAGAACAGCAGAAACAGAGTTAAAATAACGATCTCTAAGCACATACAAAGATGCTGTTTGGTTAAACACCGCTTCTAATTGCTGCTTTATAGTCATGCCTGTTTTATTATCGAAATATTTGGGAGCAAAAAGTAGGTAATCGGTTAGACTACCAACTCTTATCATAAAGAACTCGTCAAGATTGTTACTAAATATCGATATGAATTTAAGCCGTTCTAATGCAGGGTTTGAGTTAAAGTTTGCTTCCTCTAAAACCCGCTCATTGAACTTTAACCATGAAAGCTCTCTGTTTTGCATACAGTGCCTAAAATCATGGTTATTTACTACTGCCTGCGGATTCATCATGTTTCTTTAGCACCCTATCTACTAGATAGCCTTCGCGTACACCGTATTCACTTACTGTTATGGTCTTGCATTCGAATTTTTTTATCGCAAAACGCAGGATAGCTAATCCAGGCAAAATAGTCATTAACCGCTCAGGAATAGTTTTGTATGTAGTATGGTAAATATCTTTTTTATTATCTATCAAAAGTTTGGTAATTTTCTTGATGTAGCGAGTTTCAATGCTTTTTTGTTCTGGGGGAAGATCAAAAACGCTGTGAGACAGTTTAAGTGCGGCTCGAAGTGTACCACCTATGCCTATCATTAAGGGATAATCTGCGTCTGTTTCCCAATTAATTTTTGAAAATTGGTTACGTATAGCCTCGGTAATCTGTTTCATTTCACTTTTTTTAGGTATTATTTCGCTCACATATTTAACGGCTAAATTCAAACAGCCAATGGGTAGGCTTACAAGATTTACAACCCTGTAATCTCTGAAGAGCACAATTTCAGTGCTTGCGCCTCCAATGTCAATCATTACACCGTTATCACAGTTTACATATTGAGAAGCCCCCGCAAATCCTAAGGCAGCCTCGGTCTCACCTTCAATGACATCAGGCATTAGCCCCGTTTCTTCAACGATAAGTTTTACGGCTTCGGCTCTGTTGGTAATGTTTCTAAGTGAAGCTGTAGCGACTAAATGGATATCAGGTAATTTAGTAAAGTTTAGCGCAATTTCTTTAAAGACTTTTAGAATTGCACAGGCTTTCTGGATACCGATTATGTCTAAAGTGTCGTTTGTAACATATTCAGCGAGTCCCACGATTTCTTTTTGATTGAGAATTTTATCAAATTTACCGTTTTCATAGCTGTAAATAGAAAGTCTTACAGAGTTAGATCCAAGATCAATTATTGCATATTTCATAAGTGTATATTTTCAATTTCACCATATAAATATGCTTTACATAGTATATATAGATAAACTAATATACATATTATATATAGTTTACAAAACTGTTTTTCCACACACTACCAATTAACGTGCAGACATACCAGCTCACAAAAGCAGAGAACTAGGTGGCGTGACAATATAGCTCATAGTGTTCCATCCGGCTGAAAGCTGGCAAAGAAAACATTTACACTATCAACATCATCATCAGTTTCGTATGAGGCGACCATTAGGGAGTGTTACTAAATAATTTTTATGCTTCATACACTGGCCGCTTATTTGGGTCATGCCTCAAAACAGTTTATACCCAAACCCATTTACTCATACGCAATCTCAAAAGAAGCACATACAACCCCCAAAGGTACAAAATAACAAAACTAACCACTTTACCCTGACCAATCACCTACAGCAATAACACGGTGGTGTCATAAAGTGTTTTAATGTGTTGATGTCCTAAGGTAGTGTGACTTTTTCAATTTTTCTACTATAAACCCTGCTTGATGGACTTTTCTAGGAGGAAAGCATAGTCTATAGTAGAATTCTACTATAAATAATTGTTTTGTATGAACGGTGATTTTTTAGTTTTTTAGCTTGTTTAAACCAACAAAAATAAACTACACCTGCATTGTTTAAAAACATATGTGAGAGTGTTAACTAAATAACGTTTTTTCGTTGAATGTTTCGTTGACCCAAAACTTCACATACAAAACCACAGTCAAATCAACCATTTGATGAGAACGAGAAACAACACAAGTTTTTCCATGAAAGCATCCAGTTAACTATTTGCCGTTGACATAGCCCGCCTTAACCAGTAAACCCAAAGCCTCCTCAAACGGAACCGACAAATCCCGCGC
>WQSY01000027.1 GCA_009787585.1 Candidatus Bathycorpusculum sp. | reverse complement strand
GCAAAGGTAGCATTTTTTGTATTCGAGTTTTTGTTACACTATCCATGAGCTTTCAGCAGACTTGAGTTATAGATAGCAGAACTATCTTATAAATAATTACAAGTTATTTTCTTACAATTCCTTAAGGGAGAAGCTCTTGGCAAAGAGGCTCATTGGACAAGGGATAAAAATATTCGCGATGTTCTCATTCATTTATATGAGTGGCACCAGCTTTTGTTTGATTTTGTAACAAGCAACATAGAGGAGGGGGAAGAAAAACCGTTTTTGCCCTCACCGTATAACTGGAAGACTTATGGTGAGATGAATATTTGTTTTTGGGAAAAACATCAAACCACACCATATGATACATCCAAAGAAATGGTAAGAGATAGTCACGAAAAAATTATGGTGTTAATTGAAAAATTTACGGATATTGAGCTTTTTGAGAAAAAACATTTCAAATGGACTGGAACATCAAGCTTGGGGCAATACTGCATTTCGGCAACTGCAAGTCACTATGACTGGGCGATAAAAAAACTAAAAATACATCTAAAAACCTGTAAAAATTAATTAGCAAAGTTAAAACCGCACGGATTCAAAAAACAAATCATAACTATTTAATAGACCAAAAATGTCAGTGAACACTAAATTTTGACGTTCTATACTTAGTATGAGACACTATCGTGCATCAACTTTGTTTATGTTTCACTTCAAATTTATCATCACATGTGATATGATAATTAATTTAGTTGTTGCAGAATTATTTGAGTCTCATTAGTGCAGTTGGTAAACAAATTCTTTGATATCTTGAATGTATCTTAGGTTTAAGACTTTTCTTGTGTTTTGTTTTGTAGTGTAATCTTTTAGCATCCAAAATACGTGCTCTCGTACTTCTTGGGATGAACCACGATGCTCATAGGTGTTGTATAATTCTATGAAGCGTAGGATTTGTTCTTTTATTTCAGAGTTGTCTATTTGTGCTTTTTTAGGATTAAAAATCCATGGGCGGTCTCTTGCACCTCTGCCAATCATGACAAAATCGCAGGTAGTCTTGTTTAAAAGTTCAAGGCCTTGGGTGTAGCTTGTAACATCACCATTAGCCATAACGGGGATGGCTAGTTTTTCTTTTACCTGTTTCATTATAGTCCAGTTGACTTTTTTGGCGAGTTTTTGTTGAGCCGTTCTTCCATGTATACAAACGGCTTTGACTCCCGCGTTTTCCAAGTTTTTAGCAAGCGTTACAGCGATTATTTTTTGTGCGTCTATACCTATGCGCATTTTTACTGTAACAGGTTTAGAGGTGGCTTGAACCATTTTTTTTACAATATTTTCAAGTAGTGCAGGGTTAGATAACAAGTGGGCGCCATAGCCTTGGGCTAAAAATTCTTTTTCGCTGCAACCGACATTGAAATCTATAATGTCCGCGAATTCTTCAATTAGTTTTACACTTTTTATAATAGATGCCTCATCTTTACCGATTAACTGTACACTTACAGGTCTCTCAGGTTCAGTTATGTTCAGAATATCTTTAACTTCTCGCTTGTTTTTGTTTTTGATAAGCTCTACGTCAAACATTTGAGTGTATACTAGACCCGCCTTGTTTTCTTTACATAACATTCGAAAAGCAGTACAATTAACTGCGGCCATGGGTGCGAGAATAAAGGGACTTGAGATATCAACAGCACCTATTTTCATTTTACTCCACTCTTCCCACAACAGTACATCAGCTACCTTAAAGTTTTAATAACTAAACCTTACATGAACTATAATTGAGTATTTAGAGGGGTATTTTTAATTTTATGTTGAATAGAAAGTTGGTTGCTTTACTGCTTCAACAGTTCGTTTTAAAACCAGAGATGCCACATTTTGGTTGGGCCAACTGCCTAAGCCACAGTCGGGGCCCGTAAATGTTAACAGTTCGCCATATTTTTCTTTAGCCTCAAAGTACCGTTTACGGATAATTTCTACGCGTTCAACAAGCTGGTCACCTGTTGGCTTTTCAAATCCTTTTTCATAAGCCTCAGCCCATATGGAATCAATGTCTGTGCGAGCAATACCTACACGAATCTGTTTGTCAGCTATTTCAAGCATATTTTTGGACACATCATAAATGTTTCTTGGCGAGGCAGCATACTCAAAGGAGAGAACATCTAGCCCCTTTACGTTAAGTAAATTGTTAATGCCACTAGTAGAATGTAAGTGTATCTGCCGTATTGGCCCGTGAAAATTGTAAGCTTTTTGCAGAATTTCCACAATTAGCTCAGGTGAAGCCGTTAAATTAGTATGTCCATAACTGGGTTCATCAATTGAAATTACACGTGTTTCAATATATTTACTGTTTAAAACAGCGTTTTTAGCAAACCGGTTAATTGTTTCTGCAAACCCCTCCAACACATCAGGATAAGCTATTGAGCCTACCTCATGTAAATACTGTTCAAGAGGCCCAAAAAGACAAACTCGTAACAAAATTTTTCTATTAAATTCGTCACTTAACTCTTTAGCATAACGATTAAGCACGTAAACCTCAGGCAACACAGCCCTGCTATTCTCTACAATAAAGGAACCCTGCATCATAGCTTCATGAACAGCATCACCGATTTGTCTTAAACCACTAAATTGCTGTGGAAAAGTAACAACATCCAAGTCGCATGCCAATTTTTTACGAAAAGACTCTAAAACCACTTGACAAAAATTTTTCTGCATAAACTCGTCTGCCACGGGGTCTTGATTATTTATAATAGCTTCACGAGTTTTCAAATAAGCCTGCATAAAAGTTTCGCTATTAACACCCTCAGGTAAAGGAAAACTGCCAACATCATCAACTAAAGGACACATAAATGGAAAAACATTTAGATTTCTATTAAAGGTAATGTAACAATCCACAAAAAACATTAAGGCAACAAACAACTATTATCAATAAACAAGTTTCTGAGAGGCAATTACAAAATGAAAGAATGGGTTAGCATACAAGTAGAACAACATAAAAATGTAGGACCAACAATTATGAACTATGAACAACAGGGATGGCGTCTTTTTGCTTACACTACTGCAGGCATGGGTGGCGTTTATCATTACACAGTAAATCATTATCTGCTCTTTGTCAGAGGCGAATAACTACACGAAACAAATGAATAAACGACTTGAATAAATTAATTAGGCACTACAAAAACCACCAACATCACTCTCACCACTCCAAACACCACAAACCAATCTCACCACCAACAAACCCAACAACACCCACAAAAACCATACTCTCACCACAAATAGAACAACAAACCGCTACACCAAAGGCTCACAAAGAAGACCACTTAATTATATAAATTTGTTAACTAATAAAAAGGGTTAGCGTAGATTGGTTTTTTCGCCGGTTACAATGTATATGATAGATTCGCAAACGTATACGGCGTGGTCAGCTATGCGTTCAAGATATCGGGCCATAAGTGTGCTAGAGATTACGCATTTGTTGCTGGTTTGTTCGTTAGCTAATAATTTTTTCAGATGGGTGAGATACATTTCATCTACTTCGCGTTCTGTTTGTGTTATAGTGCTAGCTAAAGTAACATCGTGTTTACGTAGGGCATCAACACTAATTTTTACCATTTGAAGAACTTTTTCACTCATTTCTCCAATAAAAGCTCTCAAATATTGATCACATTTTGTTAGTCCATCTATTTGATCGTTTATGTAGGAAATGTCTAGGGCATACCTGCCGTAGCGTGCAAAGTCGTAACCGATTTTCATGTAGGATTTGATAGCGCGTAAATCGGAGGCGACTGGTTGGAAGCGGGCTATGAGTTCAAAAGTGCGGTCCTCTACTTTAGTAGCCATGACCATCAGATTATCAGACATGTCTCTGACCTGTCCTAGAGCTGTGGTGCCTTCAATGTATGCTTTAATTGAAATTAAGAGCGTTTGATAGGTTAATTCACCCATTCTAGTTAGCATTACTGATTGGTCTTCTAATCCAATATCAATGAGTCTAGTCAATTTTTTGCACTCCTGTTTTAACCGAATTCTCCTGTTATATATTTCTCAGTTAATTTATTCTTTGGGTTTTCAAAAATCTTGCTTGTCTCGTCAAACTCTACAAGTTCGCCTAAATACATAAAGGCGGTATAGTCAGAAACGCGCGAGGCCTGTTGCATGTTATGAGTAACTATAACAACGGCGTAGTCCTGTTTAAGTTCTATTACCAGTTTTTCAATTTTTGCTGTTGCAATGGGATCAAGAGCTGAGCAGGGTTCGTCCATTAATATTACCTCAGGTTGTAGAGCTATAGCGCGTGCTATACAGAGGCGTTGTTGTTGGCCACCTGAGATGCTGGTGCCAGGTTTTTTAAGGTCATCTTTAACTTCATCCCAAAGTGTAGCCTGTTCAAGACTACGTTTTACGATATCATCTAGATTTGTATCTTTTTTTGCACCCGTTAGTCTTAGACCTGCGGCAACGTTATCGTAGATATTCATTGTTGGAAAAGGATTTGGTTTTTGGAAAACCATACCAACACGTCTTCTTATTTGCACAGGATCCATTTGGCGATCATAAATATTTTTGCCATCTAACAATATTTTGCCAGTCATTTTAGAGTTAGGTACTAGCTCATGCATACGGTTAAAACATCGCAGGAAAGTGGATTTGCCACATCCTGAGGGTCCAATTATGGCGGTAACAGTGTTAGGTTTTACTGTTAAACTAACGGTTTTTAAGATTTGCTTTTGACCAAACCAGGCATCAACGTTTATTGCTTGCATTTTTGCTGTAGGGCATATGGTTTCCTGTTGTAACGGTTTTAGTTGGGAAATGTTTTCTTCTTTTGCTATTGATGAGGTTGTCATCATGTTTTCATTCTACTCCTGCTGACTAATCGGACAGCAATGTTTATTGATAATACCACTAAAATTAGAACCAAAGCGGCACCCCAACCTTGAGCCTGCAATGTGGGAGATGATTGAAGAGAGTTTTTCCAGATTTCCAAGGGTAGAGCCGCCATTTGTTTGTTTAACCCTTGGAAGAAATAGCGGCTTCCAGCGATAGTTAGAATTAGGGGAGCTGTTTCTCCGGCAATTCTTGCTACAGCTAAGAGTACGCCTGTTGCAAGACCGCTTTTGGCTGAGGGGAGTACTACACTAAGGGTTGTTCGCCATTTATGTGCACCTAGAGCTAGGGAGGCCTCACGTATGCTATTTGGTATTAACTTTAGAGATTCTTCAGTTGTTCGTGTAATGATAGGTATCATTATGAAAGCTAAGGCTACTACACCCGCGATTGCTGAGAAAGATCTTAAGGTGATAACTATTATGCCGTATGCGGTTATACCGACAATGATTGATGGAAATTGGGTTAAAATATTGTTGATTGCGCGTACGCTTTGAGCGTATTTATTGTTTCCAAATTCAGAAAGATATATTCCTGATAAGACACCCAGGGGGACGCCTATAAGACTTGTTAGTCCAATTAGTATTAGGGTGCCTTGTATTGCAGGACCTATACCTCCTCGAGAGGCAGTTGCTGTAAGAAAGGTTAGACTTAATTGTGGTGCGCCACGGGTAACAACTTCAAACAGTATGCTAGCTAAGGGTACTACAGCAATTACTACACACATAGCGCATATGATAAAGAAGAAACGATTTTTGAATTTTCGAAAACCGTAACTGTTTATCATTCAACTGCACCGCCCTTAACTTTGAACACACGAGTCATAACCACATGTGCACCCACGTTAATTATTAAACTTATAAACAACAACGTTAGACCCACGCCTATGTATGTTGAACTTGCAAGAGAGCCACGGGTGGTGTCTAGAAAGCCATTTGCAATTAAAGAGGCCATAGTTTGACCGGGTTGAAACAGTGAAATGGGCATTGCTACGGGACCTATAGCATTGCCGATAAGCATAGCAACAGCCATTGTTTCACCAACAGCTCTGCCTAAGCCAAGAATTATAGCTCCAAAAATACCTGATCGTCCATAGCTTAGAACCCAGCGGTGTATAACTTCCCATTTTGTTGCACCAATACTGTATGCGCCTTCACGGATAGAGTTAGGAACTGCACTTATCACTTCTTTTGAAATTGAAGCAATTGTAGGAATTATCATAATTGCCAAAATAGCACCGGCAGTAAAAATGTTCAAACTTGATTGTGAACTACTAAAAAGGGGAATCCAACCTAGATATTTTGTTAGGGGTATTTGTATATAATCGCGCATCCAGAATTGGAAAATAAATAGGCCCCAAAGGCCATAAATTACACTTGGAACAGCCGAAAGCAACTCTACAAGATAACTTATGGGAACACTTAATGATTTAGGAGCCATTTCTACTAGGAAAACGGCTATGCCAAGACTTAGAGGCACACCTATTAGCAACGCGATTCCTGAAGTTGCAAGAGTACCTAGAACATAGGGTAATATATTAAAAACTTCTTTGCCTTCAATAGGATTCCATTGTTGCCCAAAAAAAAAGTTTAAACCAAATTTTTGTATAACAGGCACAGAGCCTACAGCTAAAGTATATCCGGTTATAAGTAAAATCGCTAATGCTGACGTTGCAATTATAGTAGCACTGATTTTAAAGATCTTATCGCCAGTTAACTTCATTGTGGACACCGTCAAGCGTTTACAGTTTTTTAGTTACAAGAATTTTAAAAACATTATTATCTATAAACTTAGGGGTTTTTGTTTTTGAAAAAAGTTGTTGATTGGGTGGTTTCAATTTTTTTTCACCCTTTACTTTAGAACTGGTTGGTTGTTGAAGGTTATTGATTTAATAGTTGCTGAATTAATTTCCACAACGTTAGAGGGTAGAGGAGCATAATTTACTTGTTTAGCCAAGTTTTGTCCGTCATGTATGACATACCAGAGGAACTCACAGATAGCAGTTGCACGTTCCTGTGTCATTTCAGGAATGTCATCTAGTTCTTTATAGACCATGATATAGCTAAAGCCGACAATTGGATATGCATTTGCATCATTTGCGTTGAGCAGGTTAACATTTGACCAGCTTTCACTGCCAGCAGGTAGACCCGATGAGGCTCTTGCTTGTGCTGCTACGGTTGTAGATTCAAGTGTTGGTAGAATATAGTTTCCTGAGGGGTTTTGGATTGCTGCATAGGTCATTTTGGCATCTATAGCGTAGGCAAGTTCAACATAACCGATAGAGTTTTTTGTTGTATTGACAGTTTGGGCAACAGCTGCGTTACCTTGTGCGCCAATACCTGTGGGCCAACTTATGGCTTTTCCTTGACCTAGTCCTTCGCCGTTTTTCCATGATGTACTTGATGTGCTTAGGTAGCCAGTGAATATGAATGTGGTGCCTGAACTGTCGCTTCGGTGAATAACATTTATAGTGTCTGAGGGTAAGGTAACTTCGGGGTTTAGTTTTGTTATAGCAGAGTCATTCCATTTGGTTATTTTACCTTGGAAAATATCAGCTACAATTTGACCTGTTAATTTAAGTCCAGAGGGAACGTCTGCGATGTTGTAAACTATAGCTATTGAACCGATTGTTTCGGGGATGTGTAGTGTATTTGGTGCTTTTTCTGTTTCAGATGTTGATAGTGGAGCGTCAGATCCTGCAAAGTCAACGATTTTGTCTATTAAGGCGGAGACTCCTGCGCCACTGCCACTTGGGTTATAGTCTACTTGTACATTATGTTTAATAGTTTCGTAATCTTTGATCATTTCGTCAAGAAGAGGGTAGGGAAAGCTTGCGCCTGTACCGTTTAATACAATAATGCCTGAATCTGAATAGGTATATGCCACTATTGCACCTGCAATTATGGCTATTGCAACTATTGCAATTACTATAGTATATTTGGTGTTCATGTTTTTATTCCTTTTAGTTTTGTACATAAAACACACAACAGGTTATATAATAAACTCTCATAAAATCTATAAACTATATAGATGCGACTAATATATAAAGAAACATAAAATAAATAACGAGAAGATAAAGTTGACCGAAAAGACAACTGAAAAATTTAACGAAGAACAAAGAAAACTACAGGTCACAGGCGGAGCCACATTTATTGTATCACTCCCAAAAGAATGGGCAAACAAAAATGGCTTAAAACAGGGCAGCTCCATGACCCTACGAGAAGAAGAAGACGGCACACTCTCCATATCACCCACAAAATTTGGAAAAAAAGAAAAAAAAGACGAAGTATACATAAAAGCAAACCCAAACGATAACCCAAACGCTACCATGCGAACAGCAATATCAACATACCTAAACGGATATAACATTATACATATACACGCACAAAACCAAAAAAGTTTAAGCCCAAAAACACGTAATCACCTAAAAAATTTTGCCAGAAACTATCTTGTCGGAACAGAAATTGTAACCGACACCCCAATAGAACTAACACTTCAAGTACTACTAAACTATCCAGAATTAACCATCCAAAACGCACTTAGCCGCATGTCAATTATCGCATCATCCATGCAAAAAGAAGCACTAACAGCCCTAAACAACCTAGACTACCAAAGCGCAAAAGCAATCATAGAAACAGACCGAGAAGTAAACAGATTCGGACTCTACATTGTAAGACTACTAAAACTAGCTGTCGCAAACCCAAAAAACGTAAAAGACATAGGATTAAACGCCCAACGCGAATGCATAGGATATAGACTAATTGCAAAAGCAGTAGAAAGAACCGCAGACCACGCCTCAAAAATGGCTGAAAACACACTACTCCTAAAAGAACCAGTAAAAGCAGACCTTTTAGAAAAAATAAACCAACTAAACACTTTAGCTAACACAATGTTTGAAAACTCTATAGAAGCCCTATTCAAACAAGACTTCAACCTAGCAGAAAGCGTAATTGAAAAACTAGAACAAACACACAAATTTGAAAAAGAAGCCATCATCCTAACACACACTGTTAAACTTGAAGAAATCGTCAACCTAAGACTACTTATCGAAAGCGTACGTCGCATAGCAGAATACGCCAGCGACATCTCAGAAGTAGTCCTAAACATGACAGTTGAATCAGTACTAAGCTAAATAATCAAAAGCCAAATTCCAACTTTTATACTCTTTTCTTAACATTGTCAAAAAATTTAACCAAAAAAAAAGAATTAAATTATAAATGAGCGTTAGATTAATTTTTTAATAGTTTCATTGGCTCGGGTTAGTTCTTGTTTTTTACTGTCCTGATATGTTTTGACATTACTAAGTAAATCTGTGTTACTGAGTCCTAATATTTTTGTTACTGCTATTGCGGCTCCTTCGGGTTCAATAGTAACAACAGAACCTATACCACTGGGCACACGTAATGAGGAGTATATGTCTGTGCCGCCGAATTTTTCACTGTATGGGGGTATGGCGATTACAGGTTTTGAGGTATTGCCGTCTATGAAGGCGCTTAAAGCGTTGGAGCGTCCTGCAACGGTGACATAGACAACTGTTTTGTCTTCAAATTCTTTAAGAATATCTAGCACGGCAAGAGGAGTTTTGTGAGCGGATGCGACGCGAAACTCGTATGTCACACCGAGAAGTTTAAGATACTTGGCGATCTCGCGAGAAAAGTCTAGATCACGTTCAGAACCCATTATGATTACTGCCTTACTGGTCATATGTATCACTTACGAAGAGTTTTATCTGCGAGGCAATTAATTAACATAATTGTAGAACATGCCATTGTGGAATTTGAAGAGAAAAATCAAGGGGCAGAGTTCATAGATGGTGTTTAGGCAAAAATGGTTTTATTATAGAAATGTTTTTTAAACTAACAGCAGAGTCGGCATGTAAAATGGATCTTTGCTTATGAGTGTAAATAAATTTAAGCCTAAGTGTATTTTTTTAGATTTAGACGGTACGATAGTGGATCCTTATCAGGCATATGTTGAAGCGGCGCAGATTGGTTTTCAAGCGATAGGTCAAGAGGTGTCAGAGACGCGGATTGTTCTTGAAATTCCCAAGCATATGGAGCAGGGGTTATCTCTTGAGGGGCTAGTTTGGGGGGATTTAGTTAAATTTAGAGAGGCTTATCTTCAGGCGTATCATGTGCTTACGTATGGAAAAACAAGGCTTTTTCCTAATGTTGTAAGTACAATTGGTTTTCTCTCGTTGAGGGCTAAATTGGCGTTGATAACGATGCGTCATGTTCCAAATCAAGAGATTGTAAAAGAGTTAGACAGTTTTGGTATAGGTAAATATTTTTCAAGTGTTATGACGGGTCTTGATACGGTAAAGCCTAAACCGTCGCCTGAAGCTATATTCAAATGCATTCAAAACTTTAACGTAGAAAAGGATGATTGTTTAATTGTAGGAGACTCAATAACGGATATTAAAACAGGTAAGGCGGCAGGGATAAAAACGGTTGGTTTACTCTCAGGTTTATATTATCATGAAGAGCTTGCCAGAGAAAGTCCGGACATGATTTTATCAGATCTTACAAAATTGCCTGAGGCAATATATTAAATAATACATGTTTTAAATTTTAAAGTAATACATAAATTAATAAAAAAATAAAATGTTTAGGGCTTAGACGACTCTTACGCGTTGTAGAGTCTTTCTTTGCCAGTGGTAATGACGAAGTGCTGCAGTTGCGCCATAACCACATGCGCCACAACGTTTTTTACGTACATGATAAGCTCGCCTACCACAACGTCTACATCTTATGTGGACAACACGACCAGCGCGCTTGCCCATTGATGGTGTTCCTTTACCCATTCAAATCACCGTGGCGGAGGCGATATAAGGACTACGTTGTCTCCTCTGACAATTATTAGTCCCAGTTTTAATTGATTTTCTACAGCTGTTGTATCTTCTGTTTCTTCTAGAACCAGATTTAAGTGTTGATCGAACCCCTTTAGTTTTCCTCTAAGGCTTTTTCCACCTTTCAACCGTACAAGTACGATTTTATTGAGGTTCTGTTCAAGGATATCAGTTGTCATTTCGCTCATATAGAGGCCTCAAATATCTTTATCTCTCTATACTTTAACTCTCACAATTTAAACCTTCTCGTTTACTCTTAGAAAGGCAGCTACACTTTTTCAAACATTTAACAATAACACACCTAAAAAATAAAAGATACATTGGGCAGCAACAAAAATTTGCTAACAAACTCACGACAAAATAAACAAACTTTCAAAAACCCATAAACAACACAGACAACACAGTTAACGTAAATTTTCAAAACTATCCTAAGAACAAACTGCCGCATCTCTTTAAGACTATAAACTACCAAATAGGTATTGAAACAAAAAAATTCACAGATAGCATGTAAACAACGAATACAAAAACAAGAGCACTATTGAACACACTTATAAACACCGTTAACATTTTTTTATAAAGAGGGAAACAAATACTATCAATAACGGTCAGCATAATCATGTTTCTAGTTGCTTTTGGGCTTAACCTTATACCATTTGTTGGCCCCTCAAACATGATTATTGCTGCAAACGCAGGATATTCCTTAGACAACGGCGACGTTACATCATTTCTATTTATAGGCATTATAACTGCGTTAGGCGCAACTTTAGCAAAGAGCACACATTATGTAGTCACTTTCTTTATAAGTCAACAATTAAACGAGAACAAACAAACATCACCAGATCAAACCAAGTCTTTACGGCATAGGTTACAACTGTTTATCAGTCAACACTTAAGCGGGAAAAAATATACAACCCTTAACGCTAACACTACAAAAATAAAGAACCGGGCTTTTTTATCAATTTATTTAGCAGCTGCAACACCCATACCAGATGAGCCAATCGTTATTACACTTGGTTTAATGAAGTACAGCATTACAAAGTTTGTTGGTGCATACTTTTTAGGTAAGCTAACAATTGCAGGTATAGGCGCATTTTTAGGAAACACCATGAGCAGCATAAGCGCAGAACATATCAGTCAAGAAATGTTAATTGTCATGTCCATAGTTTTAACTATAATCATGATGATAATTTTACTTAAAGTAGACTTGGGCAAACTTTTCAATAGGCTTAGAGGAAAAAGTCATCTAACAAGGGCATAGATTTTGAGAAAAATTAATTAAGCAACAATTTTACGATATGCAGGTTAATTTATGTCATTAAAACAAAGACGATACGCTCTAAAATCTAAAGAGATAAAACAAATTCTAAATGATGCCTCACAACGATTAAAAATGGATTTAGAGAGCATATTTGGCAGTAAAGCAATCATTGAAGTAGTTGAATTTGAAAATGGACAAATTTGTATAGTTAACGCAAAACCGGTAATGTTTAGAGCAGAGACTTTTCTGCCATTTTTAGGTTTTACAGAATTCATAGAAGCAGCTACAAAAATAACTGTAGACATGGGGGCAGTACCATTTGTATGTAAAGGCGCAAATGTAATGGCTCCGGGAATTCGATGTATTGAAGGAGAATTTTCCAAAGGAGACCTGTTAGTTATTAAGGACGAAAAACATGGAAAATCATTAGCTATAGGTGAGAGCATGTTTGATGCTGCAACGGTTAGGGAAACAAAAAAAGGTCCAGTAATTAAGACCCTGCATTATGTTAGTGATAAATACTGGAACGCCGCTAAGCTATTAACGGAATAACATTGTTTGTTACGAGTTGTTCTCTTGTTTTTCATTAACCGTGAACTGTAATATCAAAAATGTTCATCAACATCAGTAAACATTTTTGAAACGTTTGTAGAGACGTTATTTTAAACAGAAACTGGCGATAAAAAGACACATTCAAAAACAAACATGGAACTGTTTTTGCCATATTTGAGTCCGACCATTTAGCAAAGTTTTTTTAGAGTCCACTGTTAACTATAATGCAGTATGTTTGTATAAGCTATCGTGTTTGTTCTCGATAAGTTTTTATTAGCGTGTGAAATATTTGCCGGTATATTAAAGGATGATTCAAGAATGACCTTTCAAAAGGGAGACTTCATACTAATTAATTATACTGGAAAAGTCAAGGAAACAAATGAAGTTTTTGACACAACATATGAAGAAGTATCAAAAAGTGAACATCTCCACAAAGAAGGAGACGTATATGAGCCTAAACTTGTCGTTATAGGCGAAGGCTGGGTTCTAAAAGCTTTAGACGATGCGCTTCTAGAAATGGACATAGAAAAAGCATCAACAGTAGAAATTCCAGCAGACAAAGCATTTGGCCACAGAGACCCAGAAAAAATTAAACGCGTTCCTCTGCGCCAATTATTAGCAAGAGAAATCAACCCCATAATGGGAGCACGTATTGAATACCAAGGTAAAATGGCCACTGTCCGCGCCGTTGGTGCAGGAAGAGTCCTGCTTGACTTCAATCCACCCTTGGCTGGAAGAACACTTATTTACGAAGTTATAACTCAAAAGAAAATAGACAGTAATGAAGAAAAAATTCTTTCACTAATACATAGGCGTGTTCCAGTTGTTGAAGAAGAAAAATTCAAAATTGCCATTCAAGAAGACAATCTAACAATTGACATGCCAGAAGACACATTCTACATTGAAGGCATACAAATCGCAAAACGTGGCATTGCCATGGACATACAAAAATATTTGCCAACACTTGTACAAACACAATTCGTTGAAACTTTTAAAACAGAACCAAAACCAGTAACCACAATGCCTCCAACACTAACAACAGCACCTGCAACACCAGTAACAGAGACAGAGACAACAGTAACTGAAGCAGAACCAACGTCACCAGTAGAAGAAACAGAACCTAACGCTCAATAAGCGTTTACCCTTTTTAATTCAAGTTTTTAATTTAACGAGTTTTAGAAGCTAATTTCTTCAAACAATAGAAATGTTAGATAGATAAATATATAGATTCTCACAGGAAGGTTGTTTGTTAGATATTTAATGGATAATGTTTGTTTCTTTAGCTATGTTTTTGCATTCTGTATAGCTGAGTTGTTGTTTATGCAGAATTGTGTAGCGTTCGGGGCGTAGTGTTGGAGCTAATTCTAATGCTTTGATTATGTCTTCGTCTTTTACGCCTAATTCTTTAGCTGTTGTGGGGGCACCTATCTGTTTTAGGGCGTCTCTTATCTGTTGCCAGTTTGCGTTGTAGAGAAAAGCTGATAAAATTGAGCCAATGCCCACTTGTTCGCCGTGCATGGCGCGGTTGGAGCTAATTTGGTCTAGTGCGTGGCTAAATAGGTGTTCAGAGCCGCTGCAGGGTCTACTGCTGCCAGCGATACTCATAGCTACGCCGCAGCTTATTAAAGCTTCAAGTAGAACACGTAAGCCGCCATCGGTTTTTGATTGAAATAGTGGAGCATTTGCTGTAATTAACTGTGCACTCATTAAAGCTAAGCTTGCGGCGTATTCGCCATAGTACTCATTTTTTTCTTTGTGTGCTAGTTCCCAGTCTTTTACAGCGGTAAATTTGGCAATCACGTCTCCACAACCGCTTATAACTGAGCGCCAGGGGGCTAGTGAGATAACGTCTATGTCAGCAATTATTGCAAGAGGAGCATGACATAGTACAGAGTATGGTTTATCTACGCCTTTAAGTGAGGCTAAAGGGCTGGCAATTCCATCGTGAGAAACTGTTGTGGGAACGCTTATGAAGGGAATGTTTTGTTTGCCACTGTTAACTTTGGTTGCATCAATTATTGTTCCACCGCCAACGCTAAAGAGGACTTGAGGTTTAAGAGAGAAAATTTGTTTTTCGATTACTTCTATATCTTTGGATGTTGTTGTTTCAACAAGTAACCCGTGAGGTTCCATTCCTGCTTGTTCTAGTAGGCTGTAAACTTTTTTACCTGCTACTTCATAGCTTTTTGTGCCCGAGACTATCAGAGCAACTCCTTTTAGGTTTAGACGATTTATAACTTCTGTAACTCTGTTTATAACTCCATTTCCAACAATTACTTCTCTTGGGAGTTGCATATAATGGTAAGATAGTGCCAAATTTGTTCACGTTATGCTAGGTTATCAATATAAAAATGGTTTTTAGGCGTTTAAACTTTTTTGGTTTAAAAATTTTTTAGACATAAAATAGGCCTATAAAAAGTTAGTCACGGTTTAGGTAAACTTTTTTTTGGCAAGTATCTTTTTGATAAGAAGACGTCTTTGTCTATTTTAGTGTACCATAATATTAATTAGTCTGCCAGAAAGATATCATCATGCTACTTCCTACAGAATAATATCATCCATTATAAATCAATTTTAGGGAGAAAGAAAATCTATGTCATCACAAAATAATGCTGTTAATGAATTAGTACTTAAAGGAACAACAACCATAGGCGTCGTTTGCACCGATGGAGTAATTCTTGCATCAGACACTAGGGTAACCATGGGATATTATATTGCCCACAAGTTTGGAAAAAAAGTTTACAAAGTTGACGAACATTTAGGAATGACTATTGCAGGAACGGTTGCTGACGCACAAAAAGTTGTAGATATATTAACGGCAAATGCAAAACTTTACAAGATAAACATGAATCGACCCATGCCGGTTGTTTCTGCAGCTAGACTAGTTGCAACTATTTTATTTAACAACCGTTATGTACCCTTATCGACTCAAGTTTTAGTTGGCGGTGTTGATGAAACTGGACCACATGTTTTCAATTTAGATCCATACGGCAGTTTAATGGAGGAAAAAGTTGTGTCAACAGGTTCAGGTTCTCCAGTGGCTTATGGCATATTGGAAGATAAATATCGTGAAGGTTTGCCAATTAAAGAGGTGCTGCCTACAATTGCTAAAGCAGTTAATGCTGCTATGAAACGTGATGTTGCAAGTGGTAACAGTTACAATATCATTGTAATTAACGCTAACAGCTACAAAGAGCTTACAGAACAAGAGAAAAGTGAGCTGCTTTTTAATAGGGGAAATTAAAAGTTGGTGCGGACACAGGATAAAGACAAAATAGAGATATCTCATTATATTTTGAAACATGTTCCAAGAGAAGCAGAGGTTACTCGTATTGAATATGAGGGCCCAATGCTGGCAATTTACACTAAAAAACCAGAATTACTAGTTGACCAAAGTAGTGTAATTGCTGAAATTGTAAGTGTTATTCGTAAAAGAATTGTTATAAGATCAGACCCTTCAGTACGTTTACCTGAGGGGGAAGCTGAAAAGATTACCAGAGAGTTAATTGCTTCAGAAGCAGAAATTTCTGATATCAACTTTGACCCCAGTTTGGGCGAAATTATTATTGAAACCAAAAAACCTGGCGTAGTTATAGGCAGAAACGGCGCTGTACTGCAGGAAATTATAAAAAAAACAAAATGGCGTCCACACGTTTTACGGAGTCCACCTATTAAATCAAAAATTGTCACGCACATGCGGCATTATTTGCACTCAGAGAGTAAAGAACGGGAGAGAATTCTTCGTACTGTAGGGGAACGTATTTTTCGACCCAAAACATATGATGTGGGAGACATTCGTGTAACCGCTTTAGGCGGTGCACAAGAAGTGGGACGTTCAGCGTTTTTAGTTAAAACTAGAGAAAGTAGTGTGCTTTTAGACTGCGGCATTAATCCCGGTTCAAACAGACCATTTGAGTCATTTCCAAGGTTTGACTCTCCAGAATTCCAAATTGACAACCTTGACGCGGTAGTTATAAGTCATGCTCATCTTGACCATTGTGGTTTAGTGCCTTTTCTTTACAAATACGGTTATGATGGACCATTATACTGCTCAGCTCCAACATCGAACTTGATGACCATGCTACAAATGGACTATTTAGATGTAGCTAGCAAACAGGGAGTTACACCGTTTTATGACCAAAAAGATGTACGCGAATGCGTCCTTCATACAATACCGCTACGATTTGGTGTTGTCACAGATATTGCACCTGACATCCGCCTAACATTACATAATTCAGGACACATTTTAGGTTCTTCAATGATTCACTTACATATAGGAGAGGGTTTACATAACATTGTTTACACAGGAGACTACAAGTTTGGCAGAACAATGCTATTAGAAGCAGCGACAGCAGAGTTTCCACGTATAGAAACTGTTATAACTGAATCCACTTATGGTGGCATAGACGATTTCATGCCCTCGCGTGTAGAAGCAGAAGAACATTTAACAAATATAATTAACCAAACATTGGAACGTAAAGGTAAAGTGTTAATTCCAGTTCCCGCCGTGGGTAGAGCACAGGAAATCATGCTAATTATAGACGGTTACATGAAAAGAGGACTAATGAAAGAAGCACCAGTATTTATTGAGGGTATGATAAGTGAAGCCACAGCTATACATACTGCTTATCCTGAATATTTGGGCAGAGAAGTACGACATAGCATTTTGCATGAAGAAATCAATCCATTCCAATCAGACTATTTTACTATTGTAGAACACCCAAGTGTGCGACAGGGCATCATTGATGGTGAACCATGCATTGTTCTTGCAACATCAGGTATGCTAGAAGGTGGACCAGTAATTGAATACTTTAAAAATTGGTCAAATGATGAACGTAACACAATTATTTTTGTAAGTTACCAAATTGAGGGCACCATGGGTAAACGCGTTCAAAAAGGCGTTAACGAAGTTACAATGATGGATAACGAAGGCAAAATGGCCGCTCTACAGGTGAAAATGCAGACAGAAACAATTAATGGCTTTTCAGGGCACTCAGATAAACGTCAATTAATGAATTACATAACACATCTAAAACCAAAACCAGAAAGAGTCTTTGTTGTTCACGGAGAAAAACAAAAATCAATAGGGTTTGCAAATTTCCTTGTAAACAAGGCAGATGTTAACACTGTAGTTCCAAGTGTACTTGAAACAGTTAGGCTACTGTAGAGGGTAGCACCTCAGTTTTTTCTGGCATTTTTTCACGCCAGATTTTAATATTTTTTGGACAAATAACAACACGCTCTTCACCTAAACGTGCAATATCACCACCAATAGATTCAGAAAAAGCGTAAAGCTCATTTACCGCACTTTTCACAGACTCAACACTTTTACTTGCAAGAGGAGTAATGCGAAGAATCAAAATATTACCATTTTGTATTTCAGCCTTTATATCCTCTAAATCAGATAAGTCACGAAGAGGAACCGCCTTTAAATACGTTTTACACATAGCAACCGAAGCTTCCAACGTTGACTGCTCACCAACAGCTATAGCGGCTTCAGACGAGGCGGACATATTACTCATAGACAAATTTTTTGAGGAAACACTCTGCGGTGTTTCTTCAGACACTTTTCCTTCAACAGAACAATCATTACTGGGGGGAGATGTTAATTCTCGAGTTTGATTAAAAGAGTTTTCTTGGATACTCTCAGCTGCCGACTCTAATTGACCTGCTTGTTGCTGTTTTTTTTGTTTGTTGAATAGCCCGAAGGATGACATATCTTCTCGTGTAAACAGTATCCAAGTTGCCCCTGTTAAGCATTTCTTAATTTCAATATAGGAAAAAACAGGTTTATCACATATTATATGAACAATTATAAGAAAATATTAACAAGTTCACAAACTTATATTTCAAAAACTGCATAGCCACTTATCTGCAAAACAGAACAAAACACCTTGCAAAATAATTTAGCCACCACCAAGCACTATCATCACACTGCACTATAACCAAACCACTACAACCATAATCAAACAGAGACACACCCACAAAAACTTAACTTACCATATAGACAACAAACCACACCTTGATATAACAAACACCTTGCAACTAGGAAAAACAAACACAATCAGCGCTACGCTTTAAAAAGAAGCAATTACATAAATCCATTAACACGCAAAAGATCAAATTCATACAACAGCAAACCATTTTTTAAAGCACCAAACAAAATATTGATTCACAATTCAGCATTAACAATCAAACACTTTCGAAACATCCATTAAAGCATAGATTTAAAAACTACCCCCCCCTATCTTTAAGGGGATGATATTTATTGAAAAGAAAAATATTCGCAATAGTTACGGTATTATTGTTGTTAGTTGGATTAATAACCGCTACAAGTTACATTATGCTTAATCATGATAAGACATTCTATGTAGGCGTTACCTATTGTGGCAGCTCTGTTGAAGAGGCAAAAGAACTCATAGACAAAGTAAAAGACAACACAAACCTCTTCATCCTACAATCAGGACCATTAGCAACTAATAGTGAAGCTATAAACGAAATAGGCGATTATGCATGTGCCGCAAATTTAACTGATACTTTGCGTTTTTACGTTATTTCGTGTTAATCCTCCAAAGTAAGCTTTTGGTGGATTCCTTTGACTCTCTAATCATATGAACAAACATACCAC
>WQSY01000026.1 GCA_009787585.1 Candidatus Bathycorpusculum sp. | reverse complement strand
AGCTTAGGGAGCTTGTTGTAATTCCTACACTGGCAGGAGTAATAGCTTGATTTAATTTTCTGTGCGATTTACAAAGAATTTCACTCGTAAGATACTAATAGCATTTATACTGCTTAACCGTCTCACACAATTAATAGCCCATGTGTATAGTTAATTACCTGACTTTTTGACTGTTTTTATACACCATTTTTTGGCGGTTATTTGTTGTCGCTTGTCCATGTTTTTGGAGCTATTTTCGAAAAAATTTTTGAAACTGGTGTATAATTAAAAGTTTTCAGAGCTAAGGAACAGTTAAACTATAATTTGGGAAAATGTGGGGGCCCAAGGATTTTAAATTGGTGTATTAGGCAATAACGTTTTATTTTTGTCTTAAATTTATTTGCTAAAGCTATAATTTCACAAATTATTATTTAACCGTTCCTAACCCTTTCAGTATGGAAAATCAACATCAAAAACATACAAAACATGGTGTATAAAAAACCCTGAAAAAGTCAGGTAACTATGAATAGCTATACGACAAAGCTATTTTGCTGTCGAAGACCTGCAAAGATAAAAGGTAGCTGAAGAGACGCGTCTTCTAAATTACGGTTACACATGGAAGAATTAAAGGAAACAAAGATTCTAAACATACAAAGTATAAAAGTTAATGAAAATGAAAACCGTTTATACAGCCGCAAAGAAGCATTAAAAATTGGTGGATATATTGCTATTAGATCGTCCAATATTTAGCTACTTTTTGGTATTATGTAGTGAGGGTATTGTATTTAGTTTGTGTTGTTACATTGCGTACGGGTTACGCAAATGTGTGGCGTTAACATGCAATCACCATGGTTAAACCACGTAATTGAACGTGTTGTCCGTCAAGAATATTGAAGTTATTTTCACACAATTGTAGATGTATCTGAAAAGTAGGTTGCTCTGAAATTGGATTTGAGCGTGAAGGTTACATGTTGGGTTTGTCAAATGTTTGTATCATTAAATTTTTGTGTAGAATTGTTTTTCGATTATGTTTGCTTTGTTTAGGACGCGTTTGTTGGTAAATTTAACTAATTATTGTTAAAATTTGATGTTGTGTTTTACTGTTTTAACTGTTTATTGTAAAAATGTTTTGTTCGAATTTGTTTCGTTTATGTGAAACGTCAAAGTTGCTAAAAATCAAGAAATTATTTGAGCAAGTAACATGAGAAAAGTGTTAAAAATAAGTTGGTGTATCGGTTGTGAGATTCTTTACATGTGTTACTGTGTAAAAATGTGTAAAATTTGTTTTTTAGAGTGTTTTTTTCGTTTTTTGATGTGATGTTTGTTTGTAATTTGGTGTTTGTAGGGTTTTTTTGGGTTTTATTTTGATGATTATATAAGGTTCGTTATACTTCGAAAATTTTTTTGTAAATGGTTGGAAAAAGAATTTTTTCAGAAAAATTTGTGACAAACGATTAGAGTTTTCGAGTTTTCCTTAAAATGTCGTGTTGATGGTAAATAGGTGGTAATTTGTTGGTTTTTGAGAATCTTTGTTGTTATGGCGTTTTGTTAGTTCTGGAACTGTGTTTTGTTGATGCTTTTGTATACCAAACGGATGGATAACCTTATTTGGTAAAAACTGTTAATAACATAGGTGGTAAATATGGCGGCAAAGAACGTGCCAAATCAGCTTTCCAGTTGTGAAATGCGGTCTATAGAAATTAATGCAGAGTATTTTGGTGTTAGTTTATTGCAGCTTATGGAAAATGCTGGAAGAAATGTTGCTCAGGAAATTGAGAAGCGTTTTTCGAACATGAAAAAAGTTGTTTTCTTTTGTGGTTTAGGGGGAAATGGTGGTGATGGATTTGTTGCGGCACGTCATCTTTTAGTGCACGGTTATTCTGTTACAATTTTTTTAGCGGGAAAGAGCAAAGATATTAGTCATCCTTCGGCAGTGCAAAATTGGAATACCCTAAAGCTTGTAGGGGATTGTCTTCAAATTGTTGAGGTTTCTGATATTTCTAATGTTTCTTTAGTGGGTGTTGATGTTGTTGTTGATGCTTTGTTAGGTACGGGTACTAAAGGAACGTTGAAGGCACATATTTTGCGGATGGTTGAGGTTATTAATTCTTTTGAGGGGTTTAAAATTGCTGTTGATGTGCCTACGGGGATAAATTCTGACTCTGGAGAGGTTTTAGGAGGGGCTGTTAGGGCTGATTTGACTGTTACGTTTTACAAGTCTAAATGGGGGTTGAATAGGGCTAAAGAGTTTGTTGGTGATTTGGTAGTTAGGGATATTGGCTTGCCTTTCGAGTTTGAACGGTTTGCTGGTCCAGGTGATGTGAATTTGGTGTGTAAACGGCATGTTTTGGGGGTACATAAGGGTGATTTTGGGCGTTTACTGGTTATTGGAGGTAGTAACGTGTTTTCGGGTGCGCCGGCTCTTGCGTCTATTGCTGCTCTGCGTTCTGGTATTGATGTTGTGTATACAGCTTCTGTAGAGAAAACAGCTAATGCAATTTCGATGATGTCGCCTGATTTAATTTCTGTAAAGCTTCAGGGTGATAATCTTAATAGGGATAATGTAGTAGAGTTGGAGCCTTATTTGGCGTTAGTTGATGCTGTTGTGTTAGGTCCAGGCATAGGGTTAGCAGATGAAACATGTAAATTTGTAGAATTGTTTGTTGATAAAGTGGAAAAGGCAGGTAAGCCTTTACTTTTGGATGCTGATGGTTTGAAGGCGTTTGCTAAATTTAAGCGTCCTTTAAAAAGTCCCTTAGTGCTCACGCCTCATATAGGTGAGTATGCGGTTCTTACAGGGCAGAGACTTCCTGAGGATGATTTTGAGGGTAAAGTTTCGTTAATTCAGAAAACTGCTAAGGCGCTTAACGCTGTTTTGCTTGTTAAGGGTAAAGTGGATATTATTTGTAGTCCTAGCAGGGTAAAGTTAAATTTTACAGGCAATTTGGGTATGACTGTTGGAGGAACAGGGGATGTGCTTGCAGGTATTGTTGGAGGGTTATTAGCACAAAAAACAGATGTTTTTAAAGCTGCTGTTGCAGGTGCATTTGTAAATGGAGCCTGTGGCGATATTGTAGCTTCAAGAATTGGTTTTCACATGTTAGCCTCAGATCTTTTAGATGTAATTCCCCAGATGTTTATCAAGCCTATGGATCATTTGAAGGTGCGCTAATTATGGAAACAGATAATGATAATATGCCTATCCGGGATTTGCCTGTGAGAATTAATGTTTATCATGCAGCGCAGGATGATCCAAAAAAGAATACGGCGTTACGGTTGGGTCGGCGAGGGTTTGTGCGTATTGTTAAAAAAATTCGATTTTTGCCTAAACGGGCTATAGTTCTTAATCCTTTTAGTGAAATTGCTTTTTCTCCTGCGGATAGAGAGCGTCTTGAAAGTTTTGGGTTAGCTGCGTTGGATTGTAGTTGGGAGCAAGCTCAGAAAGTGTTAGGGGAGCATGTTAGAGGTACCAGTCGATGTTTACCTATTCTGATTGCAGGTAATCCGGTAAATTTTGGGAAATTAACAAAGCTTACCACGGCTGAAGCGTTAGCAGCTTCTTTGTATATTGCAGGGTTTAAATCTGAAGCTGAAGAGATGTTAGAGATTTTTCCGTGGGGGCACACGTTTTTTGAGTTAAATAAGCGTTTTCTTGACCCGTATACTATGGCTAAAGATAGTGAAGATATTGTAAAAATGCAAAAGGTGTTATTTGAGAATTCTTCTAAGCACAAATAACCATTTATAGCACTTCTTTAACAGGTTAATGGAAAGATGAGTGCTGTTGGAGTTTATCTCAAATTTTTATGTGTTTTTAGGTTCGGTTATGTTGATTTCTTTAAGTGGCGTTTTAATGCCTGGTCCCTTATTTGCAGTTACTCTTCAAAAATCAGTTAAGAGCAAAATTGCCGGTGTTTTGATTGCACTTGGGCATGGTGTAGTAGAGTTTCCTTTGATGGTTCTGATTTATTTTTTGCTTAGTCAATTTGTGATTCCAATTTGGGTGCAGATAACTGTTGGTCTTATAGGTGGTGCGATGATGATGTTTATGGGTGTTCGAGCGTTTAAAAATCGTAATCAGCAAAATTCTGTGTCTGAAAATTTGAAGAGAGACTCTTTTTTTTCAGGTATTTGGACTACTGCTGTTAACGCCGGGTTTATTTTATGGTGGTTAACTATTGGTACAGCTCTAGTTTTAAACGCGCAATTATTTGGAGTGGTGGGTTTTGGTATTTTTGCGGGTGTTCATTGGTCTATTGACTTTTTATGGTATTCTCTTGTTGGAGTATTTATTTTTAAGTCGCAGCGATTTTTAACTCATAGAGTTCAGTATGGTATTACGTTATTTTGTGTAGGTGTGTTTTTGTTGTTTGGAGCCTATTTTATAGGTTCAGCTTTAATGTTGGTATTTACACTAATGTAGATGGGGAAAGCTATGTTTGAGTTTAAAGTTGGTTTAGCTGTTGTGCAGTTAATTGTTGGTGATATTACAGAGGTGGCTGTTGATGTTGTTGTTAATGCGGCAAATTCGACGCTTTTAGGCGGTTTAGGTGTTGATGGTGCTATCCATTGTAGGGGTGGAGTTGAAATTTTAGAGGAATGTAAAAAGATTCGTGCTACTATTTGGCCGGATGGTTTGCCTACGGGGTGTGTAACGATAACGTCGGGTGGTAATTTGAGGGCTAAATGGGTTATTCATACTGTGGGTCCTATTTGGCGAGGTGGTTTTCAGGGAGAAGCTGAGTTTTTAAAGCAGTCTTATCGTAATTCTCTTAAACTGGCTTTATCCAAAGGTGTTAGATCGGTAGCTTTTCCTTCGATTAGTACGGGTGCTTATGGATATCCTGTTGAAATGGCTAGTGTCGTTGCTCTTAAGGCTATCAAGGATTTTCTGGAAAAAGAAAGGGGTATAGAAAAAGTTTTAGTGGTGCTCTTTACAGAAGAGGTTTTGAAGGTTTATTTGACTGTTGCGAAACAGATTTTTTAAACAAAGATGTGTGGTTAACCTGCTTGGCTTTTGAAAAATCAGTAAAATAACTTTGATTTGAGCTTATTTTAAATGTTTTTAGGTCATGTATCGAAAATGTTTTTAAATAGAAACGTACGATAACATATGTTAGAGGAATCATTATGGCAAAATGCCCAATTTGTGGAAAAGAAGTTAAAACTGCAAAGAAGACGTGGACAATGGCAGGGAAACCCGATAAACAGGGGAAACGAACTCAGTTAACCATTGGTTTATATGAATGTTGTGGTAAAAACTTCAGAGAAGTGTTAGACAAGAAAAAAATCTAAACAACCCACCTTTTTCCTTTTTTAAACCAGTTTTAATGTTTTTAAACTATTTTTTGAATTGATTTTTCTATAATATCGCTAAGTTTAGTTAGCTATGTGTAATCGTTATTGAGGGTTAGCATGTTTATTTTACAAACAATGCAGCACGCGTCCGAAAGTTGTCCTTTAGGTAATTCTAAAAGTTTAAATATTGTGATTAAATGGTTGGAAAATCTTGAAAATTTAACAGCTAAATATCGTGAGTTTTACATATTTTTGTACTATAAAGTCTTCTTGATGATATTCTTTGAGATTTTTCCATACATTGAAATTTTTACCAGCTAATCGCCCACTATTTTTAGTACATTGTACTATAAATTGGAGGTTGTATAAATGTGAGTTTTTAACCAAAAATAAGACAAATTTAACCAAACAGACACGTATAACGAAATTCTCATACAGACAACGAATTATTAGTACAATACACTATAAAACTCACGTAAATATCGTATAAAAGTTATAGATGTATAGGTTAACCGTGCATGACATGTGACATATGCAATTTTTGATGCCTCCTGTAGAGAAGCATTTGCAAATTTTGAAATGGACCCACAAAATATTCCGTTAATAACCATAAACACTATAGACAAAAGAGTAATCACCTCTATGCAGAAAACTTTAACATTCTTTAAGGAATTACAAAACAGTAAAACAACAAAATAATCCGGTATAAAAGTCATGTTTTTTGTTTTTTTACCGTTTTCTTTATTTATAATTAGAATACTAATTATTACGGGGAATGATGTCGCCGTCCCAGTCTGATTGAAAAAGATGACGATCTTATAAACGACAGACCCCTTTAACCCTGTTAAATGGAAAATTGGAGGAATGCTGTGAAGAGGAAAATTGTGTATATAAATAAGAGTTTGTGTAACGGCTGTGGACAATGCATTCCAAAATGTGTTGAAGGTGCTCTGCAGGTTATTGATGGTAAAGCGAGAATTGTTAAAGATATTTATTGTGATGGTCTTGGAGCTTGTTTAGGGCATTGTCCTCAGGGAGCAATTACTATAGTAGAACGGGAAGCGGAGGCATTTAGTCAAGAAGAGGTTCACAAATACATAAACAAACATGCATCAAGTGTGGCTCATAAACTATCTGTGTTGCCTGAAACGTTACAAAAAAGGGTGCAATGGCCTGTAAAAATTGATCTTGTATCGCCTAATGCAGCATTTTTTGAGAATGCTAATATTTTATTTATTGCTGATTGCGCACCTGTGGTGCTTAAAAATTTTCACACATTAGCAGAGGGCAAAGCGGTAATTATTGGGTGTCCTAAATTTAATGATGCTAAATCATATGCATCAAAGTTGTCAGAGATTTTGAAACTTAACAGTGTTGCAAGTATTACAGTGTTTTACATGGAAGTACCATGCTGTACGGGTCTAAAATGGGCAGTAAACAAAGCATTAGAGGATTGCGGTAAAAAAGTGTTAACTTGTGAAGTTGAGGTAAAAATTGGAGGTGAAACAATTGAGCATAAATGGTAATAGTTCAAATGAAAAATTTCAAAAAAATCCCGATACCTGTCCTGGACTACGAGATTTTTTACAGCCAAAACCGTCCTATACTAATTGCCATGTCTGCGGTGCAGAACTTGAAGTGTGGAGCGATGAGGATCAAACGACATGTTCCAACTGTGGAGCGGAATGGAAACGCCCCGACGAAAATGCAGCTTGTCTATCATACTGTCAATACGCCGATAAATGCAGAGCAATAATTGCAGAAAGAAAAAAATAACTAATAGTCTACCTTTTTATTGTCACGTACGCTGTATACAAAAGCATCACCAAAACACAGTTTATTCGAGTTTTTTATAGATTAAGGTAATTATAAAAAAGGTTACTAGTACAAGTACGATAATGCCTGCGGTAGCTATGTTAAATATGGCTGAGATGATAATACCTGTGGTGGTGCTTATTGTGCTAAAAAGTGTTGTTGTTAGCAGAGTTTTTTTGAAGGAGAGGTTTAGCTTTAAGGCGCATAGTCCAGGTATTACTAAGATGGCTATTACAAGTATGGTGCCTATAATTTTAATGGATAATACAATAGTAATGGCCGTAAGTATATCAAAGATTATAGTTAGGTAATTTGTTGGTATACCTCGTAGTTTTGAGTCTTCTTCGTCAAAGATCATAGATAAGAGTTCGCGTCGGAAAAAACCTATGAATAATAAGACAAATGTGCTTAAGGCTGAGACTAATAAGAGGTCTGAAAGAGTTATAGTTAATATAGATCCAAAAAGATAGTTGAATAGTTCAATGTTAAAGCCTCCAGCTATGCTTATAATGATAAGGCCTGTTGAGAAGCCTATGGCTAGCATTATAGCTACGGCGGAGTCGGAGGTTGCGATTTTTTTTCTGCGCATATACGATATAGTAAAGACTGCTAATATTGAGGTTGCTAAAGCGGTTATTATGGGGTTTATACCCATTAGAAGACCTATGGCTATGCCGCCAAAGGCTGTATGGGAGAGTCCATCGCCTATCATGGCTTCTTTTTTAAGGATAAGAAAGAGACCCATTAAGCCACAGACTATGGCGACAATTATGCCGCCTATTAGGGCGTTTTGGAAAAAGTTGTAGCTAAAGAGGTTGAAAAAGTTAATGTTCATGTGGGAATTCTCCTTCGCAGCTATGTTGGTGAAATACAAAGTGAAAGTGTTCGCCATAGGCACGTTTTAAGAGTTGTGTTGTGTCCAAGTTTGGGGTAATATTTGCGAGTTCAACGTTTTTGTTTATACATAGTATTTTTGACATGCGGCAGAAAACAGATGCTAAATCGTGGGTTACAATTAGTATGGTTGTTTGATGTTTGATGTTTAGGTCGCTTAGTTTTTTGTAAAATTTTTCTTGTGCATTGGAGTCTACGCCGACTATGGGTTCATCAAGTATGATTAATTCGGGTTTATGGGTTAGGGCTTTTGCGACAAACATGCGTTGTTTTTGTCCCCCCGATAATTGGCCTATTCGGCGATTTGCAACATTGCTTAAGCCCATAAATTCTATGTTATTATCGACGTTTTTCCAGTCTTCTGATGTAAAGTTTCTACCTAGCCTGCCTTTTTTTATGCAGCCTAAGGAGACAAGTTCACGTACCGTTAAGGGGAATTGTTCTTCGAAATTTGTGGCTTGCTGTGAGATGTATGCGATTTTTTCCCATGAAGAAAAGTTTGTTAAATTTGTGTCAAATAATTTTATGAAGCCCTGAGTGTAGGGTAAAAAGTTGAGAATAACGCGTAGAAGCGTGGTTTTACCTCCACCGTTTGGTCCAACTATGCCTACATAGTCTCCTCTATTTATCGTAAAAGTTGCACCTTCAATTACAGGTGCACCATTGCGATTTACGTTAAGACCGTTTACTTCCAAAATAGGGCTATTTTGGGTTATCATGTTTTTCATCTTGTTTTTTAGTTTATTTTTATTATAGAGCTTCTAAACCTGTCTGTAAATTTATAAGGTTTGTTTGCATTTGTTCTATGTAATCCAAATCATCTATGGGACCTACCATTAAGTATAGTTTTAATATAGTAACGTTTTGTCCTGTTTTTGTTTGGAGGTCATATTTTATTGTTTGAATGTATTTGTCAGAATAGACCGGGTCAAAGTAGAGAATATGTGTTTGGTATTCTTTTAGTTCGTTAATTAATTGACTTATACTTGTGACACTGGGTTGTTGGTCTGCTGAGAGTCCAATTGCTCCATGTTGCGTAAACCCATATCTGTTAGTCAAGTATCCATATGCTTCATGAGAGACAAAAATTGTGTTTTTGTTTGTGTTTGAGAGTCCGTTTAGGTATGCACCGTCTAATTGTTCAAGTTGCTGTTGTAATTTGTTCCATTTTTGGGTGTAATAGTTTTCATGTTGAGAGTCAACTATGATTAAAGTGTTGTAAATTTTTTCGGCCTGTTGTTTTGCCATGTAAGGACTTATCCAAGTGTGGGGATCATATAATTCATGTTTGTGTTGGTCTTCTCTATGTTCCTGTCCAATGTTTGTTATAAGAGTTAAATTGGAGGTTGTTTCAACTATAACTCTGTTTTTATTGTTTGTTGATGATAAAACTGGTAAAACGTTTTCTTCCATCCAATGGTCAGCGTCTGCGCCGTTGTAGAATATAATGTTTGCATCTTCAGCAGCCATTATGTGTGAAATTGATGGCTCCCAACTATGAACTTCACCATTATTTGGCATGAGTTGGGTTATCTCTATGTAATCGCCACCGATTTGCTGTGTTAAATATGTTATAGGATAGAAGGATGTAACAACTTTTAGTTTATTTGACGCTACTTGAGTCGTAAATACCGTGTAAATTATACTTAAAAATAGTGAGACCATAACAATTATTGCGAGTACAAAGAGAAAAGTTTTTTGATTTTTATTCATCGGGTTCATAAATGATTTCTAAAAGTCATTATTAAAGTTACCCAAATTACTAACAACAATTAGACTTTATATACCTAAAATAATTGATGGTGGGCCGAACCGGATTCGGACCGGCGACCTTCTGCACGTCAAGCAGATGTCCTAACCAGGCTAGACGACCGGCCCACTTAATAGTGCATATGTGTCTTTACACAGGTATTAAACCATTTTCCTCCTAAAAAACAAGTTTAACAATTAACGTGTACTGAAATAAACAGTGATAAAAAATTTTTACAAAAAAAAGAGGGATAGTTGACTCTATTTCTTACGAAGAAGTAAAGCAACTACTAGATTTACAACAATGACGATAATTGCTGCGCCAATGATGTACCATTCATATGGTGGGTTTTCAACTGGTGGTGGCACTTCTGGAGCTGCTGATACTGCCATTGTAGTTTGTGCGTCGTCACCGTAAAATGCTGCTGTACCTTCAAAGTAAACCCAAATATCATACATACCCTCTTTATCAGGAGTCCAAGCTATCGAATACTGACCACGTGCATTGCTAGTTGTTGTACCAATGTTAATCCTGTTGTTGTTCTCGACATCCCATGCATACACCGTAACTTCAATACCCTTAGCACCCATTGGTTCTTCAAAGTTCTTGTAGACGTGAAGCATCCATTCACTTTGACTCTCATCACTCATCGCTGGAACACCATTAGCAAATCGGTATCTTAGGCCGTCTTGTTCTGTGCCTGGGGAAACATCCATGACTGTACCTGTAATCAAAGCTTTTGTACCTGCTGTAACAGCAACTGTAGGCGCCGAAACGGTCACCTCACTTGGGCCCTTACCAATAGCATAAACCTGCTGATCATAGACATCCATGGTTGCAATGATACTATCGCCCATGATTGCGCGTCCACCCCAACGAGTCTGACGGAATGCACCATCAATCTCCCAAATGACCTCATGCGTCTCTGCATCAATGCAGATGAATGGTGCGCCTCTTGAAATAGGCATTTGTGCGGAGTGTACCATGTGGCCCATGTAGATTTTACCATCAGTAATCATAGTGATTATTAGCCACCAGTTTTCGCCGTGATAAGATTCATTATGCTTATCTGTTGCTTCATATGTCCAAAGTAAATCGCCAGTTTTTATGTCATAACAGTATAAAATGCCGCCAACACTTGCCTCATAGAGTTTACCGTAAGCAATGACTTTCTCATAAGAAGGTGAATCAGTCCATCCATCTGCATAGATTTGTGGTTCTGTTTGCCATAAATAGTTGCCTGTATCTAAGCTAAAGGCATAATTAACTCTGTTGTATTTTGTCCAGTAAATAGCGACTTTTTCTTCTTCACTAAAGGACACCCAACCGTTTTGTGAGCCAGTTGGAGATATTGAGTCCCACTCTAAAGGAGCTTTCCATGTTTTACGGTTGAACATCACTTGTCCTGAGTTTTCTGAGTCAAGACTAATTCCTGTCATCTCGATACCAGCTGTTGACGCGTTAGCAAATATAACCCGATCCTCTGGATACGCCATAACTATACTGCCAGGTAATGCTGTTAAACCTGATAGAGTTAAGTTAAGATCCCATCCACGCACGTTTGCATCATAGGTGACACCTTGAACTTGGCTACCCCAACTTTCAGCCATACCAGTTTTACCTTGAGCTACGACATAACTAGAATTCCATTGGCGTAATTGATAAACTGGGTTTGTAGTAGTTCCAATGTTTACAGTTTGATATTTTAGCATTTCACCGTTTGGTCCAATGTAGATAGTTCCAGCTGGAACGTTAGTCATGTTGTATACTAAATCACCTGTTTTTGGTTCAACTGCGTACATAGTTGTTCCGTTGGTTAACCAAAGGTATGCCCATGTTCCACGGTTGTTTAAGCAAATCCAGGTAAGTATTTGTCCGCGAGTAATTCTTGCATCGTTATTAGCACCAAAGTTATATGATCGTTCCCAAAGTGTTTTGCCTGTGTGTAAATCAACTGCAACTATTGTATTTCGTTGTTTTCCAGGATTAGCAACAGTATTGTCACCTAGCGCACCAGTTATATTTGAGGCTGAATTGTATGTACCATCTCTGTTGTAGTATAGAACGCCTGCAACTACTACTGCGCCTGCGAATTTGCCTTCGTACGCGTCACCGTTTTGGAAGCCGACTGCGTCCTCTACGCCTGCTACGCCGCCCATAGTATCACCGATAGGCATGCTCCATAGAACGTGTGCACTTTCAGGTGCATCATCATTGAATTTAGCTTGCGTATATGTGCTACCGTATGTCGTTGCACTTGCACCTATTAACCAGCTGCCCATAAGGCTGTACCATTCTCTCAGTTGTTGATCAACTGGTCTTGTCCAATACTCTGTTGGATGAGAATGACCAGGGTAATTCGGTTTAGTATAACCCTCAACAATTTGTAGGGTAACATTTTCACTTATACTTTCAGCGTACCATCCTCTAAATGATGCACTTGTTGAATTATAGTAAGCACGGTCAAATACGCATCGTAGTGTATAGTTTCCTTCTTCAGTGAATGTAAAGCGTCTGCCAAGGTTGCCTGTAGACCATGTTTTAGCTGTAGTATTTTCGGTTTTGCCGTTAGGATAAGTAATTTGTAATGTTACGTTCCAGCCATCACCATCAACAAATAGCTGGTTTAGTAGACCCCAGTTAATTAGAACTGATTGGCCTGTACCGGCTTTATGTGGTATTGCATCGACAAAGGGAAAAGTTGCTTTATCAGATTGCGCGGTTGCGTTTGGCACTGCAAACATAGAGACTGCAAAAGAGAGCATCATTAGCACTGCCATCATTGAAAGCATTTTTTTACTTTTAAATAGTTTCATTTTTCATTTTCTCCATTATATTATGAAAAATACAGTAGCATTATAATATTTAAAAATATCGTAAAAACAATATTGACAAAATATCGAGAAAAATGTCACATACATTCCATTCATGGTTACTACTCAGCAGGCTTGACTGTAGGTAGTGTACGCTTGGTAACGCTGTCTTATCCCGAAATAATTTCCCCTTTTCGAGTTATCTTACGACTCACTACTTTGACACCTAATCAACATCAACACCAAAACACCTCCCAAAAAACACCCTTGACACACAATTAAAAACATGATCAAAGTCAAAAACAAAAAACTACCCAAATACTACCTAGAAAAACACACAAAAAACAAAATAACCATAAAAACAACAGCCAACCACCTAAAAACAACCCCCAAACGATTCAAACAACACTACACACAACACAAAACAACAAACACAACACCACCACAGTAAAAAACCTCGGCCAACCCCAAAAACAAATAACCCCACAAACAATCAAAATAATAAAACAAACCTACCAAAAAAACCACCTACACACCAAATACCTCAAAAGGTTGTGGTCTGAGGTGAGGTTAGGTATAGCTGCTAGACAGTTTGGGTGGTGATGTAGTGTGTCGTAAGATAGTTTGAAAAGGGGAAATTATTTCGGGATAAGACAACGCTTGGTAACGCACACTACATATTGTGTGAATTTTTTTAGAAATAGCGCTTTACAGAGAATAACAAAATAGACGTCAAATTTTTGTATTTTAACCACTGCACATAGTGTTTCCCAGAAAAATATTTACACAATAATTGTGCGTTATTACCTGCTGAGTAGTAACCATTCATGGTTAAAGCTATTTTTTTTAAAACAATAACCCAAAAGTTATGATAAACATTAATCGATTAATTAATTAAAAAAAAAGAAAAAATGGGTTGATTTATTTAGGTTTTGTTGGTTGTTTACTTCTTTTTGATGATCAACAGACCAATGATTATGACCACTGCAATGATTGCGATGCCCATGCCAATGATGTACCATTCGTATGCTGGAGTTTCAACTGGTGGTGGCACTTCTGGAGCTGCTGATACTGCCATTGTAGTACTTGCGTCGTCACCGTAAAATGCTGCTGTACCTTCAAAGTATGCATAGATACCGTATGTGCCTGCTTTGTCTGGAGTCCAAGTTATTGCATATTGACCATTTGTGTCACTTGTTACTGTACCGATATCGATTCTCTGTGCATTTACGCTATCCCATGCATATACTGTAATGTCAATACCTTTTGCAGTCATTGGTAGTGAAAAGCCTTTGTAGACATAGAGCATCCAGTCGCTTTGACTTTCGTCACTCATTGCTGGAACGCCATTTGAGAATCTGTATTGTAGTCCATCTTGTTTTGTGCCTGGTGAGACATCCATGACTGTGCCTGTAATCAAAGCTTTTGTGCCTGCTGTAACAGCAACTGTAGGTGCTGAAACGGTAATTTCGCTTGGGCCTTTACCTATTGCATAGATGTTTTGGTCATAGTAGTCATATGTTGCAATTACGCTGTCGCCCATGAGTGCACGTCCACCCCAACGAGTTTGACGGAATGCTCCATCAATCTCCCAAACAACCTCATGAGTCTCTACATCAAGACAGATGAATGGTGCGCCTCTTGATATTGGCACTTGTGGAGAATGAACCATGTGACCTAAGTAAAGTTTGCCGTCTGATATGAACAGTGGTACTAGCCACCATGCTTCTCTGTGATATGATTCATTGTATTTGTCTGTTGCTTCATATGTCCAAAGTAATTCACCTTCTGCTGCGTCATAGCAATATACTATACCGCCAACGCTTGCTTCAAAGAGTTTGCCGTATGCAAAGATTTTTTCTGGTCCATAGGTAGTAACTGTGTCGCTCCATGCGTCTGCGTAGATTTGAGATTGTGATGTCCACGCTATTTTGCCTGTGTTTAAGTCAAATACGTAGTTGACTCTGTTTTCTTTTGTCCAGAAAACAGCGCGGTAGTCTTCTTGACTGAAGGCTGCCCAACCCATTTGACCAATGCTGCTAAGAGTCATGTTCATGTCACTCCAATCACTTGGTGCTGGGAATTGTCGTCTGTTATAGATTACATAGCCAGGGTTTTCTTCGTCAAGGCTAATGCCTGTTAAGTATATACCGTTAGTTGCTGAAGCTGCAGGTGCTAAGATTACACGATCTCCTGGCCATGCAACAAGTACACTTCCTGGACTAGTTGTCAATGACACTGAGATGTTAAGGTCGTAGCCACGGGTTGTTGCATTGTATGTCGTAGTTCCGTTAGCTGCAGTAACTTGGGTACCCCAAGCTTCACTTTGGCCAGTAAGACCTTGGACAACGACATGTGTAGAGTTCCATTGTGTTAAGCGCCAGTTTGGACTATCGGTTGTTCCAATGTTAGTAACTGCGTATTTTAGCATTTCACCGTTTGGACCATAATAGATAGTTCCCGCTGGGACGTTAGTCATGTTGTATTTAAGTTGACCATTTGTTGGATCAACTGCAAACATGTTTGTTCCGCTGGCAATCCAGAGGTAGGCCCATGAGCCACGATTATTCATGCTGATAAAGTTGAGTATTTGTCCACGACTGATTCTGCTGTTACCGAAGTTGAATGTTTTTTCCCAGAGAACGTTGCCTGTGCGTAATTCAACTGCAACAATTGCCTGTTGTGGTGACTGTGCATAGTATTTATTGTAGTATAGGACACCTGCGATGATAACTGAATCTGCGAATTTGCCTTCATAAGCGTCTCCGCCTTGGAAGGGAATGTCGCCGTTGTCACCGCCTGATATACCGCCAGGTGCATCACCAATAGGCATACTCCATAAAACGTGTGCACTTTCAGGTGCCTCATTATAAGGAGCATACAAGTTTTGTGGTTTTGCTACCCAACTGCCCATAATATCATACCATTCACGCAGTTGTGCATCAACTGGTCTGGTCCAATATTCGGCCGGGTGGGAGTGACCTGGATAGTCTGGCTTCCAATAGTCCTTGATTATTTGTAGTGTAGCTTCTTCACTTACACTTTTTTCATAGAATCTAGTTCCTGTACCTGGATTATAGTCTTCACCGTCAAAAACGCATCGTAATGTATAGTTTCCTTCTTCAGAGAAAGTAAATCTCTTACCGACTGTGCCTGTAGACCATGTTTTTAATGTGGTATTTGTAACTTTACCGTCTGGATAAGTGATTTGTAATGTTACGTTCCAGCCATCATTATACCTTTGTAAGAAATTTAGTAGACCCCAGTTAATTAAAACTGATTGGCCAACACCGGCTTTCGTTGGAACTGCGTCGACGAATGGAAAAGTTGCTGCACTTGATTGCGCGTTTGCGTTTGGCAATGCAAAAGAAGATACTGCAAAACAAAGTATCATTAGAACTGCCATTGCAGAAAGTACTGCTTTATTTTTAAAGATGTTCATTTTTCTTATTTTCTCCATTATTTTATGAGGGTATCAAATTATGTTTGCATATTTAAACATGCCGTTAAAATTTGACATACACCACAAATTTTACCTCAAATAAAAAGTAACAACGCTCCCCGAATTCCCATGATACATCACTATGTTGTGTTTTGGTAGTTTCTTTCAAAAAGCTCATAATTTTCACAGATAATAGTTCGCCTCGAATTTAGCTCCTGTTTTCAAAATTAATCACACCACAAATCAAAACCATTCACAACCCAAACTAGCTACAACAACTACAAAACCCATTAACAACAACTACAAAACCCATTAACAACAACTACAAAACCCATTAACAACAACTACAAAACCCATTAACAACAACTACAAAACCCATTAACAACAACCGTAAACACCCAACCATAACATAAACTCCAAAATAAAAAACCCAAAATAAACAGCATTTTAATAAGCTACATCTGTTAATTGACGGATATGAATGATTTTAAATCTTCTGTGGTGTTACTTATTCTCAACGGTAATGCTAAGGACGCATTAGGTTTGCTTGCTAAGCATTATAATGTAAGAACGCCTAATCTTAAAGTTGGTTTGCCTAAGGGTCATAAAATTGTAGCTTATGGGTGTTACACTTCAAAAACTGAAACTATAAGCGTTTTAAACAGTGATCTGTTGTGTAACCCGTTTATTATTTTGCATGAATTTTATCATCATTTAAGAAGTAAAAACGTAGATAAAATTCATAAGGGTACAGAAAAAAATGCAAACAAATTTGCGTTAGACTTTATAGCTCAAACGGTGGCATCAACATCATAACAGCAGTAGTTATCAGTAAAAAAAGAGTAAACAAGCGCGCTGTTGTTTGTGGTCAGAGTTGCCAATTAAATAATATCTTCAAACAGTAGTACAAGTAGTGTATCCTTATATGTATCTAATGCAGGCTATAGACTCATTAATATTAAAGTAGAAGGTATGTATGTCGGCATTTGCAAAACCAGGAGCATATGATTATAATGCAACAGTATTTTCGCCTGATGGGCGGCTATATCAAGTTGAATACATTACAGAGTTAATTAACAGGGGGGCTACTATTGTAGGAATTAAATGCCCTGAAGGTATAGTGTTAGCTTCAGAGGAAATTACTGAGCTTTTTGAAGAGACAGAGCATTCGTTAAAAATTTTCCAAATTGATAGTCATGTTGGAGCAGCCATTGTAGGTTTAGGTTCAGATGCTAGAGTGCTTATTCAAAAAGCTCGTGAAGAAGCTCAAGGCAACAAGTTAACCTTTGATGAGCCTGTTGCTGTGGAGACAATAACTAAAAAATGCAGTGACACGCAGCAGGTATATACGCAGCATGGTGGTGGACGGCCTTTTGGAGTGGCTCTAATTATAGGCGGTGTAGATGCAACAGGCCCTCACCTTTTTTGTACACATCAAAGTGGCACCTACAAAGCCTATAAAGCTATAGCATTAGGTACTGGAAGAGAAATCGTGCAAACACAGCTAACGCAGCAGTACAGAGAAAACATGACCCTAAATGAAAGCATACAATTAGCCCTCGCTTGCCTCAAAAATGCAATACAAACAAAACAAGCAACAACTGCAACAACTAGCATAACAATTGCAACAATTCCAACAACAACCAAAACAATACAAATCCTACACAACTCTTCAACAGAAGAAAAAACCCCAACAACATAACGCTTATCATAAATCATGGCAAACACTACTACAAACTTTTTGACACTCATGTGTTTGCCATGGCTTTTTGTGAGTCTATACTTTAACAGGTTTTGTAAATCCGTAAAACATTAAGTATCTTAAACTAAAAATTAATTTCTGCGGTTAATAAAAATGCAGTGCATAAAGAAAGCATAGAACTCGGCAGACAAGTTACCGTCAAATGGATCTATTTTCTATTTGACAGGTTACAAACTTTTTAAAACATTAAGGCATAAACAACAGGTTACTGTTTAAGACGCTTACAGTTAACATTAGCAATTCTGCTCAATAAACAAATGTTTTAACAAGAGTAAATAAGTCTACAAACAAGGGTAGGGACGCTTTAAACCGTTCTGTTTAATAGAACCGCTAAAAGTTTGTTTGTAACCTGTCAAGCAACTTTTTAATCGTTTAATTTCTTAGATGCATTTATCTTGCCTACGTTACGATAAATATTCTGATGAACAGATTAAGGAAAAGGCGCGGGATGGGGGATTTGAACCCCCGTGGCCTTTCGACCACAGACTTAGCAGGCCTGCCCCATACCAGGCTTGGGGAATCCCGCACGCACTAACATGTTTCATTGCTAGTTTTAGCCAACCATATCACTATAGACAAATTAAACCTTTTTCTTTTTAGTTTGGAGATTATGGATTAATTGAGTGTGGTTGGTAGTTAATGTTTGCTTGTTTTGCTTGTGTATACAGGTCTTTTATGTTTAAGGTATTTTGTTTGCCGTCTTTTATGAAGTGGGTTCCGCATTGTCGGAATTAAATGGAACATGTTGTTGTATGCATTGCGTTTGGATGTCAAGTACCCAGTCATAGTTTAATGGGCGAGAGCATTTTTGTCAGATTCTTCACCGATTACAACTAACTCTATGTTTTGTAGGTATGGTGTTATGTTAACGTGTTCTATTAGGGGTTGGCAAATGATGTTTTTATGTTTAATAGGTAAAATGGAAAAGATGGAAAGGCGATGATCAACGTTTTTTGGTTTTCTACGGTGCAGCCAATGGTTACATTGTCATATCCTGTTTTCCAGTCAGTTGGAATAGGATGTAAAGCGGTCAATTCGTTTGGTGAGAAAAAGAAAATCTAAATCGGAACGCTCCTTTATCATTGTCCAACATGCCTCACGCCATGAATCTGCTTCTGCAATTAAAAAATCTGTTGAGAAACAAAGAAAAACTTTTTGTCCGGGCTTACCTTGTATGTCCCATGCTTGTTTCGCGCCACAGGTACATCAAAACCATTAGTGCAACGAACAATTCTGTCTGTATCCACGTCACGTTTACTATCTCCCTTGTGAATATAACAAACTTGCAACCCTCACTATATTTATGACATCCACGCCACGGATTCCACATAACCAACAATATCAACTCTTAAAATTTTTTTAACTTATGACAATGATGGTCACTTATAATAATGTGTTAAGCCATGACCACCTTATTAAGTGTAGCAACAATTGGTTGACAGTAGAAATAACGTTGAAAATACAAACTATAAGCATGTAATAGGACAGGTTAAATTGGAGGTATGGGATTGTCAAGTTTAATTGCTGTTGGTATTGGAGGTTTTTTGGGGGCTTGTGCACGTTATGGATTTTCCAAGGGGTTAAGTCGTTTTACAGCCTTTCCTTATGGAACTTTGGTATCAAATATTGTTGCAGCCTTTATTATTGGATTAACTATTGGTATGAGTCGTCAAAGTGTGTGGTTACCTGAGCAAGCAAAATTGTTTTTAACAGCAGGATTATCGGGCGGGTTGAGTACTTTTTCAACGTTTAGTCTAGAAACTGTTACTATGCTCGAGCAGGGCAATTATATACACGCCATGGGGAACGTTTTGTTAAATGTCTGTCTTAGCATCGTTTTTGTTTTAGCAGGCTTAGGCGTTGCAAAACTAGTTATAAAAACGTAATTAGCACTACAACGAACGCTACGTCCAATTACATCCATTACAGCTTATTTTACCCGTAAAACCATAGCGTAACCTTACTTTTCTTAATTAATATCTATCAAAAACACCCGAACCAGCTCACATAATATTGCATTAAGTAACACTGTT
>WQSY01000025.1 GCA_009787585.1 Candidatus Bathycorpusculum sp. | reverse complement strand
CCTTATTTATAAGTTATTTTTGAACTGATCTTTACACTAAAATTTATTTTCCAACGCAAAACGAATTAACCGAGACCACATTTTTATCAAGAGCCTTAATATATACTAATGTTTTAAAGAAGCTGTAAGGCGAATGTTTGAGGCGGTACTCTTTTAAGGCTGTTTTTACCGTTGTGTGTGATAAATTTTTATGGATCGTTTTATGTTCTGTTATTGCTAGAAAAATTTATATTGTTAATGGTATCTTGTTGTTGTTCGCATTAAAGAGGTTTATTGATTTGTCAACATTATCTACACAATCTGGTGGCGTGCCAGTTCTTGTCTTAAAAGAAGGTGCAAGTCGTTCTCGTGGCAGAGAAGCTCAACATAATAATATCACCGCGGCTAAGGTTGTTGCGGAAAGTATTAAAAGTGCTTTTGGCCCAAAAGGTATGGATAAACTGCTTGTTGACAATTTTGGAGATATAATCGTTACAAGTGACGGTCGCACTATTCTTGATGAGATGGATATTCAGCATCCAGCAGCAAAAATGCTTGTGGAAGTCGCTAAAACTCAGGACAACGAGGCTGGTGATGGAACAACCTCTGCTGTTATTATTACAGGTGATCTTTTAGGGCGTGCTGAGAGCCTTATTGAAAAAGGCATTCATCCAACAGTTATAATTGACGGCTACAAGAAAGCTTTAGAGAAAGCTCTTGAAACTCTTGAAAAAATCGCTTTACCCTTTGATTTATCTCAATCTAAAGAGTTTCTAAAGAAAACCGCTGTAACCTCTTTATCAGGTAAACTTGTAGCGGATTATAAAGAGTATCTTAGTGATCTAGTTATCAAAGCAATGTTTGATGTTATGGAAAAACAGTCTGATGGCACATACAAAGTTGATGTTGATGACGTTAAAGTGGAAAAGAAAACTGGCGAATCACTTGGCGACACAAAACTTGTTAGTGGTATAGTGGTTGATAAAGAAATAGTTCACTCAGGTATGCCTAAACATGTTACAAACGCAAAAATAATTCTTATCGATGCCTCTCTAGAAAATGACAAACCAGAATTCGATTCAAAAATAAACATTGAGAATCCACTACATATTGCGGCATTTCTTAAACAAGAAGAAAACATGCTCCGTGATATGGTTGATAAAATTGTGGCTACAGGCGCTAATGTTGTTATCTGCCAAAAAGGCATAGATGATATGGTGCAGCATTTCCTAGTTCAAAAAGGTATAGCTGCAATTAGGCGCGCTAAAAAATCTGATATGGAAAAACTTGCGCGCGCTATAGGTGGAAAAATAATTTCAAATCTTGATGATATTTCTTCTAAAGATTTAGGTTACGCTGCCCTAGTTGAGGAGCGCAAAATCGGTGATGACAAAATGACCTTTATAGAAGGATGTAAGAATCCTAAAGCTGTTACAATTCTTATCCGTGGTGGAACTGAGCGTTTAAACAACGAGGCTGAACGTTCAATACATGATGCTCTCTGTGTCATACGTGATCTTATTCAGGAACCAAAAATAGTTGCTGGTGGCAGCGCGTCTGAAATGGAAATGGCAACTAGTCTTAAAAAGTATGCACAAACCATATCAGGCAGAGAACAACTTGCAATACTAGCTTTTGCTGAAGCCTTAGAGACTATTGCGGTAACATTATCAGAAAATGCAGGTTTAGACCCAATTGACATATTGTCTGAATTGCGGGCTAAACACGAAAAAAGAGAAACATGGGCTGGTATAGACGTTAACAGCGGCAAAGTTCAGGACATGACCAAAATGGATGTGTATGAACCCGTAGCAGTTAAACGTCAAATCATTAAATCAGCATATGAAGCAGCATCTCTGATACTAAAAATCGATGATGTAATCGCCTCAGGCAAAAGTAAAATGCCTCAAACACCACCCGGAGGAATGCCTGATGGAATGGGTGGCATGGGCGGATATCCAGGCGCTGGAGAATATTAAAATGTCTGAAAATAAAGTAACTGTAGGACCACCAAAAGTAACACGTTTTGAAAAAGCACGAATAGTTGGAGCCCGAGCTCTACAAATTAGCATGGGCGCACCAATTCTAGTCGACGCCGACGAAACTGTTTCTAACCCCATAGACATCGCATTAAAAGAGATGGACATATCCATTTTACCTATAACTGTGCGCCGCACATTACCCAACGGAGCTTTCCAAGACATACCCCTAAAATGGTTACTATAACCTTCTCACTTTACTTTCATTTTTTAAAAAAAGGTTACTTGTTTTGTTCCCCTACGTGGTTACTCTTTAAAAGTCACTTCTTTGCGTATAATTTTTCCACTGCCAGGGTTGGCAACAATTTCATTGTTATCCATAACCAAGTTGCCGTTTACAAAAGTTTTTGTGGGTTTACCTATTACTTCCCAATTGTCGAAGAGTGAAAATTTGGCTTTGGATTTGAATTTTGAAGCTGCGATTTTCCATTGTTGATTATAGTCTATAACTGTTATGTCTGCATCTTTGCCTTGTTCCAGCTTGCCTTTGCTAGTTAATCCATAGATTTCTGCAGGTTTTTCCGCGAGTAACTCTACAAGGCGCTGAAAAGGTAACCATTTTTTTTTGACAAGTGTTAACATAAGAGGTAAAGTGGTTTCTAATCCTGGTACCCCTGCTTTAACTTCCCATACGCTGTTTGCGGATTTTTCTTCAATGGTATGTGGTGCATGATCTGAGCCAATAATGTCTATGTCGCCTTGATTTACTCCTCTTATTAACGCTTCTTGATGGTTTCTATCTCGTAGAGGTGGTAACATAATTGCCATCATGCCATAATGTGTAACATCTGCTGCTGATAGCATCAAATGATTGGGAGTAACTTCGCAGGTGATTTTTTTACCTATTTTTTTTTCTTCTTTAATAGCTTCTAATCCTTGTTGACTTGTAACATGACAAAAATGTAACTGTGCATTTGTGTCTTTACTGGCTTTAAGCACCCTTTTTATAGCTTGTACTTCTGCTTGTTCAGTATGGACTAAAAGAAAATCTTTTATACTGTCATGTTTGCCTTGCTTGAGTTTTTGTTCGTTTAGCATAATTTGGTTCTTGTCTTCGGCGTGAATGGCAATAACGGTGTTAATGTTTCCTACAGTTTGAAAGCCCTCTTTTAAGGCTTGATCATCGTCAATGTTTAAGCCTCCCACTTGGTTGCCCATGAACAATTTAAACCCTATTGGGTTTTCACTGCTAATTTGCGGTAGTTCTGACAATTTTTCTGGAAACTCTGAAAACAAGCCTACGTTGACTATTGCTCTTTTTTTTACTATTTCTAAACGGTTTTTTAGAGTTTCAACACTGTTAGTTAGAGGCTGATTATTTGGCATATCTAGCACAGTGGTAAAACCTCCGGCAGCAGCGGCTGAGGTGCCTGAGATGAAATCTTCTTTGTATGATTTTTTTTCATCTCTTAAATGCACATGGGCATCTATTAATCCTGGCAAAGTTAGCATACCTTGCAGGTTAATTTTTTGGTCAGCATTAGGCATTTGAGGCTGTCTACCAATTTTGATAAACTTTCCCTCTTCAATAGCTATGTTACATTCGAGAATTTCGCCTTTAATGTACGCTTTAGCATTATTTAAGACTAAATCAGCAATCAAGGAAACCACCTGATATATGATATGATGATGATGTGATGTATAATTAAAAGGTGTTGTGCCCAATTGGGCTTGAAAAAATTTATTACTCTTCTTCTTCAAGTTCTATGCGGCATTCATCGCAGATGTTTTGTCCGTTGCGTACTTTTAGGTTCTCAGAGTAAACTTCACAGTTGTCACAATAACCTGACTGTGGGGGGTCTTCAAGTTCTTCTGTAATGTTTGCGTTCTCAATGCGTGTGTGTTCTTGTGTTATTTCTATAAGTTCTGGCATAACACCTAGTAAGTCTTTGTTTGAAACGATGCCTGTTAATTTGCCTTTATAGAAAACTCCTAGGCGTCTTATGTTTTTACGGTTCATTATTCTTGCTGCGTCACTTATAGTGGCATCGGGGGCAATGGTCATAAGGGGGGTAGTCATGATTTCTTTTGCTTTAATTTCGTCTGGTTTTCTATTTTTTGCAATAACTCTGACTACAAGGTCACGTTCTGTAATAATTCCAATAGATTTTTCTTCTTTATTGGTAATAATTACTGCCCCTATTTTTCCTTTATCCATTATAACAGCGATGTTATTTGTTGTCTCATTCTCGTTAACGGTTACTACAGGACTATTCATTACATCTTTTACTAGCATTTTTGTTTTTAACTCAAATTCTGCCATTATACATCACTATATAATTGAAACTCTATAGTCCAAGTAAGAAAAGCGTAATTTAAGAGTTGCCTACACGATGCTTACAAAAACTGTTGTAGAGCTCCTGCAAGTTTTATATCATGCGCTCATCTTTTTAACTTAGGTCTGAGCTGATTTAATGCTAAGAACAAACCGGGAAAAACTAGTCAAACTTTCTGTTATAGGCGAGATAGCAAGTCCAACAATAAAAAACGTTTACAACATTTCAGCCACTGGAATTCCCTGTGTACTTCCAGGTGTAGGCGGAATAGCTTATAATTTGCGTGTTGGCGATTTTGCATGCGGCTGGGAAGCAGATCATGTTGAGCCATGTGTTAGCACTACTAACAAAGAAAATGATGCACGTTCAGGTAACGCGGCAAATACTGCTTACAATGTTCTCTCCTGCATCGGAAACAAGGCCATTGTTGCTAGTGGAGACGCTAAAGGCGAAATAGGTACTGTAACAGGTAAACACGGTGGCATAGAACACGTGTTAATTGATTTTAAACCTGACATTCTTGACAAACTTTTAATCGGCGATAAAATCCAAATAAGAGCTTATGGCACAGGCCTAAAATTGCTTGATTTTCCTGAAATAAAAATAGTTAACATGGATCCTTACCTGCTAGAGACAATGAATCTACAGACCAATGATGATGATGGTGAGGCGCTTGTGGTTCCGGTTACTCATGTTATACCTGCTAACATTATGGGTTCTGGTTTAGGTGCTAATCATGTTAATAGTGGTGATTATGATATTCAACTGTTTGATGATTCCGTAGTTAAACAGTTTGGGCTTGAAAATTTACGCCTTGGCGATATTGTGGCTATATTGGATGCTGATCACTCGTATGGTAGAATTTATCGAAAAGACGCTGTATCTATTGGTGTGGTGGTTCACGCTAACTGTGTGACAGCTGGACATGGTCCAGGCGTTACAACATTGATGACTTCTACAAAAGGTAAATTTATCCCTCAGATAAATTCAAAAGCAAATCTTGCTTCTTTGTTAAAATTACGAGCAGATATATAAGACAGTTACATTTATAATTGGAATAAAGTAAGAGGTAAAAGTAATGCCAGTTAAACGAAAAAGCCGAGGAAGGGCAAAAGGAAGCAAAGGAAGCAGCAGTCTTGTTCAATGCGTAAATTGTGGGGCCATGGTGCCGCGTGACAAAGCAAAACGATCAACACGACGAGTATCTTTTGTTGAACCACAGTTAGCAAAGGAACTTAGACAAAAGGGCACATTCTTAGCCTCTTGGGTTGATACTAAATATTATTGTATTTCATGTGCAGTACATCGTGGTATCGTCAAAGTAAGAGCTGAAGCCGAGAGACACTCCAAGGGTTACAGAAGATAAGCTTCAAATTTTTCAAATATTTCTCTTTACTTTTTTAACGTTTTAAACACATGATAAACTCTTTGTATTACTGTGACATTTGTAAGCACTGCCAAAACCATTATACCAACGTTTAAAACTGGCAGATAAAACACGGCACCAATTGTAAAAATGCCCAAAATTAACATACGCTCTGCACGCTCTGCAAATCCTACGGATTCCATTTTTATTCCTATCCCTTCTGCACGTGCACGTGTATAGCTTACAAGCACTGAACCTGACAATGCCACAAGCCCCCATGTAGTATTACATAAACCGCTGATGATTATCCCTGCGTAAATGGCTATATCTGCATATCTGTCCAGTAATGAATCAAAAAAAGCTCCAAACATAGAGGATTGATTAAACGTTCTAGCCACTATGCCATCTAGGGTGTCACAGAAACCTGATGCTAACATTAACACTACTGCTAAAACCAAAAACAGAACAGGCCATGTTGATGCCACGGCATATGCAACTGCGGCTGCTAAAGACAGGATGAAACCTATGATGCTGATTTTATTTGGCGTTAACCCTAATCTATGCGCAATGTTTGCTTCAGCACCTAACATTTCTTGAATTCTTTTTTTGAGTTTAGTTAACACTTCTAGTCCTTCAAATCCGTTGATGACTATTGCCAATTACCCTTGCTGTAATAAAAAGCCTTTCGCAAAAGATATTCTTAGCACTTATTTTCAAGGTAAAATCTCTTTCTTTTGTTAGTTCTTTTCAGTTAATTTATAAGGAAGTTAATGAATTAATAGTGTGGTATCGTTCTGTCGCGCACCAGAGCGTAAGACAGTAGCGTTACACAAAGCAACATAAGGAGTAAAACATTATGACTGAAAACGCAGACGTAATCTTCGTCGGAAATAAACCTCCAATGAGCTATGTTCTAGCCATTATAACAAGCCTCTCTTCAGGCAACCTCAAAGAAATCACTTTGAAAGCACGAGGTCAAGCAATCACTACAGCTGTTGACGTAGCTGAAATTGCAAGAAACCGTTTTGTTAAAGATCTCAAAGTGAGCAAAATTGCAATAGGTACTGCTGAGATGCCACCACGCGAGGGCGAGAACAAATCTAGAATGGTTTCCACGATGGAGATCACCTTAAGCAAAAAAGCATAAGGCACAATCGTTAAAACTATAAACAATCTATCCATTTCTTTTATTTTTTAGCCCATTCTTACAAATTTTAACCCTTCTACTGATAACATTTCAACAATAGCTCTGTATGTAACCAATTTGATAACTTAACTTTGAAGAAAAGGTGACAACTTTTTTTAGAGTGTGGTTACAAAATTATTGGAGATGTAGCGTTTGAGGTTGTTTGTGATTTTTGCAGAACGATTGAGTGTGAGTTGTATGTACCTTTTTTAAAAAGAGGAGAGCAGCCTATTATACGGCGGTTTACCCCATTATTTTGCTATTTAAAGTCCATATTAGGCTTATTTTGTTTTTCTGTATGGGTTTTTTCCATGCTATTTTACATCTTTTACTTTATAAAGAGTCTAAAATTTCATTAACCCCCCATAGGTGCCTGTTGTGATGTTAACCGTCATTACAGTTTGACAGATGAGCGCAAGCATGTTTTACCTGTTGATATGATACAAAAATTAGCAAGAGACAATTAAAGAAAAAAGAAAATTGCACACACGACACCGTAAAAACTTCCTACTTGACCTAATATCGTGAAAAGTATAGCTTACAGTAGACCTTGGTGGTGCAACGTTTTTGTTTTAGGTCTATTTGTGTGGATACATAATCGTAAAGTTAAAATGTTTAAGCGGTCTGTATGAGACTTAATTGTGACATTTATGTTAGATATCAAGCTTATCCGTGAAAATCCAGACCTTGTTAGAGCAAACTTGGAAAAACGGGGTAACCCTGAGAACATGTTGTTATTAGATGAACTGTTTGCCCTTGACAAACAATGGCGGATGAATCTTACACGTCTTAATGATTTGCGACATGTCCGTAAAACAGTCACTATTGAAATCGCTCAACTTAAAAAAACTGGTCAGGATGCTCTGGGTCAAGTTGAAAGAGCCAAAGAAATTGATGTTCAAATAACCACTATTGAAAAACAGGTTGCTCAGGAAGAAAACCGAGAACATAATTTGCTCTTGTGCCTGCCAAACATGCTTGACCCAACGGTGCCTTTAGGTGAAGACGCACATGGTAATGTGCAGATTAAAACTTGGGGCACAATTCCAACATTTAATTTTCAAATAAAAAACCATATAGACCTAGCAAACGCGCTTGGCATAGTTGATATGGAGCGTGCGGGCAAAATTAGTGGTGCCCGCTTTTTCTTTTTGAAAAATCAGTTAGTACTATTGGATTTAGCTTTAATGAGTTTTACAATGCATGAGTTAAGTAAAAAGGGTTATGTTGCTATTGAACCGCCGTTTATGATGAATAAAACTGCGTATGAGGGTGTAACTTCTCTTGCAGACTTTGCCGATGTTCTTTATAAAATAGAGGGTGAAGACCTTTATATGATAGCAACCAGCGAACACCCAATGGCTGCCATGTATATGGGAGAAGTTATAAAAGAACAAGATTTACCGCTTAAACTCGCTGGTTTAAGCCCTTGTTTTCGTAAAGAAGCGGGTGCGCATGGCAAAGATACTAGAGGCATTTTTCGAACGCATCAATTTAACAAAATTGAACAATTTATCTTTTGTAAACCTGAGGATTCTGTTAGGTTACATGAAGAATTGTTAGCAGCCGCTGAAGAATTACTGAAGAAACTAGAGTTACCTTATCGTGTTGTTAATGTCTGCACAGGCGATATTGGCACTGTCGCAGCTAAAAAATATGATATCGAAGCTTGGATGCCCGCGCAAAATGATTACCGCGAGGTTGTTAGCTGCAGTAACTGTACTGATTATCAAGCAAGACGTTTAGGTATTCGTTACCGTGAAAAAGAGGGCGCGCCACCAAAAGGTTTCTTGCATACACTTAACTCTACGGCAGTTGCCACTGGTAGAACGATGGTTGCTCTGCTTGAAAATAACCAAAACGAAGATGGCACAATAAATGTGCCAAAAGCACTCAGAAAATACATGAGTGATTTTGAAAAAATAGACAAAAATCAATAAACCCTTTTATATTGCTTTGAGAATGTTGAGGCAGTTCGGAGGATTACTTTGTCTTCAAAGTCTTCAAAAGCAAAACATATACGCGATAAATGGCGAAGCAAATCATGGTACAACGTAGTAGCACCCTCATTCTTTGGTAACATCGATTTAGGTGCTGTGCCAGCAGAAAATGCCGATCAATTAATCGGCAGAGTTGTTGAAGCTACACTGTATGACATTACAGGTGACTTTTCTCATCACTATTTGAAAATGTTTTTCCAAATAAGTGCAATGGATGGCAAAACAGCCAAAACCTTGTTCAAAGGACATGAATACTCACGTGACTACCTGCGTAGCCTAGTTAGACGAAGAACCACCAAGGTAGATGGTTTATTTAATCTAACAACCAAAGATGGTTTCAAACTACGAATTGCCGTTTCAGCTCTGACACTCTCACGCATAAAGACTTCACAAGAAAAAATCATACGCAATATCATGATAAGAATCATTAAAGAAAAGGCAGCCGCTCTTACTATGGATCAATTTGTTCAAGAAATGGTTCTAGGTAAAATCGGTTCTGACATTTATAATGAATCAAAACAAGTTGCACCTCTACGTCATGTTGGCATACGCAAATCAAAACTTATCGGCGCCCCCGCAAATGCTTCAGAGCTTGTATTAGCTGACGGTATGGCAGCAGTTGAAGAAGCTGAGCCTGATGCCGAAGAAATAGCTGAAACAGTCGATATCGCTGTTGCAGCATCTGATATTGAAGCTGAACAAATCGTAGACGAAGAAGAATTAGAAGAAGAAAATTAAACTCTTCTTTGTTTTTATTTTATTTATTTTTTATTTTATAAAATAGCTTAAGTTGCCGTTTAGCATTATGTTCTTAGAGGTTGTAATATGGTTAAACGTGTGGGCATTCATGAGAAGGGTTCGCTAAATGTTAATGATGTACTTGATAGTATTAAACAGCGAAAAGATTTCAGTAAAGCCGGTGCTATTGGTTTATTTATCGGTGTAGTTAGGGGCGAAGCTTTTGAGGATGGAGCAAAAGTGGAAAAGCTTACTTTGGAGGCATATGACGAGAAGGCTGATGAGGTTTTAGGTAAAATTTGTGACGATTTAACTCATAAATCTGGGGTTGTTGATGTCCAGATTCATCATTTTACAGGAGAATTCAATGTAGGCGATGATTTAGTTTATGTTGCAGTTGCTGGGTCTCATCGTGAGCAAGTGTTTCCTGTGTTGCATGAGGCGGTTGAGCGTTATAAGAGTGAGGCCCCTATTTTTAAAAAAGAACACGTTATAGCTGAAAAGGGTAAATCTGCATATTGGGTTTCCGAAAAAAACCCTCATTAAAATGGTGTGTAATTATGATTACTGTTTTGGCAGGTGGCGTGGGTGCAGCTAGGTTTTTAACTGGTTTAGCTCAGTTGATTAAACAGGAGAATTTAACGGTTATTGTAAATACTGGTGATGACATTGACCTTTTTGGACTGCATATTTCTCCTGATATTGACATTGTAACTTATACTCTTGCAGGTATTGTAAACGACGAAAAAGGTTGGGGCATTAAAGGTGACACCTTTAATTGTTTAAACATGCTTAAATCGTTTGGCGAAGTAGTCTGGTTTAATCTTGGGGATCAAGATTTTGCTACTAGTATTCTGCGTACATTTATGTTAAAAAATGGTGCTGCTTTGTCACAGGTATCTGCTAAAGTGAGTTGTGACTTGGGTCTTAAACTTAAAATTTTACCTATGACAGACGATAAGGTTGCTACTTATGTGCAAATACCTGATGAGGGTTTTGTTCATTTTGAGGAATATCTGGTTAAGCGGGCTGCTAAAGACCCTGTGTTTAATGTAAAGTTTGTCGGTGCAGAGGGGGCTAGGCCTGCCGTGGGTGTGATTGATGCTATACTAACTTCTGAACGTGTGATTATATGCCCCAGTAACCCTATTGTTAGTATTGGCGCTATTTTATCTATTCCCGGTGTACGTGATGCTCTGCGAAGTACTGGTGCTAAAAAAGTTGCTGTTAGCCCAATTGTTGCGGGTGCACCTATTAAGGGGCCCGCTGATAAATTACTAAACGGTTTAGGGGTTGAGGTTTCAGCTTTTGGGGTTGCAAAATTGTATGCTGACTTTTTAGATGGGTTTATAATTGATTCTATGGATGTTGCTGAGCGGGGTAGGATTGAAGCGTTAGGTGTTAAAGTTGTTGTTGGTAACACTTTGATGAAAGATTTAGCCTCTAAGGTGGCGTTAGCTAAAATGACGCTTGACCTGTAAATTTATTGACTGTAACTGTTAATATATAGTAGATCTAGGTGTGATTAGTGTTTGGTGGTGGGACATGTATTTTGTTAGTGTGCAGGTGTGGTGTTTGTGTTTTAAGTATTGAAGAAATGTATTATTTATAATACACGCTTAAGAATAGTGAGTGCTCAAATAATTACGCCTAAGGTCTAGTTTATATTTCAAAGTATGTATTGTTCATGTTGTTAGAGAGTGTTGTTGTGGAAAAAAGAAGTTATGATTGGTTTGAATATCGCAGAAAAACAAAAGGTTTAGAACTTGCGCATGAACAAATAATTAAAGCTGTTGACACAGTAACTTGGCTACATAAGGCCGCAAAAAGTTTTGCAGAAAAGAACCGTAATGATGCAAAAAAGTATGTTGAGAACTTGTATTTAGCTGAGGAAGAAGTGGATAAATTAAGAACTGACACTTTTTATGAATTATCTAAAGGCGCAGCTTTAATTTCAGATTACCGTGAAGACCTCCTACACGTTGTAAAACGCCTTGACACTTTAGCTGACTACTCTAAAGATGCTGCCCGGTGTCTTGAGATGCTTATGAACGCAGAAATTCCCTCTGAGCTCTGCCAAAAAATTGTTTACATGACAGGTAAACTGGTTGATACTGCCCAAATGCTTAAAAGTAGTATAGAAAAAATTTCTTCAAGCCCCTCTATCTCTGCAAAAGAAGCTAAACAAGTAGGTAATCTTGAAAATGATATAGACACTGAATATTTATGTACTAAAAGCTTGTTTGTAAAGTATGGTGCAAGTATGAACTGCGGTGTTATGGTCATTTTTGATGACTTAATAGAGTTTATTGAGCAAGCAGCAGACATGTGTGCAGATACCGCTGACTATATTTTAGTGCTCGCCAGCAGAGAATAATCTGCTTTTCTTTTTTTGTTGATGCTTTTGTATACCGTTTGTAATGTCTTTTTTTAACGAGTTTTAATTAATAGTGTGCCTAAGTGTTTTTAAGAAAATGTTTTCTTTTTAATGGTGTGGTTGTTTTGTTAACATCTGAGGCGATGCTTTACACACAAGAAAATGAGTTAGCAGTAAAATGCTGTCTTTGTGCTAGACGTTGTTTAATTAAAAATAATTCTACAGGATTTTGTTCCGTCCGCAAAAACAAAAATGGTATATTGTACTCTTTAAATTATGGTAAAGCAGTTTCCTTTGGTATTGATAACATTGGTAAAAAGCCGCTGTCACATTTTAACCCCGGCGCATTAGTAGCATCAATTGCCGCCACTGGATGTAATTTTCACTGCCAATTCTGTGATAACTGGACCATAAGCCAAGAAAAAACAGCAACAGAAAAACCCTTACCACCTGAAGAAATAATCAAATTAGCAAAAAAGAACAATTGCCAAGGAATAAGTTATACATACACTGAACCTACAATTTTCATGGAATACGCCTATGACACAGCTAAACTAGCACATGAAACAGGCCTCTTCAACACGTTTGTAACCAATGGCTACATGACCCCTGAAACAGTAAAACTGATCTCACCCTATCTTGACGCTGTAACTGTAAATTTCAAAGCAGCCGGCGACTCTAATTTTTACAAAAAAACCTCAGCTGTACCTGATGTAACACCGATTTTTGAAACCTTAAAAAACTTTAAACATGAAAACATCCATATTGAAATAACCAACCTTGTTATCCCAAAAATAGGTGACTCAACGCCACAAATAGCCCATTTAGCAAAATGGATAAATGCCCACTTAGGACCAAACACCCCCTTTCACCTGTTACGTTTCCACCCTGACTACAAAATGTCTACAATCCCCTTCACATCCGTAGAAAGCCTAGAGCACGCTTACCTCGTAGCCAAAGGTGAGGGATTACAGTTTGTTTACTTCGGAAACATGTCTGGTCACGTAACAGAAAATACCTACTGCCCTGCCTGCAATGAAACAGTAATACGCCGTGACTCTTTCAAAATCACCCAATGGAACATAAATAGCGATATGCACTGCAACTTTTGTGGAAGCCAATTACCAATAAAAGGCAAATACTATCCGCCTCAATAATCCCTCCCGTAAAACTTTTCAATTGTGAACAACACCCTAACGGTTAACATATTGCACTAAGCAACTAGCTACGTGTGCATACAAATTTAATTTGCATCTAACTCAAATAAACGCCCTTGTTTTTTATAAAAACTCTTAAATTATACAAATACCAACTGATTTTAAGGTCTCTTACATGTCACCAAACACTAACAAACCTGAAATTATCGGTTATGATGATAAAGAAAAAGTTTTTTTTGTAAAGTCCGCAGCAAATCAAACTGTACAAGTAAGTGACACATTTGCTGAAATGTTCTCTCTCTGGGTGGGAAGAGTTCTAATAACCGCTCAAAATGAGAAATGGGCACAAATTGCCGGAAACATAACTACCGGATTTGCTACAAGCGTAATTGCTGCCTCAGCAGAGGCATCTATTGAGTGTGCTGTTCCAGCGGAGCAAACACCTGATAAACGTCCTGGCGTATTGATTCACATTTACAACCGTGACCGTTTTGAGCTAAAAGGCCAACTTTTAGGTCGCATTGGTCAATGTGTCATGACTTGCCCCTCAACTGCCGCTTTTAACGGTTTACTTGGTAAACGAACTCTTAACATTGGCAGTAGCCTACGTTATTTCGGTGATGGCTTTCAAAAGAAAACTGTAATTGGCGGTCGCAAGTGCTGGAAAATTCCAGTTATGGAAGGAAACTTTATAGTAGAAGATGGTTTTGGCGCTATGGAAGCAGTTGCAGGCGGCAACTTTATGATTTTCGCAAAAACTCAACCTGAAGCTTTGGCAGCCTCTGAGGCAGCCGTTGATGCAATACGCGAACAAGTTCCCGACGTAATCATGCCTTTCCCCGGTGGCGTATGCCGCTCTGGAAGCAAGGCTGGATCTATGAAATATAAACTAAAAGCTTCAACAAACCAATCCTACTGCCCAACATTACGAACAATTGTCCCAGACACCGTTGTCCCCGAAGATGCAAACAGCGTATTTGAAATAGTACTCAACGGTTTAACATTAGACGCCGTTAACAAGGCAATGCAAGTAGGCGTTGTAGCCTCAATTAACTGTCCCGGCGTTGTTAAAATCTCCGCTGGCAACTATGGCGGCAAACTAGGGCCATTCAAATCCTTCCTAAGAGACGCCATCGGCGCCCCTGCACCAACAACAGAAACAACATCTGCCGAGAAACAAAAAGCGTAACTCTTTTTTCTTTCTTGACTGTTTGCCTGTGTTTTCAAATTTTTATGATTTTTAAAATTCGTGTCCTTGTTAGGTAGTAAGTGTTTGTTGTGGAGTAACTTTTATTTGCTTTGGCTCTTTTTAACTTTCAGGTTAATCATCTTACTTACGTGAATTATTGTGAGTGTTGCAAAAAAAGACAGCTTAGAGCTATATCGAACAAGGAAGGCAATTAACGCATTAGCTAATAAAGAGGGTAGTCACACAGAGTTAATTACCATTTATGTACCGCCAGGTAAACAAATTAGTGACGCCCTTAACTTGTTGCGGGAAGAATATGGTACAGCTACTAATATTAAATCAAATGTTACACGTAAAAACGTGTTAGACGCTATTATTAAGGCGCAACAAAAGCTTAAGCTGTTTAAAGATCCAGGCGAAAAAGGGTTAGTTATTTTTTGTGGTGCTCTTCCACAAGAGGACAGTGGACCTGGAACCGAAAAGATGGAGTCTTGGGTTATTATCCCTCCTGAACCTATTCGTATTTTCCTCTACCGGTGTGACTCACGTTTTCATACAGAGCACTTGCAAGAAATGTTGCGGGAAAAAGAAACCTATGGCATTATGTTAATTGACGCATCAAATGCTACCGTAGCCACTTTAACTGGTAAGCACTTAAATATTGTTCGAGAAATGACTTCAGGAGTTGGCGGTAAAACTCGTGCTGGTGGACAGTCTGCTAGACGTTACGAACGTCTACGCGAGATGCAGCTAAATGAGTACTTTACCCGTGCTGGCGGGCATGCTAATGAAATTTTTTTACCAATAGACAACCTTAAAGGAGTAATTCTTGGTGGTCCTGGTCCAACAAAGTATGACTTCCAAAAAGGTGACTATCTCAATTATCAACTTAAAAATAAAATTTTAGACGTTGTTGATACTGCCTATGTTGAAGAGCAGGGTGTTAAAGAGGTTGTAGAAAAAGCTCCTGAAATTATGAAAAAAGTGCGTTACGTAGAAGAAAAACAGATTATGCAAAAATTCCTCTACGAAATAGGACATGACACCGGATTAATTACTTATGGTGAAGCTGAAGTGCGCAAGGCGCTGCAATCTGGTCAAGTTAGATTGCTTATAATTTCTGAATCTCTTGACATGCAGCGAGTGACCATAAAATGCGGTGCATGTAACTTTCAAGTGCAAGAGTCTGTTAAAACTGTAAACATGTCAACTTTTGAGCAAAATCTTGCTGGTAAACCCTGCTCTAAATGTACTGCGCCATCTTTGACTTTAGTTGAGAAATCTGATATAATAGATGATTTAGCACAGCTTGCTGAATACTCAAATACTGATGTTGAAGTAATTTCAACAGAAACTGAGGAAGGCCAAATGCTAAAAAGCGCTTTTGGCGGCATAGCCGCGTTATTGCGCTTCAAAACGTCGTAAACTCTTATTTTTTTCTAAGAGCCTGTTCTATTTCTGCTTTTTTTACTCCAACAACTGTTAACTGCTTCTGTCTAGACGTAGCTCCAGAAACTAGTTTGACGTTTGTGTGAAAAAATCTTGTCAGTTCCTTGAGAATTTCTCTGTTTACTTTCCCCTTCTCTGGCTCTTCAGTGGAATAAACAACTATCTCGTCTTCATTGAGTTCTATGGCAAATTTAGAACTGTTGGGTTTAACAAAAATGGTAATTAATGTGCCGTCAACTGTTTCTTTAATACTCATCTGATGTGCACTCTATTATTATTCCTCGTTTGATGCTGTTTTTTTGGTTTTATCTTGTTGAAGTGCCCAACTGTATTTGTTACGTAATGTTGTTGGGTAAAATTTGATTATGTCAAACTTTACTTTTTTCGCCCATTTTACGTATGCCTGAGGGTCAATATATGACTTCAACGATGTGCCCAAATTATATTCACGTGTAAGCTTTGTTAATTCAAGATCCAACTTTGCTTTCTCAATACGTGCTTCAAAAGTCTCAGTTTTTTTGCCCTCGTTCTTCTTTGCCTTTAGCTGTGTTTGCATAGCTTTGAGATTTTCTTCTTTTACTTTTACGCGTTCATCAAATGTTGGTGGAATTTTGCGTTTGTGATTTGCCACTTCAGCTACTTTTAGGTTAGCCATTCTAGCAGCATAATTCTTTTTGTACTCTGGATCTACTTTAGTTACGCCACTTTTATCTAGTTCTTCTTTTAGTGTTTTGGTACATTTCCATGTACGAAAAACTTTGGCTGTAAGTTTCGGTACTTTTTCTGAGAGGAACCTTGATACTTTTTTGCTATCAATACCTTCAAAGAGATACTGCTTTGTTTTGTCTTTTTTAAACTCATTTAGATTCTTTACTACCTGTAACTCTGCCTGTATAGTTTTTACCCATCGAACACTGTCTTTGCCTAAAAAGTCAAAAGTAACAGCGTCACCTTCAATACTTATATGCTCATCTCGAAGTGTAATGGCACCTACAGTATCCGCTTCATCTGGATCTTTTTCATCGCCAACCCTCATGTTGACTGCAAAAATTAGCCAAGCAACAGTTGCTACTTTACGGCGCTCTAACTCTTTTGCCCTAAGATTTTCTCGTATGTGTTTTTCTACTTGACCTATTTGTTTTCCAAGATTCTCTGCTTTCTGAAACTTTTCTCTCTCTCGATCCTGTTTTAGAAAAGCTGTGTCACTAAACCAAACATACTTGACTTTACCTGTAAGTTTATCTATCCATTTTGCTACATACATTTTGTCTGGTTCCCAAATATTTTTCCACCCTTCTAATTTAGGTGCATCTGGTGAAAGATTCAATGTAATATCTTCTTGTTTTGGTCCTTCTTTCCATTTGCCTCTTTGCGGATGATCCCCTCTGCCTGCAAAAAGACATGACGGTTCAGAGATCCAATTAGCCACTTCTAGTTGTCGACCATCAACTTCTGCGTAACCAAACTTTTCTTTCATCTCTAACTTTTTTACTTTACGTTCTTCCGCTTGAGTTTTTTTTTCTTCTTTAGTTATGACTTCTTTTTTGGCTTTTTCGTCAAGTATGAACTTTTTTATTTCACTAAAATCAATTTTATCTTGTCGCTCTTCTCTTTTAGTTCCTTTATCTGATGCTGGATTATCGATGCTTTCAATATATTTAGTTGTAAATGCTTCTAAGAAATTTGCGTTAATATTTTCTCTTTTTAGTTGTTCCAAAAATTCTTTCATAAAGTTTTTAGTAAACACTTGATCTGGTGGTAACATTGTGGTTGACAAGATTCTGCGTACCCACGCTACTGCCATCGGTTCAGATTTTTCCGTAAGTATAATTGTTTGACCTTGAATTTTAATTTTGAATCCTTTACAGTCGTAAGGAGGAACATAAATTCCGTTATGTTTTAAACTTTCCATAACGTACTTCATAGTTTATACCTCAATTTTTGGCAGGTAGGCATTTTAAATAAACCTTGAAATAATTTACTTGCTCATAGTTTTTTTATTTTTCGCTAAAACATCTGCTGTTTTATGCCTCAATTATGCGATTTAAAAATATGCTACAAAGTATCGCTTGTCAAAATAGGCTTTTTTGTTTTTTTGCGTTTCTTGTCTGTAACAATTTTTTATATACACTATCTACGTTTTTGCGTTCTACATAACCCTTATGTGGTCGAAAGCCACCACTAAAACCACCTGGAATATGCATCAATTCGTGAATTAAGACACGTTCTTTTTCTTCAGGAGACATTTTGTCAAAAATTTCTGAAATAACCTCAATAGTATAAGTTGGCGGCTGTTTTAGGACACCTTGCCAGATCTTTCCTAACCCGTGAATACGTGCGATAGTGCGTTTAGCTTTGGAACCCTTACTTCGAACACAGAAAACATGCTGAGGCTTAACATGGTAAAATTCGCATTCCATTGCCAACTGGTCAACTTGTTCTTTGATTTCTGGGGCTTCAAAATATTTAATCGGCATTTATCTCCCTTTCCTGCTCATGTAATGAGAGTGTAGTTTAAAAATTGTTGCTTTCTGTAATTTTTCTTCCTTTTTAAAATTCATCTGTCTTGCCAAGTTTCTCTACCGTTTAATACTGAAACCTTTAGGTGCTAAAAATTTTTATTTTTCTAACTTGTCGGGTAACCGAGTGTTAATGTTTGACTTTTTTGTTATCCAAAAAATGTTTATGGTTGAAAATGTTGGGCATTTTGTGCCCAAAAATTGTGCTAATGAATATAGTTTAAAGTTTTATTTTGGTCTTCATGTATTTGTTTCATAGCTTCATATTGAGCTTCGACTAAAATTTTGAGTGCGTCAATATTCTTTTTAACATCTTCTAATTCTCTGTTATTTTGTATTGAATCAGTTTTTGTTATTTGTTCATTAATATTACTGATGGATATTTCTAGTACTTTTGATTTGAATGCAAAAATTTGGAGTGTATAGAGCAGGCTTAACTGTGAGGATAATCGATCAATTCGGTCTAGTTCTAGATTTTTAGCTATAAATATTTTGATTTTTTGTTCTTGTGTAGCTATTGGTGATTGTAAAACTTGAGTATAAGTTGCTGCTTTTTTGCTTGCTGTTGCTTTAGTTTCTTCTAGTAGATGTTGTAATTTTTTAGTGGTTTTGTCTAACATTTCTATAACTTCGTCCAAATAGAGTTCCCTCAAATAGCACTTTTTATTTTTGCAAAAGCAGCACGCTCTTATTTAAGGTAGCTGAGCATTCAAACATCAACGACTTGGAATAGTTCCCCTTTCAGTTTAACACTAAATTACATTTGCACTAACTGTCTTCCGTTTTATAGAGGTGTTTTTCCCACTCTTCGTAATAGCAGATTAGCTACTGCAAAAATGACTAAGTCCAACAGAATCCACGTGATAATATTTAGATGAAATATCATGGATAAAATTGTGACAATTAGTATAAGTACAATTGATACTATGCCGATTATTTTTTTCTGTTTTTGAACTTTTTCTGGGTTGTACATTACTTTGGGCATTTTTATCTGCCTTACTTACTGCTATGCTTATTAAAAGAATTTTTGTTTTCTAAAAATAATTATGTTATAAAATATTGTTGTTTGGTGGACCGAGGGGGATTTGAACCCCCGACCTCTTGAGTGCAAGTCAAGCGTTCATACCAGCTGAACTATCGGCCCTTGTTTGTGCATTAAAATCTTTGGTTCCAGTATATTTATTTTTTGCATGGTCATACCTGTTATACTGCTAAAAAAACTGTTTGTTCAAACATGAAAAAATAAAGAATAAATTGGATTTTAGGCAAAATAGCGCTGTTGCTTATTAGTACCTGCGTGGTCTTGCTGGTCGTTTCTTTGCCCAGCATTCACGGCAGTAAACTGGTCTGCTTGGGTCTGGTACGAATGGAACATCGCATTCTTGACCGCATTCAGAGCACGTTGCCTTATGCATTTCTTTTTCTGTCACTATTTTCATCTCCTTCTATATTGTATGGTGCTCACACTACGATTGCACTTTATCTTATTGGACTGTTATTTGTACAATATAAAATTTATCATATTTCCATTTTTTTGTTCAAGCTATCCCTGTTTTTATGGGCGCTTCATTTAAAGTTGTAACTGATGTTCAGCTGTTTGCGGTAAAAACGGTTTGATTTGCTCTGCTTTTGCTGTTTGAAGAACATATTTTTTGGCTACACATGTGTTATAGATAAAA
>WQSY01000024.1 GCA_009787585.1 Candidatus Bathycorpusculum sp. | reverse complement strand
ACCATAGCGTAACCTTGCTTTTCTTAATTAATATCTATCAAAAACACCTAAACCAGCTCACATAATATTGCATTAAGTAACACTGTTCGTTGTAGTGTTAACCTAAAATCCTGAAAGTGTAACTGTGAAATCTCGTTAAAATGACGGAATAACGAAATTAAAGGTTTTTTTAATGGGTTAAATTGTAAAAACATAGCTATATTATGTGTAATTATAACTATGCTGTAGTTAACGTAAAAACGCATTTCACCATGCATTTATCGTTTTAACGAATATTCGCCCTCTATTACTCAGACATGGTTATACTTTACGGGTTTTTAGGTTCTAAGGGTTAGTGTAGAGTTTTTGTAGGGTTGGTGTGTTGGTGGGTGTGATTGTGTTGGGGTACGTGTTGTTTGTTGTGTGTTTAGTTGGTTTGTTTTTTGTTGTTTTTGGTTTTTTAGGTTTGGGAAACTGTTTTTGTTGGGTATAGTTGATTGTGAATTGTACTGAAAATCAAAAAATGTTTGTGATTAACCGTTCATAATGGTCAGTGCAAAAAGGCTTTTACATAGAAAATGCGCACCAATTTTTCTACTATTCACCCTAAATTTTTCAGAAAAATAGCGTAGCACTAAGTAATTCTGAATCGCCATGAATTTTTATCTAAATAAGTGTATTTAACATCAATTATTTTGATATTTAACAGTGTATTGTATTTATTTCCTATGTGCGTTAACAATAGCGTACACGTAATTAAACTTTTAAAAAATTGTGATGTAAAAAATTTTTATGAGTTGTAGTAGCTTATGCCATTTTTACATAAAAAATCGAATGAATATACATATTTTGTGTACGCTAAAAAACTGCAAAATTTAGGATTCACAGCAAATCAAACAAAGCTGACCGAGATAGCTTCATATACTTTTCTGCCCAATATATAGGCAAGCAGGCGTCAATATGACCCAAGAAGTCAAACACTGCACAGAATTTCATGAGCATTCGATTTCGGATTTGACTAATTTTATGCTTAAACAAAGAGAATTTTGTAAAAAGTTGTGTTCACGTAAAGGTGTACAGGAAGTGTTCAAGTTTCTGTTTCACAATATTTGGCAGATTTGTTGTTTAAAGTATCTAAATCCTAAAGTGTTAACGGCAGAAATTCGTAAAATATTTTCATCGCAAAGACTAATTATATATTTTGTTTAGCAGGTGTTTAAAGTTATGGATGTCTTGTATCTATTGGAGTTTTTAATATTTTTTGTGTCAATATTTTGTTCCTTCGGGTTTTTGGTTAAGTGGTATATGCCATTGTTCTCGAAACGTCCGCTTAACAGGAACAAATCAGTAAGATACGTACTAGGCTTACTGCCAATAGGTTCTCTTGGTATTATTTTATTTACTTTGAAAATGTTAGCTTCGTTCGATGTTGTGAATAGTTTCTTTTACATTTCGATGTATATGGTTTTAGGGCTTGCCGGGCTTTTCCTTGGAGTGACGCTTATGTCATGTATTTTTGATTTGTCATGGCTCGACGATGCGCTGAATTTGAATAATAAAGCCGCTTTAATAGCGGTCGTGGGTGGATTTCTTGGATTAACTCTTATTTATTCTGGTGCAAATATCGGAAACGGACCGGGCTGGTGGTGTGTTGTTTTTACCGGAGGTTTAGGTCTTGTTGCATGGCTTGTTCTTGGGCTTGTAATCAACAGTTGCACAAAAACTTTTGAGCGAATTACCGTTGAGAGAGACATTGGATGTGGAATACGGTTTGGATTTTACTTGTTGGCAAGCGGAATTATTTTGGCGAGAGCATGCGCCGGTGATTGGACTTCTTTTTCTGTGACCTTATTTGAATTTATGGACGGCTGGCCGGTGCTTGTTTTGGCAGGAATTTTGATTTTAGTTGAGCTCTACTATATTCATAGAGCTAAATTGAATAAAACTAATAACGCTATTTTTGGTTCAATATTTTTGGGAGTTGCCTTTATAGTAATAGCGATCGCGATTGTATATTTGATGCCGCCAACAAGTGAAAACCCAATATATGGAGCAGTGCTTGAAGTCTTTTGGAGACTGCATATATGAAACACTCCATTAGGCTTGAACTGATTCCAGAGGATAAGTATTCAGATTATCGGTACAATGTTATTTTCCAAGCATACAAATGGGATCCACAGGTTGGGGACAATAATACCGTTTCTAAACATGTTGTCATATTAGACCCAAAAACTGTTGAACAGCTAAAATCATGGGCTGAACAATTGTCAAGCGAAACAATGCTTATGGAAGAAAAACTGTTAAAAAACCTTTCTTTAGCAAAAGAACTGGGATTGCCTGATAAAATAAGAAACACGCTTGGCCATACGTTAAATTATAATCGAAATAAACATGTTCGACTGATGCGTTTTGATTTTCATCCAACTAAAACCGGATGGGCTATATCTGAGGTAAACAGTGATGTACCAGGAGGTTTTGCGGAAGCATCAGTTTTACCCGAGATTACCAGTACATATTTTGACGGATATAGGCCCGCTGAAAACTTTGCAAACATAATGGTTGAAGCCTTTAAAAGCAAAACTAAAGCTGTTGCAAATATAGCCTTTGTTCACGCAACAGCCTACTCTGACGATAGACAAGTTATGCAGTTTTTAAGCGACCATTTCATGGAAAACGGCATGAACACAGTTTTTGCTGCACCCGATCATATAAAGTGGATAAATAAAAAGGCGTTTAGCATTGTAGAAGGAAATGAGTGCGAAATAGATGGTATTATTCGGTTTTTCCCATTAGACTGGCTTGTCAGTTTGCCACGAACATCGAAATGGCAAGGGTATTACGACTGTGAAACGGTATCCTGTAACCATCCAATAGCAATATTGACCCAATCAAAAAGATTACCGCTTATTTGGGATAAACTAGACATTAAAATTCCTGTATGGAAAGAATTATTACCTGAGACAAAATCTCCAAAGGATGTAAATCCCCAAAATACTAATTGGATTTATAAACCTGCACTGGGAAGGGTTGGTGAAGGAATTTCAATCAAAGAGGCAATCAGCAAAAAGGAACTATTAGAGATTGAAAAGTTCGCACGTAGAGATTCAAAAAACTGGGTTTCTCAGCAAATGTTTGAAAGCGCGCCTGTTAAATCGATAAATGGTGAAAATTATCATTTATGTCTGGGCGTGTTTACAATAGATGGAAAATTTGCAGGATTTTATGGAAGAATTAGCTTGTATCCACGCATAGATTCTAACGCGGAGGATATTTCGGTATTGGTATCAAAGGAGAGCGTGTAATGAAAGACAGAATGAACATGTATAAGATTTGGGCTCCAGATAACGTTTTGTGGACACAATGGACAAAGCCTGTGCTGTTTGCAAGTTTACCCTGTAATAATAATGATGGTAATTGTGAGTTAAAAACGTCTAATGCTGACCATATACATATGTTTGATTATAATGCGGCTGTTATTGTAGATTTACCCGGAAAAGAAAGTGTTGACGAAGGACTGGTTTTGGCACAGTGCGGGTATAGACCGGTTCCTCTGTATAACGGAGTATACGGTAATTCAAAATTTTCAATGATTGTAGATGTACAGGGCATTGCCGAAGCGTTGCAAGAGGGAGCCGATATATTGTTTGCATTAAATATTAGAGCGGATGCTCCACCGGTATTTCTATTAGATTCTAACCGAATGACAGGACAAGGAAAAGAGCCGGGCAAATATGATAACCGTTGGTGTGTTTTTCCACAGGACATGCCCTCCGCGTCTTTGCTGTTGAAAAACGGTATTCAAAAAATTATTGTACGCTCTGCAAGAATTCAAGAAGATTTAGCACACATTTTATTACGTTATCAAAATCAGGGTATCCATATTTTTCTATGCAACAATGACGAAATTCCAAAGGAGCTAAAAGTTTCAAAACCGTCCCTGTATATGAGCCTTTTTTACCGTTTCAAGGTAACCCTTGGTTTAAGTCGTAACGCAACCGGCGGATTTGGTGCAGTTATCCCCGAACCGCAAATAGGTTGGTCAAACAGGAGATATTATGGGTATGGATAGCTTTGAGACCTCTTTGGAACTATTGCATGATTTCCCTTTGGATGCACAACCATTTATGCCAAATGTGTGTTGTGAAATCTACTCTTAATAGTGCTGTTGTGGTATATCTATAATTAAAGTCATAGTATTTTTTATAGTTAACAAATTTATGTAATTAGTTACCTTCTTTATGTGGCACGTATTTAGCCACATGATTTTATTAAAGTGTGCATACATAAACAAGTATACATCACGTTTTCTACACAAAATCATCATAAAATTCTAAAAACTAACCAAAAATAAACGAACTAAGACTTAGTTTCACTGAAAGCTAAATACATACTTTGTGTGAGTTTGTGTGGCTGTGGTTTGTTGTCTGAATGTAGTGAGGTATTGACTTTGTAAGTATTGTTAGGTTGATGATGGGTTGGTTTATAGTGTTGGCGTGGATAGTGGATGGTGATTGTTAGTAATGGTTAATTAATTTGTGCCGAAATCGCTTGTTCTTTGTTGGGTTTTTGTTCCAAACAGCTAAATCTTAGACTGTTTTATTTATGCCTGTGAGTAATATGGGTAAATGTACTAAAACTATTGGTGAACGTAGGCTTGGCCGAAATATTTCCAAGCTTAGTAACAGTGTAGAGTTTAGCAGTAAAGAGTGTCAAGCTAAAGTTTCCGAAACTGTTACAAAACGGAAAGTTCAAACTGAGCAGGGCTACACAGATGATTCACCCATACAGAATCTTCGTGACCCTAAAACTTACAGGCAACAATAGCGTTACTTTAACTAGTTCTTTTTAACTTTCAACTACTCTGTTTGCTCTAAAATGTTCTTAAGCATCTGTTACATTAAAGAATTATTGCTTGGGTGAGCTTATGACTGAGTCGTCTAATATCTGTTCTCAAACTTGTTTAGAAAATCAGTCGATAAAGACTTCTGAAATAGACTCCCAGTTTAAGTATGAACTTGTAAAATTATCTGGTAGCGAAAATTTTCTCAAATGTTTTCAATGTGGCACTTGTACAAGTGATTGCCCAATTGCCCGCTACAGTGATAATTACAGGCCCCGCACTCTTATTCGCATGGCAACACTTGGCTTAAAAAATCGTGTGTTAAACAATGACACTTTATGGTTATGTGCTGCTTGTTTTAAGTGCTCTGATAGGTGTCCTCAGGGCATTGAGGTGGCTAGTGTAATTCGTGTCTTTCGTAACTTAGCTATAGACACCGGTTGTATACCTCAGGTGTTTAAAGACCAAATTGGAGCAATTTTTGACTCAGGTTATGCTTATAAAATTCCAGAGTCACGTATAAAAAAACGTGAAACACAGAATTTACCGCCCTTACCTAAATGTAATACCGAAAATCTCTATAGACTCTTAAAAAACACAAAAATGTTCAAAAAAATCCAGCTATACGGAGAAGTTCCAAATGGCCTCAAGCAATAACTATCTTTTTTTCTTAGGTTGCGCAATACCTTACAGGGTCTCCAGTTATGAAGTGTCTTCACGAAAAATTCTTGCCTACTTTGGCATAGAAATAGTTGAAATGCCTGAATTCAACTGTTGCGGTTTACCCCTTGATGCTATTGATCATGAGGTAATGCTTCTTTTAGCGGCCAAAAATTTGGCACATGCAGAACAACAAGGTTCAAATATTCTAACACTGTGCACCGGATGCGCTGGAACTCTAAAAAAAGTCAACAAACTCTTAAAAGAAGACAACACGTTAAGGCAACACGTTAATGAACATCTAAAAGAAGTAAATTTAGAATTCAAAGGTACAACAGAAACTAAACACCTTCTGCAATTCTTAAAAGAAAATATCGGTATAGATAAAATCAAAGCAGCTGTTACTAAACCTTTAACAAATCTAACAGTTGCCGAACACACGGGATGCCACCTTTTACGCCCTAAACAATTCAACAACTTTGATGACCCCGAAAACCCTCAAATACTAAAAATGCTAATTAACGCAACCGGCGCTACCTGCTTAGAATATGTGGACGAAACTGAATGTTGTGGTGCACCAAGTGCTGGCATTAACGATAAATTTGCTCTGCAACTTGCAAGAGACAAGCTTGACCACATAAAAGCTGTTCAGGCCCAAGCCTTAATAACTATCTGCCCCTTTTGCCATATAATGTATGACACAAACGAGATGCGGATAGCAAAACTCTACAACGAAACATACGACATCCCTATATTACACTATCCCCAACTGTTAGGTTTAGCCTTAGGTTTAAAACCAGATGAATTAGCTTTTAACGACTTAAAAGTAGACCCTAAAAAGCTATTAGAACAAATAATTAACCCGTAAAGCACCAGCCGTAGTAGATGCATTAGGAACTGTGCATAATTAACTTGCGATCGTTTGCATGGGCAAAACGTATAATTGAACGTATTACACACCAAAAATATTGCAAATTATTTTTACACAGTGCCTTAATCTTTAAAGTGAGTTAACTTAGTTCTGCAGCTGTTTTCTTTACCATACGTTTTAGCCTTTGAATTTGTTGTTGCACATTAAGCACAATAGGTACTTGTTGCCCATGAGCTTGACAATGACCCGCAACAATAGCTTTGGTAACTGCTTCCACTGTTGCTTCCTCTACATCTATAATTGTGTAACCAAAACCAATTTGCGGACCATAATGCGCATCAGTACCTGCCACCTGCGAGAGCTTAAATTTTTCTGCGGCATCCATGGCCTTTTTAACACTGCTCTTAAACGGAAAGGCCCTTGCATTAATTACCTCTATAGCATCAAACACGTCACAAACAGCATTTCTTAGACAACCTTTAAAGTAAACATATGGATGACACGCAATTGCCACTCCGCCTGCATTATGAATATGTTCAACCGTTTCAACAGCCGTTAAACCCTGTGGTATAAACTTTTTAATGTTCAATGCAACAATATGACCCTCACTGCTGGAAACCTCCATACCTGGAATCACCAAAAAATCTTTAACTTCTTTGGCAATTTTAACTGCCCCCTCCCAGTAATCATGATCCGTTACCGCAACAGCGTTAAGACCCTTTTTTTTAGCATAAAATACAAGCTCTTTTGGTGTAATAAAAGAATCATTTGAATACGTTGTATGCACATGGAGGTCAGCGCGAATTTGAATTGTCATCTTCTATAACCATGCTTTCAAACATTTACCATTTAATATCTCTAGCCTAACTATATGTTCTACTTACCCTTAGAAACGTTAAATAAATCCTCAAGATACCTAACGTGATTTTATTAAAGTAGATAAAATTAGAGATACGACTATTTTGATAGAGTGCCCAGTTTTATACGAATTTCTGATAATTGCTCATCTAGTTTTGCTTCATCAGTTTCAACTTTATGGAAGAATGGGCTGGGCTTAGAAATTGTATGACCTGCCTCAATAGGTATGGTTGCCTCACTCCATTTACAGACGTTTCCAGGTAACTGCAGTGCCTGCCAGAGTTGCTCTGCTGTTTGCGGCATAAATGGCGCAGCAACAACAGTGGCGGCTTTAACCACTTGGGCAACTACATAAAATATGGTGCCTGCTTTTTCTCTGTCTGTTTTCATAATATTCCAGGGCTCCTTAGTGTTTAAATACTGATTTCCCACTCGACTTATACTGATTAATGTATTTGCTGCGGATTGTAACCAGCCCGCTTCAATTTCTTTAGCGACTTGTTCTACTTTTTCTTTAATCGCATCTAGTACCGCTTGATCATCTGCTTCAAGCTTCGTAGGCGAGGGTATGGTGCCGTCGAATTTACTGGTTATAAACGATAAGGTGCGATGTATAAAGTTGCCAAAGGTATCATTTAAATCGGCGTTAATTTTATCTACAAATATACTCCAGGTAAAGTTAGTATCTTTACTTTCCGGACGGGTTGATATTAGAAAGAAACGCCAGTAATCTACGGGGAACATTTCTAAGGCTTCATCTATCCAAATGCCCACACGTTGACTCTTCGAGGCTTTCTGACCACGGAACTGTAGAAACTCTGTTGCTGAAACACTCCATGGTAAATTGTAGCCCTTACCAGACGCTAAAAGTAATGCAGGCAAGATAATAGTGTGAAAGGGAATGTTGTCTTTGCCTACAAAATAAAGTGTTTTAGCCTGACTATTTAACCAGAACTCTTTCCACTTTTCAGGTTGCCCCATACGTTGTGACTGCTCTATAGCAGCTGAGATGTAACCTAACACGGCATCTATCCAAACATAGATAGTTTTACCCTCCGCGCCCTTAAACGGTGCAGAAATACCCCATTCAACATCACGTGTAACGGCCCTAGGTTTTAATCCCTCTTTAATCCAGTTTAAACTAAAACTCTTTACATTAGCAGGTAACTGCTGATTAGCCTCAATGTATTCACTTAACGGTTTAGCAAGTTTGGAGAGATCAATATACCAATGCTTAGTTGACTTTACAATAGGCTTATTTTTACAAATTATACAATACGGCTCCACTAACGCGGTAGGCTCTAAAAGCTTACCGCACAAGTCACACTGATCCCCTCTGGCTTTCTCCATGCCGCAATGAGGACATTTTCCCTCCACAAACCGATCTGGCAGAAAACGTTGATCATGCTCACAGTAAAGCATTTGTGTTTGTTGCTCAAAAATATAGCCATTCTGCTGAATTTCCAAAAGAGTTTTCTGAACAAACTCTTTATGTATCGAATTCTCCGTAAAAGTGTAATTATCGTATGAGGCTCCCCATCTTTGAAAAAGCTCAGAGACCTTGCCATGATTTCTCTGCGTTAACTCCTTAGGTGTTATGCCCTGTTTTAATGCCTCCACTTCAATAGGTGTGCCATGCTCATCTGAACCACTAACAAATATTACTTCATCACCTTTCAAACGATAATAACGAGCAGTAACATCTGCAGACAAAACAGAACCTACTAGATTTCCAAGATGTGGTATTACATTAATGTAAGGCCAAGCGGAGGTAACCAAAACTTTATCCGGCAAACTATTAACAACTCCAACGTCATCAACATCAACAACCTTATTATTAAAATTACTATCTAACAAAAATCAACTTGACCATAAACAATAGGCAAGACTTAAAATAGTTCTCAAACAAATTCTATATAGGTTAAACTATGTCTTACTGTCGAAACTGCGGCGTAAAACTAGCCGATGATGCACAATTCTGTTACAGTTGTGGAACACCAAAAACGCTCACAACAACAGATACACTCTATTGCCGAAATTGCAACACCCAAATAGCCAATGACGCAAAATACTGCTACAAATGCGGAACACCAACAACCGGACCAATAACTATAACTCCACAACCCCTTACACCTATAAGCCCGCCATCAACAACTCTGATACAAGAAAGCACCTCTGAAAAAACATACAATAACTCTTCACATAAAGAAACTCTTCTATTAATCACAATAAGTATACTAATAATTACTATCATAGCCTTAGCTATCGCTATAATAGCCTTCTCACCTCTTATGGATATTTTTAACAATCAACCATTTGACCATCCCGGTATAAACATAGTAAAATCAAATCTACATCAATACGTTTACTAACATAACAGCACATAATAACTAATAACAACAGTCAATAAACAAACTAAACAATATCCAAACTAATCTACATAAATCACTCTCAAAAACCCGTAAAAACAAATAAACCTCAAAAATGCTAATACCTTCTATAACAAATTTAATAGCAATATAAAATTTTATGAGTTATCCTGTTAATAATAATTAGGTGTTGATATGGAGAAAAAATTAAACCTTAACGGTTACAAATGTTCTACACTTGTTAACAAAGTGCCAGGAATTCCCATAGTTTTTCTACATGGCTTAGGTAATAATATAGAAATTTGGCAACGCATAGGTGTAGCTGATTTGCTTGACGCTAAACGAGTTCCTTATCTTGCCCTTGATATGCCCTATGGCGAAAAAAGCGTATGTAAACCCAAAACACGTGACATAGAAAAAAACGTAACATTCACCTATGACGCTATAGAACACATTTTCGGCGGCCCCATCCCACCCGTATTAGTCGGCGCTAGCATCGGCGGCAACATGGCTCTGCACTTCGCTTCCCGATTCCCAACAAAAGGTCTAGTACTAATTGGCCCCGCCCACGCTTTAGACGAAAACCTTATCCAAACTTATACCCACTTCAATTTTCCCTCTACAATAATCTGGGGCTCAGAAGACGATATGATAGCTAGCGAAGACATGCGCACCTTAGCATGCAAAATAGCTAACTCTAAACTAGTTATCTATAAAGATGCAAAACACTCTGCTTACAGAGATAACCCTGAGCAATTTAAACGCGATCTACTTGAACTTTACATAAAAGCAGAAAACTAACTCAACAATACAAAAAATTACCAACATGTGCAAACAGTTATTGACCGAATTAACTTTGAGATGCGAATTTTTAAGAACACCTACTTATAATATGTAACCAAAGTGGCTGTTGATTATCATGTCTATAGAAGAAATTACCTCGCAAGTTAAAACATGCCAGAAGTGCAGTTTATGGCAAAACGCTTTGCATGGTGTTCCAGGTGAAGGCCCTGCAAATGCTAAAGTTATGTTTATTGGCCAAAACCCTGGCGCTGAAGAAGAACAAACAGGTAGACCCTTTGTTGGTCGAGCAGGAAAATTTCTAACAAAAACACTCACCGAATTTGGTATAAACCGCAAAGAAGTCTACATTACAAATATTGTTAAACACACCTCACCCGAAAACCGCAAACCCTGTCCTGAAGAAGTTTCTCTATGCATACCATATTTAATCCAAGAAATTACACTGATAAAACCAAAAATCATTGTACTACTTGGTGCAAGCGCAAAAGAAACCCCACGCATAGCTGGTATAGAATACTTTGAGATTGTTCATCCATCAGCAGCTATGCGTTTCACTAAAATGCGCGAAAAATTCCGCGCACAAATAGCTGAACTCACAAAACAAATACCGTAACAAACTCGCCTACAGGACACCTGATCTTATGTGAGACGTACCTTATTCCTCGTTTAAACCAATGAATTGCCTTATAGCTTCTGTGATTTCTCGTACTTCTGGACCTGTTAACGGGGGTTCATAGGGGATACGTAGGACATCCCACCCTCGCTGTTCTAGTAGATCTACGATTTCGTTATCTTTTTGTTGTTGTTTATCTTTTCTATGAACTTGTATACCGTCAAGGTAAACAGCTTTTTTAAGTTCAAACCAACAAAAATCCGGTATTGTAGCTTTTAAAATGATGGGCTGCTGAGTAACCATACCCGCAGTTAACCCTGCACTGCTTAATGCAGAAAAAACACTAATTTCGCCTTTACTAACTTTTGGACACATACGATTTTTGTAACTCATGACTAATTACCACAGATACATTTTAAGACCTCTAACAAATAAAAACAGAATATAAACACTAAGCTCATACGACATTGCCTGAGAGGTGAGAGGCTAGTTGAAGTGAAAATGAAAAATAATCTCTTCTTGCTAAATCCAACACAGAATGGGTATCTTATGCACAGTTGATAATTGTGTTAAGGGATCGTTACAAAATAATTTTTATAGTTACGAAGTGGTTATTGAAAACAGTTGCAAATATTTGACAAAAATAACTCACATTAGCGCATATACACGGGTTTTCATAGAAGAATAAACTATTACAATGTTACTCCCACTCTAATGTCCAACTGTAAAAAGTTATTTAGTTACACACACTCCCTTAGATGGTCTTTTCATGGTAGTGATATCGTTAGTTATGTACAATGTAGTCTATATGGTGTTCTGATGTGTGCTCGTAAAAATTGGAGGTGTTTATTCTACACTTTTTAGTGATTGTATCATGTCAATTTTTTTTAGTTTAAAATAGGTTATTGCTTGCATGAGGATGGATATTGCCATGGTGATTGTGCCGGACATGATAAAGCTGATCCAGTTTATGTTTTTGTATAGTGATATGGCGTTGATTTCAATTAAGTCTAATATGAATGTGTGTAGAAGAATTCCTATGACCATGCCTATGGCTATGCTGATAGTTGTTAGTATGATGGCTTCACGATAAATGTAGGCGTTTGTTTCGCTGTCACGAAAACCCAGTACTTTAAGAGTAGCAATTTCGCGTGTTCGTTCACTTATATTTATAGCCGTTAAATTGTATAGTACAACAATGGCTAGAATCGAGGAAACAACTAGTATAAGGATAATTACGCCGCTTAAATTGTCAAGATGATTGCGTACACTTTCTATACCATCTTTTGAGAAGAACATATTTATGGCAAAGCCGCTGTCAATAAAGTTCTCCGTTAACTCTGACGATGAAATGTCTTCTGCTTTATTATTTGAAACAATGGTGTTAAAAGTTACCTGTTTTCCAATTTGTTCTTCATATGTTTGAGCGTTAATATAAATATAGTTTGAAATGTAATTTTCTGCTACTCCTGTTATAGTTAAATTGTATCGGTTGTTGGATGTGTCTTTAATTGTGATAACATCGTTATTGCCTATTTTGTATACTTTGGCGATTCTTTGAGTAATTACAACATCGTTATCGTTTAAGGTAAGATGATTTTTTGTTGTTGAATTTTTTAAGTTAAAATATTTTTCAAATCCTTCATTATTCTGTGGCACAATTAAGTAGGTCTCAAGTGTTTTTTTGTTTATTTCAATTTTATATGCACTTTGCCTTATTAAAAGTGGATCTGTGATTTGTTGAGAGTCTAAAAACGTTTTTAACTCTTTATCTATTGCATTTGTTTCAGTTTTTAATATTATCATATTGTCATACTGTATGATATCGCCGTACTGTTTTTGTCCAATGCCACTTATGCCGTCATGTATTCCAAACGCGGTAAGCAACAAAGCAGCACAGCCTGCAACTCCTACAATAGTCATAAAGGCACGTTTTTTATAACGAAACATGTTGCGTATGGTAACTTTCCAAGTAAACGAGAGCCGTCTCCAAACAAACGAAATTTTCTCAAGAAATATTTGTTGTCCATGCTTTGGAGGCGGAGGCCGCAGTAGAGCTGCAGGTTTTTGTTTTAACTCTCTTATGCAGGTAACAATTGTAACAGCCGACATTAGTGCAAAAGTAACTGCGAAAATAATGCCAAACGTTTGCATGTTATATTGTAACACTAACGGAGGTAATCGGAACACAAAATTACTCCATATTACCTGAGGTATAATGTTACAACCTATGAAAAAACCTGCCACTGCACCAATACCTGTCGCGGATAAAACATATAGAAGATAAGTCGATACAATGTTTCTATCTTTGTAACCCAGCGATGTTAAGGTTCCTAATTCACCGCGTTCCTCTGTTATCATACGAGCCATTGAATTTGACGTCATAAGCATAGCGATTAAAATAAAAAAAAGTGGAAAAACAGTGGCCACAGTGGCAACAATTTGAATACTACTCTCTAATTCTGCATATCCAACAGCCGCGTCTCGATTAAAAATGTACCATGCCGGTTGGTCTATGTCTGAGAGTTCATCTTTAGCCTCTTCAAGTTGCTTTTTAGCATCAGCTATTTCTGTGTTAAACTTTGCAAGATTACTATAATACTCGATATATCCATCGCTTAATTTTTTCTCATTAGTCAAAATTTCGTTTTTTGCGTTCTCTATCTCTTTTTTTGCTTTCTCCATTTCTGTATTGAAGAGGGCAATTCCTTCATCTAATTGTCTCTCCTGCACACTTAAAGTGTCTATGCCACTTTTTAGCTGCATTACTATCTCCAACTGTTCTAAAGACTCTAAAATTGCGTTGCTAATTGTGGCGTATTCAATACTGTCAACAGGTAAACCCTCAAGTTGCATTTGCATGTAAGCTATGGTTGAATTCAAATCATCAATTGCTAAATCTAAAGTTTCCTGCGTTAACCCCATGTATGATAAGGCAAAATTGATTTCTTTCCAGTTATTCGCAATTTGTTGTTTTGCTAAATCAAACTCTTCGTTTTGAGTTTTAATGGTTTCAGTTATTAATCTCTCTTGTTCTTCAAGTTCTTTTTTGCCCTCTTGCAATTTTTTAGAATTTGTATCCAGCTCTTTTTTTGCGTCATAAAATTCTTTTTCAGCTTTTGCTTTTTGAGTATTCAACTCTGTTTCTTTTTCTGCAATAATTCCTGAGGCATTGTTGTATATTTCATAATATCGTGCACTTTCTCTATCGGACTTTATTCTGTTAATTTCTTCATCAAGTTTTACTGTAAAAACTTTATATTCATTAGAATACGCGGCAATTCCATTACCTGTTTTAGCAATTATATAAATTTCAGTATATGCCTCTAAAACAAAATTATCTTTATTTATAAAAATGAACGAAGACAGTTTGCCATTTCCAGCAGTAGTGCTGCCATAATCTTCCGCTAAATACAAAGCAGACTCAATTAAACCAACAACAGTAAACTCTGTATTCTTAATTTTATCCTCCATATCCTTATCTGTTATCTCAACTATATCCCCCACCTTATGCTTCCTATTATCTGCAACGCACTCTGTATCTAAAATGGGCATCCGCCCCTCAGACAATTTAACAACGTTAACTTTTTCCTCAATAGCGTGAACACGAATAACCATGCCTCGACTTTGAACATCCAAAGAATAGCTTGCAACAACATCTTTTACACCATCCAACAGTTTTAACGCCGAAACATCATCATCTGTTAATCCCATGGAGCTAACAATTTTAAAATCCATAAGCTCCTGCTCCTTATAGTAAGTGTCAGCAATTTTTATAACATCAGGTGTGGTCATTTGAATTCCCGCATAAAACCCCACCCCTACCATTATAATGATTAAAAGCGAAATATATCTGCCTAAAGACTTTTTAATTTTTAACAACGTGTTTTTATAGAGAAGAATATAACTCACCACGCAATTTCATCAGCTTTTTTAGGCTCTTCATTAATAAGCACACTTTTCACAGTGCCATTTCTTACCTTGATAACCTTGTCTGCTATATCTGCAATTACAGTATTATGTGTGATTAAAACTGTGGTCATATTCATCTCTTTACATGTTTTCTGCAGTAAGGATATAATACGCTGCCCTGTATCACTATCAAGCGCACCCGTAGGCTCATCACATAAAAGAATTTTCGGATTCTTTGCTATAGCCCTTGCAATAGCAACCCGCTGCTGCTCCCCACCTGATAACTGCGAAGGAAAATTTGCAATCCTATCTGACAAACCCACTTGCTCCAAAATAGCCTTAGGCTTAAAAGAATTAGGACATATTTGACAAGCCAACTCTACATTCTCAAGAGCCGTTAAATTCCCTACAAGATTATAAAACTGAAAAACAAACCCGATATCCCTACGCCTATACTCCACAAGCTGCCTCTTACTAAACTCATGAACCTTCTCGTTATCCACAAAAATTTGTCCATCACTTGGCCCATCCATACCCCCGAGCAAATTCAAAATCGTCGTTTTCCCCGCCCCACTTGGCCCAAGAATAACAACTAACTCCCCCTTATCAACAGAAAAAGAACAATTGTCAAGCGCCGTGATCTTTACATCCCCTATTACGTACTCTTTTTTAATATTCTTAAACTCTATCAACGGTACCATAACAATAATCTCTTTTCCTTGTCACAAACAACTATAGGGTATAACAATGTTACGCCATTTTTCTAAGTAAAAACCAAAAAACAAATAATCATAATATCTTCACAAACAATTAACCTACTTATTGTTGCTCACAAAAAAAGTTTGAATAAAATAAATGGGCTGTGACTTGCCTCTATAGATCCCGTTTGAGTCTTAGACTTCTTTGTTGTTCTATAAACTGTTGCCAAGATCCTTTTTGAATTTTGTTACTAGTTTTTCTTGCCAGTCAGATACAGGTGTAAGTCTGCCCATGAAGAAACGTAAAACTTTGGGTTCTTCTGTGAATTTTAGTCCACCTATGAGGTCACGGTTTTCGTAGAGCCATGTTATTCGATCAATTGCGTATTTAATTTGTGAGAGAGTGAAAACTCTGCGAGGAAGGGCTAAACGTAAGAGTTCCATGTTTGAGTAGTGTTCTTTTCCATCTGTTTCCCTCTCTTCTGATAGTGTGCCTCGTTCCATACCTCTTATGCCACTTGCTATAAAAAGAGCTGCACCTAGAGCACCTGCTGGATACTCTGATTGAGGAATATGCGGTACAAATTTCATAGCGTTTAAATGGCATCCAAGACCTCCTGCGGGTGTTACTACAGGTACTCCTCTTTGTTTTAACTCGTTTACCATGTATTCGATAAATAATGGTCCTTGATTTATCATATCCTCATCCATGGTTTCTTCTAAACCAACCGTGATTGCCTCCATTTCACGGACACTCATGCCCCCATATGTTAAAAAGCCCTCATAAAGCGGTACAAGTTCACGCATTTTCATGTAAAGTTCTGTGTTATTTGTGCAGATACCTCCACCACGTGCATGTCCTAGTTTTCTAGCTGAGAAGTAGATAATGTCTGCGTGGTCAGCGATTTCACGAGTAATTTTTCTAAGATCTACCTCTTTGTAAGCAGGTTCACGTACTTTAATGAAGTACAAATTATCTGATAAAAGACTTGCATCTAATACTAATAGAAGACCATGATGTTTACAAATACTATAAATTTCTTTCAAGTTAGCCAACGAGAAGGGTTGACCGCCGATTAAATTTGTACCGGCTTCCATGCGTACAAATGAAATCCGTGACGCTCCATATTCTACAATGACTTTTTTTAGAAGCTCTGGAGACATATTGCCCTTGAAGGGGTTATCGCTCTCAACTATTAGAGCCTCTGGATAATGAACTTCTAAAACTTTGCCACCTTGTAATCCTATATGAGCCTTTGTGGTGGTAAAATGATAATTCGTAGGTACAATATCACCGTTTTTTATAAACACTTTAGCAAGAATATGTTCACAGGCACGACCTTGATGAGCTGGTAGAACATATTTTGTTCCAAAAAGTTCTTGAAGTTTGCTTTCCAGTTTAGAAAACGTAGCACTACCGGCATAACTGTCATCTGCAATCATCATGGCGCTAAGCTGTATATCACTCATAGCATTAACCCCGCTGTCTGTTAACATATCTAGAAACGTGTCTTTATTTCGAAGCAGAAACGTATTGTTTCCCGCCTCATTAATAGCTCTTAACCTCTCATCGATAGGCAATAAATTTAGTTTCTGTACAACACGAACTTTGTGCATCTCAAGAGGCACAGCGTTATCGGAATAAAATTTTAACTCACGCATCTACTTTCTCTCTTCCACAATTTCTTTAATCTAGTATAATGCTGATTAAATATAAAAACAAATACATCAACAAAAACGTAGCGCAAAAAATTTTGGTGGTGTATGTTAATCGACTATCTTTTTAGGACTGAAAAGAGTCCCTGTGTTATCCCTAAACAACAAGGTGAACTCTATGATTTCAGTCCAAACACATAGACATCCAAGGAGATTTAAGCCTTACCAACCTGTCAAGAAATAGATGAAATAAACCTGCCAAACAAATCCTAACAATAACCCTAACAAAACTCCAAACAACCTACCAAGAACTATGCACAACAACCCCCTACTAAAAAACCCAACAGACATACCAAAGAGCAGGCACCACCCAAATTTTTAGAGAAGAAAAACTATTTATGTCATATTACATGCGATTTTTTCCGTTGCCTATAGTAGAAAAACGTTATTATGCACACAAAACCAACGGATAGAATTAATGCAAATATAACCACGTTATTTAGAGAAAAAATGGAAGTAGCAGTACTATGATCAAATGGTATATATTGCTCATTTAAAGAAATAGATCTTGCAATTCCAATAGAACCAAATCCATCACTCGCTATATGCATGGCATAACCTCCAATTACATATAAAGTATCATCAACAACTGCAACACTAAAACATTTGCGATTTATAGGCAGATCTTTAATAGTTGACCAAGCATTGCCAACAGGATCATAAACATAGTTACCAGCGTCACCCAAAAAATAAACTCTTTGCGGAACATAACACCCTGTTGTTGCCGCTCCAGCAGCATCATGCAATGTATCTATTACCGTTGATTGTAACTCACTCCACACATCAGTTTTTGGATCATAAACCATAACTTTCCGCTCATAAGAATAAGTAGATCCACTGTAGAATTCACCAATAACTAACAATTTGTCATCCATTGTCACTAAAACAATACTGTTCCCCCACGCCACATCTTTTGCAAGTACACGGGTTTTTTCAGCCCATACATCAGTTTTTGGATCATACATAAATAAGCGCAAATCACCTTCGTCAATAACGAAGATTTTGTTATCTACAACACTTGCATGTAAATGGCACTCATTAGTTGTGTTAGAGGGTATAGACGCTTTAGTACTCCAACTATTAGTAGTAGTATCATAAACCTCCACAGTATTGGCATGATTTTCACCACCTATGCAATAAATTAAACTTTGATATGTAGCAATAGCAAAACCGGCTTTTGGTGTAGGTATAGGTGATAGAGTAATCCACGTGTCAGATACAGGATCATAACATTCATTGACACCAACTAAAATAGTATTTGGCATATTATCTGGTGTTGACTGCTTAACAGGTCTTGTCAGAGGTTCATAGCGCTCTTTAACATCAACTAAAATAGCGCCAAAGTTGTTCTCATCTGTAGCATACTCCGTGGTGTAACCGCCAATAGCATAAATTTTTCCATCAACCGTAACAACGCCCAAATTATATCTTGTTTGATTCATTGGAGTTTTTGTGTTCCAAGAGTCTGCAACTATTTTTGAGGCTGACACAGAATTAAAGACAATTGCAAACAAGCCACTTATGCAAAAGAAAAGTAGCACAAATGTAACAAACATGTTCACCTTATTACTTGTCATCGATAATACACCGCAATAAAAGAATTGTGAGCATATAATTAAGTTTTTGCAATATGTCTGTAGTTCTAAAGGCAATGTCAGCAGGTTGAGGAATCGTTACTACATACTGTCTGCATGGTGCATTTGATATAACGTGTGATCTATGAGCGTCATTACAATAACTGATTACTTTATTCAATAACACTCTTAGCGTTTGACTTTTGAGAGGGTTCTTTTGGAGCTTGAAAAGATTTGTGTAGTAACTTTGGTTGATCAAACTCAAATGATCACGCCCTTAACAAAGATGCTGTGTACCATTCTTGAAACCCTTAAAATCCCCTTCGACAATCTCACTGCATGCTCCACCTAAACAAACGGTATATTACAAAAACCTGTAAAATTCAGGATATAACTGGCTTATTCCGAAAACTTAAATACTGCTTTCGCTATTAGTACTAGTGATGATATTATATCAGGAAAGATGTAAAAATGAACAAACATGTATTAAAAATTAGTGCAATATTTTTGATGTCTTTACTTGCGTTTTCGTCAATACAACTATTTGCTGCAACTGCCATAAATAGCCCTATAGATGATGTTATTGCTGATCTTGGCCAAGAAATTCCTTTAACAACGGCTCAAATTGAGAAACAATGGCCAAATCTTCCATCGGCAAAAGAACTCTACAAAAATGATATCTGCGTAGTCATAGACCTAAAGTACAGTGGAAAACAATTAACCTCACTAGACGATGAACTCCCCGATCCAAACTCTCCAACAATAATTGACATGAAATCAGCCATAACTAACTGCACAACAACAACCATTGACTATCAAACCGGCGCATTAAAACCCAACACTCCCCAAATCTGGCTACAATACGATGATACAACATGGATAAAAGTACCTCCAAAATACCTACAAACACCAATAACAGACCCACAAACACCAACGAGATCCGATCCCATGTGGGCTATTGGCATGTATGCTAACCCCGGAGAAACACCGTATAGCACACCTGTAACAGGCGTAGTCACATATGGAGAATGGCATGCTACATCTTTTGGTAGCAGTGGAAAATTTCTCTTCAATAGTCTTTTAACAGCACTTTCTAATGGATACATCGCTTATAGAGTTGGAATGCAACTAGTACAGTGACTCAGCTAAAACACTTGAGTTTGAATATCTGATGCTGTGTAGTATGACATCAGAAAGTTTGCATTATGAATAGGCAAAAATACTCCATAAAACTAACAGACGAACAACGCAAAGAACTAAAACAATTCATAACCTCAACATCCAAAAAAAACACAC